>CAUYTZ010000221.1:0-4574 GCA_963575695.1 uncultured Gammaproteobacteria bacterium | reverse complement strand
ATGGTGGCAAGCGCAGCCGTTTGGAAGCAAAAATCTTTGGTGGTGCTAAGGTGATCGATACCAGCATGGATGTTGGGCAGTTGAACGGCGCGTTCGCTCTCGATTATCTGCGCAATGAAAACATTCCGGTCGTTAGCCAAGATTTGGGTGGGCTTTATGCCCGCCGTGTGCATTATTTCCCGGTCAGCGGCCGGGTTATGCGGCGTTTGCTGCGGCCGGAAGCTTTGTCGGAAACCCTCAGCCAGGAAATGAATTTCCGCTCAACGCTGAAGCAAAAGCCCATCGCGGGCGATGTCGAACTGTTCGGGTGAGGGGAAAACCAGCCGTGAAGAAGCCGATCCGAGTCGTGATAGTGGACGACAGCACGCTGATGCGCCAGATGCTGACCAAACTGCTTGGTCGCGATCCCGATATCGAGGTGGTCGGGGCGGCGTGCGACCCGATGGTCGCACGCGACATGATCAAGGCGACCAATCCGGACGTGATTACGCTCGATGTCGAGATGCCACGGATGGATGGCCTGTCGTTTCTAGAAAAAATCATGACCCTGCGGCCAATGCCGGTGGTTATGGTCTCGTCTTTGACTCAGGCTAATTCGGATATCACCATCAGGGCGCTGGAAATTGGTGCGTTTGACTATGTCTCGAAGCCTGATGGCTCTGAAGGGCATGGCTTCGAAGTCATGGCCGAAGAACTGATCGCCAAGGTCAAGGGGGCGGCTACCGCCCGGATCGCCGTGCGCCGGCCGGCGGTGACGCCGGCTCCGTTGCTGGCCGCGCCGCGCCGCGCGGTGGGCAACCGTTTCATTGCCATCGGTGCCTCAACCGGAGGTGTCGAAAGGATTCGTGAAATTCTGATCTCGCTGCCAGCGCAGTGCCCGCCAATCGTTATCGCCCAGCACATGGGCCCGGCCTATCTGGCCAGCTTCGCGTCGCGTCTTAACCAACTGTCTCAGCCAACGGTACAACTTGCCAGCCAGGGTGCTCGCCTTCGGCAGGGAGTTGTGTATATTGCGCCGGGGGATGCGCATTTGGCGGTGTTGCGGGATGGCACTGGCTATTTTTGCCAGCTTCAGGATACGCCGCCGGTTAGTGGGCATAAACCCTCGGTCGATGTGCTGTTTCATTCGGTGGCTGCGGTTGCCGGAGCCAATGTGGTTGGGCTGATTCTGAGCGGCATGGGCCGGGATGGGGCAACCGGCATGGCTGCGATGCGCGCCGCTGGGGCCTATACCATTGGGGAGCAGGAATCGAGTTGTGTGGTTTATGGGATGCCACGCATGGCCAAGGAGGCCGGCGGGGTGGTAATCGAACTACCCCTGGCCAAAATCGCGGGCGAGATGCTGCGTGCGTTCGACGCCATTGGGGAACGGGTTCGTTAAGTTTTCCGCAATCAGGTGGCGGGCCGGCTGGACCGGGTAGGGCAGGGCGTGGGCATGAAATTTTTTTGGCGTGGCGGAAATTCCCGAGATGGTGGCCAGGACCGGAAAGCCGTGACTGGGCCAGGGGCGTCTGCGCTGGGGGCTTCTGAATTAGCGCTGGGTGGCGGTGCCGTGGGCGAGGCTGTTACCGTTGTCGCCGAGGAAGCCAAGAGAACCGCCGCGCTGGAACATGAACTGTTGGGCATGTGGGTCGGCTTTTCCGACGTACAGCGTAAGACGTTGGCCCTGCTGCGCTTCGAACTGGATCGGACTTCGGAACTGGTCGAATCCAGTACGGTCGACCTCAGCGGTCGTTTCCGGGTGTTGGCCGAAGCCGCCCGCGATCAGGCCAGTCACGTCGATCAGATCGTGTCGATGGCTCAGTACGTCGAAGTCGACGAAGACAAGGTTCCGGTCGAGCAACTGGTTATCTCGATGCAGGCCGTCATCGGCGAGATGATCGGCAGCATCATCATGTTGTCGCAGAAGGCTATGAGTATGGTCTATCTGCTGGATGATGTGCAGAAGGACGTGGCTGATCTAGAAAAAAGCATCGCCGATATCGATAACATTAACCGCCAGACTAACTTCCTGGCGCTCAATGCAACCATCGAAGCCAACCGTGCTGGAGAAGCCGGGCGCACCTTCGCCGTGGTTGCCAGCGAAGTTCGCCAGTTGTCCAAGACCACCAGCGCGCTGGCCGATCACATGCGCTCGCGCGTGGCCGCAGTGGTTGGCGGCGTGCGCCAGGGCCACGACATTCTGCGCAAGATCGCCACCACCGACATGTCGCCGCAGATTCTGGCCAAGGAGCGGGTGGACAAGGCGATGGGTAGTTTGGTCGCCCAGACCAACCATTTCCATGATGTGCTGGAGGCGGCCTCGTCTTCGGCCAGTGAAATGTCGATGAACATCGGTCAGATGATCATGGGCATGCAGTTTCAGGACCGGGCCAAGCAGCAGTTGGAGCACGTCGGCGACAGCATGAACGTGATTGACAGTGGGTTGGAGGAACTGATTTCGCGCACCCGGATCGCGTTGCCGGACCATGTCGAAATCGCTCCGGCCAGGGAGTGGATCGACCATCTGCTTGGTCGTTTTACCTTGAGCGAGATGCGCCAGCGATTCGTGCGCCAGTTGTTGCTGGAAGGTACGGCGCTTGATGATCTCGGCGCGCTTGACGCACACGGCGGCGGGGCCGAAAGTGCGGCGGGGGATGTTGAACTGTTCTGAGTTTCCGCCAACCGTCGGCGGCATCGTAATCCATTTCGACTTTAAGGACGCATGACTCCATGGACTACAGCCTCGACATTAAGGACCAAGAAGCGGTTGTGCGCTTGAGTGGTCGTCTGACGTTCAATGACCACGCCAAGTTGCGGGCGTTGATCAAGGAAATGATTGGCAATGATGCCAAGTGCCAGGTGTTGGATCTGAGTAGCCTTGAATTTGTCGATTCGGCCGGTATCGGCATGTTGCTGATCGCGCGTGAGGAATTGGAAGGCCAGAATAAGAAGTTTTTGTTGCGTCGGGCCGCAGGGCAGGTCAAGCGGGTGCTGACTGTGGCCCAACTGGGCAAGCTGATAACGATCGAAGACTAAGAGAGTATTTGCCTTGTTGGCTTCGCAAGTCACTGTTTTGCATGGTTTGGGGGTGCCTAGCGAGCGTTTGGCTTGCTTGGCGGTCGCTGGTGGCTTGCCGCTGTGGCCAGCGGAAGATGATCGGGTTGGGGACGGCGATCCGGAACGGATCGTGGTGCTGGTTGGGTCGGTCGATCCCGAGTCGCTGGATAACTGCTGGCTACGGCCGTTCGCGGCCTGGATCGAACTCGGCATTCTGTCCGATGCGGCGGTGCTGAATAAGATTGCCTTGGCGGCCAGCGGGGTGTTGGTGGCGTCGTTCACCACCGTTACCGCCAACCGGCTGACGCTGGCGCGTGACATCGTGGAGGCGGTCGGCAGCCGACGCGAGATCGGTTCCGAACGGCGCGACGACATCGAACTGGCGATTCACGAGGCGATCAGTAACGCCTTGGTCCATGGCAATCTTCAGGTGGAAAGCATGAAGGGGCTGACCATGTCGGCCCTGGATCGTTTCTCGGAAGATATTTCCAGGCGGATCAGCGATCCGGACTTCGCCAACCGGCGGCTGGACGTGTCTTGCGAACTGGATGCTGGTGGGGTTACGGTCGAAATCGCCGATCAGGGGGCCGGCTTTATCGTGGTGGAAACCGACCGTTGCGGGCCGTGCGGTCGTGGGCTGGATCTGATCAGCGGCATTGCCCAGTCGTGCCAGTTGCTGGATGGCGGTCGGCGTATCCGGATGAGGTTTGACCTGTGACTTCGCCACCGCTTTCCACCGGTTCGTCCCGAAGCGGAATGCGGCGACGTAGCCGGTTGCCGATTTACGACTGCCTGATTCTGGTGGTGGACGATATTGAGTGGAACCGGGTGCTGATTGGCAGCCTGCTGGCCGAAGCCGGGTTCACGCGGGTGGTCTATGCGGTCGATGGTCAGGACGCCTTGGGCAAGATCGCGGCCGATCGTCCGGAGCTGCTCATCCTCGACATCATGATGCCGGGCATCGACGGCTTTGAGGTGTGTGAGCAGTTGCGTGCCGACCATGCCTATGCCGATTTGCCGGTTTTGATGCAAACCGCCCTGTCGGGGGCATCGGATCGCAACTGCGCCTTCGAAGCCGGTACCACTGATTTCGTTACCAAGCCGCTGGATCGGGTTGAATTCCTGGCCCGGGTCTGCATTCATCTGGAAAACCGGGTGATGATTCGTGACCTGCGCGGGTATCGCGACCGGTTGGAAGCTGAAATGGCGGTGGCGCGGTCGCTGTTCGAGCATCTGTTGCCGCCGGGTTCAGTGCTGAGTGCGATCGAGCACGCCACGGGGGTGGCCGTGCGTCCGCACAGTGTTGCGGACGCAATGAAAGAAGACAGGTCGAGTTCATCAAGCGTGCAACCGAGGCCTCTCAGGGCAATGCGCATCTGGAAACATTGATCCGGGAGCAGGTTGTGGCCTATGCCGAAGCCGGCATAACCGCCGTTTCGATGGAACTGTTGCCGCGCATTACCCGAGCCCAGACCAGGGATGTGCTGTCGTGCTGCGCCGGCCGGCTCACGTATACCGCCGGCAAGTGGCGGCTG
>CAUYTZ010000220.1:0-6912 GCA_963575695.1 uncultured Gammaproteobacteria bacterium | reverse complement strand
CGCCGGAAAAAAGCCCAAGGTTGCCATCGTCGCGGTTATGCGCCGCCTGCTCGGAATCCTAAACGCGCTCGTTCGTGACGGCAAACCTTGGGATCAAAATCATGCCTCGGCATGAGCGAGAAGACAGTTGCTGGACCCACTTGATTTTACCAGATTCGCAGGGAGAGTCACGGTAACTGCGGTGCCCTGGCCAGGCTGGCTGGCAATACTAAGCGAGCCGCCATGCAACTCAACGAAAGCGCGGGCCAAAGGCAGGCCCAGGCCGGAACCCTCCCGCCGTCGGCTAAGGCTGCCATCGACCTGCTGAAACAACGACAGCGCCAGATCGATCTCATCCCGACTCATGCCAATGCCGGAATCCTCTACCGTGATCACCACACCGGGGACCGCCGTCCCGACGAGCGGAGCCACTCCAACCACCACCGAGCCGCCGGCCGGCGTGAATTTGATCGCGTTCGAAACCAGCGCCGCCAGCATTTGGCGCAAACGGCGGACATCACCGCGCAGTTCCGGCAACTCCGCAACCACGGCACTACGCAGAGCGACCACCGCCTGTTCAGCCGCCGGAGTCATCAACCGCAGTACCCGTTCAACCAGCCCCGCCGGTTTGACCGGTTCCAGTTGCAACACCAAGGTCCCGGTTTCGATCGTGGCGACATCCAAAATCGCTTCAATCGTATCATAAAGATCACGCGCCGAACGCAGAATATCGTGGGCGAACTCATGGTAAGTCTGGTGGCCAAGCGGACCAAATGCCTCCCCAGCCATTAAATCAGCAAGACCGATGATCGCATTCAGCGGCGTACGCAGTTCATGATTGATATTGGCCAGGAATTCATTTTTAGCTTTATTAGCCAAGACCGCCTGTTCTTCCGCACGCATCCGCGACAGGATTTCGTGATAGGCCCGCAAGGCCGCAACCACCGAGGTATAGAGCGATTGCGCGGTCAGATCGGTCTTCAGGCGATAGTCATTGATGTCATAGCGCAGAATCACATCGCGTTCCGGGGCCAGACCCGGCTGGCCGGTACGCAGAATGATGCGAATCGCATAACGCTTCATCCGCTCGCGAATGTCCTGGGCCAACCGCAGCCCGGCATCGTCGGTTTCCATGACCACATCAAGCAGAATCACCGCGATGTCGGCATGGTCGAGCAGCATTTGCCGGCCGGCTTCGGCCGAAGCCGCCCCTAGAATCTGTATCTGGCGGTCCATGAACCGGCAGCCGTTGAGCGCGGCACGGGTGATCGCGATCACGTCCGGTTCGTCATCGACCACCAACACCTTCCAGATGCTGGTCCCGCTACCCGGCCGCAGGGGCGGCGACGGCACCGACTCCAGCTCTGGCTCCGGAGCGTGGCCGTCGTCGGCAAATACCAGCCAATCGTGTTGGGGATCGCTCATCGTGGGGGTGCCGTTCAGGGTAATGAGACCAAACTGGGCGGCTCTGGCGGCGACAGACCTAGCCCAGAACACTCCTCAACCAGCCAGACATCCAGTGCAGCCAAAGCACGGCGGCTGGCCGCTGCCTTGCGCTCACGGCCTTTGACTCCGGGGGGCGGGGGTGGCAACAGTCCAAAATTAATGTTCATCGGCTGGAAGGTGTCGGGGTCGGCACCGCCGGTGAGGTGGCCGAGCAACCCCCCCAGCGCGGTTTCACCTGGCGGCGAAGTGAGCGTGCGGCCCAGTCGTTCAGCGGCGGCGAAACGACCGGCAAGCAAACCGATCGCGGCGCTTTCGACATAGCCTTCACAACCGGTAATCTGACCGGCAAAGCGCAACGCCGGACGCGCGCGTAGCCGCAGCCGTTCATCCAACAGCCGCGGGCTGTTCAGGAAGGTGTTGCGGTGCAGCCCGCCCAAACGGGCGAAGCTGGCGTTTTCCAGGCCCGGAATCATGCGAAACACGCGGGCTTGCTCCGAGTGTGGCAACTTGGTCTGAAACCCTACGAGATTATAGAGAGTTCCAGCGGCGTTGTCCCGCCTCAACTGCACCACCGCGAAGGGCCACCGTCCGGTACGGGGATCGGTCAGCCCCACAGGCTTCATCGGTCCGTAACGCAGGGTGTCTGGTCCGCGTTCGGCCATGACTTCGATCGGCAGACAGCCTTCGAAATAGGGCGTATCCTTTTCCCAATCGCGAAATTCCAGTCGAGGCGCGGACAGCAACGCCTCGATGAAGGCATGATACTGGGCATGGTCAAATGGACAGTTGATGTAATCCCGACCGGTTCCGCCCGGTCCCGGCTTGTCGTAGCGCGACTGGAACCACGCCAGAGACAAATCAATCGTCTCTGTGTGGACAATCGGAGCAATGGCGTCGAAAAACGCCAGCGACTCTTCTCCGGTCAGCTCCTGAATCGCCGCCGCAAGCGGTGCCGAGGTTAGCGGCCCGGTGGCGATGATCACACTGTCCCACTCCGGCGGCGGCAATGCCGTCAGTTCGCCTCGTTCGAGCATGATCAGCGGATGGCCGGCAATCGCGGCGGTCACTGCGGCCGAAAACCGGTCGCGGTCAACCGCCAGCGCACCGCCGGCTGGAATCTTCTCGGCATCGGCCACGGCCAGAATCAGCGAGCCGCAGCGACGCATCTCTTCGTGCAGCAACCCAACCGCGTTGTAGCCGGCATCGTCCGAGCGCAGGGAATTGGAACAGACCAGTTCGGCCAGACCGTCGCTGCGGTGAACGGGGGTGCTGCGCTGCGGGCGCATTTCGTGCAGTACCACCGGCACTCCGGCCGAGGCGAGTTGCCAGGCCGCTTCGCAACCGGCGAGACCGCCACCGACGACATGAACCGTCGTGTCCAAATCCATAGTGGTATGGCCCCTGAAAGTTTCCGGTGCCCGAATCCCTCAAGGGCCATCAACGACATTGCCGCTGGCAAAAAGAACATTATCAAAAGACTGGGTTGAGGTTTGGAGGGGTGCGGAATCCCCCTCCAGCAACCATCAAGTCCAACAAGACATAATTATTTGGCCTTCTACGCCAAGATCAGTCTTCGTCATCCTGCTCGGCCCGCTCGGCCTTATCGGCCGCTTCCTCCGCCAACCGCTCCGCTTCACGCAGTTCAGAGGCAGTAACCATGCCGCCGCGCTTGGCCTGCAATTCGGCTTCTTCCAAAGTGCGCGCGACGTTGACCTTGATCTGAATGCTGACCTCCGGATGCAGGATTACCCGCACATCGAACAGCCCCAGAGTCTTGATCGGCTTATCGATCGCCACCTGGCGACGATCAATGGTGTAGCCAGCGGTGCCTGCGGCCTCAGCGATGTCCCGTCCGGCTACTGAGCCGTAAAGGATGCCGGTGTCGCCAGCCTGCCGGGTGATGACCACTGCCAACCCCTGAAACTTGGCGGCAACCAGTTCAGCGTCCTTACGCTGCTCCAGATTGTTGGCCTGCAACACCGCCTTTTGATTCTCGAAAGAGGTCAGGTTGTCTTTGGTCGCGCGCATCGCCTTTTTAAGCGGCAACAAAAAATTGCGGGCATAGCCAGCGCGAACCTTAACCACCTGCCCCATTTGGCCGAGCTTTTCAACTCGCTCCAACAGGATCACTTCCATAACTCAACCCTCCCGCAGGGCGCCAGCAGCCACAAAGCGGCGGCGCAATCCAGTCCAGTGTTCGGCCAGCCCCAGAGCAATCACCACCGGCACCGGCACTGCGAACAACAGCAACACACTATAAAAGACCAGCAACAGGCCCATTTTCCCCGGCCGGGTCGCGGCGAAGGCATGAACCACCGCCAGTCCAGCGAAGAAATACGGCACAACCAGAACCACCACGGCGTTGGCAGCGACATAGCCCAGTTCATCCGGCAGCACCAGAGCCCCCACCCCGACCACCGCCAGCAGCATGACCAGCCGCTCTGGAATTTCCAGGTCCGCCATGCGCATCGCCGGCCGCAAGTTGCGGCCAATACGCATCAGCAGGCCCTGTGCCAGCGCGGCATTCGCCACCACCATCAGCAGCCACGACATCGCCAGCACCGCCGGGAACAGACTGGCCAAAGCCTTGGCCACGCTCTCGACCGACTCTCGGTTGTCTTGAGCCACTGGCCGGACCAGTTCGGTCATAACCCCAGCCAGCATGGCTTCGACCACCCCCCGAAAGCCGCCTTCTCCCTGAGCCACCAGCCCCGCCACGACCAGCCCCGCCAGACCAAGCCCGACCAACACCACCAGCAGCCGTCCGGGCGGATACCATTCGGTACCGCCACGACCGTCCGTTCGCGACTGGCTCGCCAACCACACCACCAGCACCGCTGGCACCGCAGCCGTAGCCAAGTAGGTTCCGACTCCGGTCATGCTCGAAGGTCCGACCATGACCACCGCCATGCCGACACCCCCGGCAATCACGGCGGAGCCGGCACCAAAGCTGAGACCAGCCAGAAACACCGGCAAGGGTGCCAGATAGCCCAGAATCACCGACCCGCCCGCGCCGCTCAGCACCGACAGGTACAGTAGGGCGCTGACCACGCCGCAGCCGAGCGCCGTTAACAGTGGTACCGGCATCACGCCAATCCGTCCCAATCGCGCCAGGCTCTTACTTTACCGAGTACGGCAACAAGGCCAGGAACCGGGCCCGTTTGATCTCCAGCGCCAGATGACGCTGCTTCTTAGCCGAAACCGCGGTGATCCGGCTGGGCACAATCTTGCCACGCTCAGAAATGAACCGCGATAGTAGCTTGATGTCCTTGTAGTCGATCTTCGGCGCGTTGGCACCGGAGAACGGGCAGGTCTTACGCCGACGAAAGAACGGACGGCGGGCACCACCCGTGCGGGCCGCACCACCGGCACCGGCACCGGCTCCACCAGCGGCTTGAGAATTGGCGGGAGGGATCACGAAACATCTCCTTCGGAGTCGGTACGAACGGGTTCAAACGAACGCGGGCCATCAGTGCGGGGGCCGTCCGTACGCGGCCCATCGAACCGGCGCGGGCCACGCGGGCCACGTTCGCCTTCACTTCGGCGGCCGCGATCACCCCGATCACCCCGATCACCCCGGTCGCCGCGATCACTACGCTCGCCGCGCTCGCCACGATCAGTGCGTTCATTGCGTGACAGCATCATCGCCGACTGGCCAACTTCCAGTTCATCGACACGGACGGTCAGGCAGCGCAACACGTCTTCGTTGATCTTCATGTTGCGTTCAAGCTCGGCCACCGCAGCCGGCGGGGCATCGAGGTTGAACATGACATAATGACCCTTGCGATTCTTCTTAATCTTGTAGGTCAGGGTCTTCAGACCCCAATATTCAGTCTTAGTCACCTGCCCGCCGTTAGCGCGGACGATTTCAGTCAGTGCGGCAGTCAGCACTTCAACCTGCGTCGTCGAGATGTCCTGACGGGCGATGAACACATTTTCGTAAAACGCCATTATACTCCCCATGGCTGTTACACGGCGCGGTGCCGGTTTTGTAAGGACGGAATGCCCAAATCCACCGGCCGCCCACGCCTAACCGGACGCCCACCCGGCGCCGGCAAGGAGTGTTGATGCCGCGATCTATACACGGATATTTTCGTCGCGCAAGCAAGTTCCGCAGCGGTTCTCATTATCGCTTCGCAGCTTCGGAAAGCCGGAAGCAAATGCCCTTTATTCCGCGCGCACCGTAGCCAGGAAACCATCCACACCCTGGCGCAATTGACCGGACAAACCGCGCACGGCTTCGGCCATGTCGCGCACCGCGCCGGCGTTGGCACCGGTTTCCCGGGACCGCTCCATCACCCCGGAAATGTTGGCCGCAACGCTACGGGTTCCGGACGAGGCGTGCTCAATGCTTCGCGCGATTTCCCGACTGGCCGCGCCCTGCTGTTCGACCGCCGAAGCGATGGTGGTGGCGATCTGGTTGATCTGGTCAATGATCGCCGCGATTTCACCAATCGCCGCCGCAGTGGCCGCCGTCACCGCCTGAACGGTATCGACCTGAGCGGTGATGTCTTCGGTCGCGCGCGCGGTCTGAGTGGCCAACGCCTTGACCTCCCCCGCGACCACGGCGAAGCCCTTGCCGGCATCCCCGGCCCGGGCCGCTTCGATCGTCGCATTCAGCGCCAGCAGATTGGTTTGCTCGGCGATGGTGGTGATCAACTGCACCACGTCGCCGATGCGGGCCGCGGCATCGGTCAACCCCTGAACCTGATGATTGGCATCCGCCGCCTTGTCCACGGCGCGGCGTGAAATTTCCGCCGAGCGCGCCGCCTGCTGCCCGATCTCATCGACCGAGGCGGTCAACTGCGTGGTTGCCGCTGAAACCGTGTGAACATTGGCGCTGACTTCGTCCGCCCCAGTGGTCGCCGCCATAGCCTGGCTGCTGGTTTCGTTGGCCAAAGTGTTCAGCGTTTCCGCCGACTGCTGCATCCGGTTGCCGGTTTGAGAGAGAGCGTCAACGATACCGCGCGTGCTGGCCTCCAAACCGTTGGCCATTTCCAGCAGGATTCGCCGCCGCTCCGCCGCCGCACGGTCTTCGGCTTCATCCTGGTTGCGCCGCAACGCTTCGGCGTGTCCCGCGTTCTGTTTGAACACATCCAGCGAGCGCGCCAGCACCCCGACTTCGTCTTGATAGTCGGTGTAGGGCACGGCTATGCCCAGATCACCCTGAGCCAAGCTCTCCATGCGTCGGGTAATCTCGCCCAGTGGCTTGGTGATGCCATGACCGATGACCAGCGCAATCACGACAATAATCGAAATTATAACCAAAGCGATCCCGCCCTGGATCAGAATGTCAGTCCGATAGGACGCGTAAAGATCATCGATATAGACCCCGGTTCCGACTAACAGCTTCCATTTGTCATACTTTACTACCGCCGTCAACTTTGGTTGTGGTTCTCCATTGGGGATCTTTGGCCACAGGTACTCGACGAAACCACTGCCGTCGGTGGTGGCCACCCGGATCATGTCCGCCACAAACAGCTTGCC
>CAUYTZ010000219.1:0-2068 GCA_963575695.1 uncultured Gammaproteobacteria bacterium | reverse complement strand
GCTACCCAGAGCACTCAAGCAGGATGTCCAACTGAAAGATCATCAACGAGAGGGGCTTGCTTGGCTGCAACAGACATTGTCCGCACCATAAAGAGCTACCTGCACCGCCTAGAGGCGCGTGGTATGCCCGTTTCTTTTGGGGTGATGAACGGCTTTCGCCAAGAGCTGTTGGGCCGGATTCTAGGACTTAACGGCCACATTAACGTCTATTCCGAATTCGGTGGGCCGATCGATTCGAAACACAGGCCCCTTGTCAAGAACTGTTTCACCCGATTGCCCTGGGCAATTCTGGCGTGCCCAGTTGCACCGGCGGGGAGGAAAGTTCTGATGACGGATACTCCGGTCGACTGGCCGCTGGCCTTCAAGCCCGAGCAGGCCTCGTTCTACATTCAGACCCTGACCGCGCGCTTCACCAACCCGTTCACCAACCACGTCCAGGTGCTGGAACGCGACGGCGCCCGCTGGCTCGCCCGCATGGCGCTGCGCTTTGCCGACGACAAGGCGCGGGCGTTCGACGCCTTCCTGGCCAGCCTGCACGGCGTGGTCGAGGTCATGGTCCCGGACTTCCGCCGCTTGGCCGCCGCCGGCAGCTTGGCCGGGACGCCGGTGCTGGCCAGCGGCTCGGGTACCACGCTGACCGTCACCGGCTTCACCACGAACACAGTGGGTGTGCTCAAGGCCGGCGACCTGATCCAGACCAGCCCCGGCCGCGCCCATCTGGTGCTGGCCGATGTCAGTGCCGGAGCCGACGGCCACGCCAGTTTCCGGGTGGCGCCGCGCCTGCGCGAGCCGGTCACGGTGGGGCCGCTGGTCACCAGCAACTGCCGGGTACGGATGCGACTGATGACCGATGACGCCGGGGCCAATCAGACGGTCGCCCCGGTCAAGTCGTCCTATCAGATTGATCTGTGCGAGGTCTTGCCGTCATGACCGCCTGGAATTGGCCCGCCGACCTGCGCCCCACGGAACAGGTCTTCTATGTCGAGACCTTGACCGCCCGCTTCGCCGCGGCAATGTCCGCGCAGGTTCACGTCGCCGAACGGCCGGGGGCACGCTGGCGGGCCGAACTGACGCTGCGGGCGCTGCCCGAGCAGGTCCGCCGGCTCGACGCCTTGCTTGCCCTGGGCGGCATCGTGCTGCTGCCGGTGTTCGGCAAACAGACCGGGCACGGCGCCGGGCCGGACTTTTCCACCTTTGCCGCCGACATCGGGCAAACCGGTTTCGACGACGGCACCCTGTTCGATGACGGCCTGGGCTTCACCGAGGGCGCCGACACGGTGGCGGTGCTCGGCGGCTGTCTCGCCCGGTTGGCGCTGGGCGGCTGCCGGCCGGGCAGCCGTGCCCTCACCGTCGGCGATCTGCTCCAGACCGGCCCCGGCCGGGTACACCTGATCACTGCGGTCGGGCCGGCGGACCTCAACGGCGTTGTCTTTTGCACCCTGGCGCCGCCGCTGCGGGCGCCGCCCGCGTTGGGACCGCCGGTCACCGCCAATGGCCGGATCGCCATGACCCTGGTCGGTGGCGATGCCGCCGATGGTGCCACCGAGCCGCCGGCCCGCACCACCTACCGGCTCGCCTTCGAGGAGGATGTGTCATGGCCGATCGTCTGACCGGAGCCGCCGCAGCGGAACCCTACAAGAGCGTGGTCCGTCCCGCGTTGCTGGTCGAGCTGCAGTTCGCCTCGGGCACCGTGCGCGCATGGTCGGGCGTCGGGCCGCTGATCTGGAACGGTGTCACCTGGGCCGGGGTCGGACTGCTCGGCCGGGTCTCCACCGTCGAGGAGACCCTGGAACTGAAGGCGGCCGGGGCCTCGTTTCAGCTGTCCGGTATTCCCTCGGACCTGCTGACCCCGGTGATCTCGGAGCCGATCCAGAGCCGGGCCGCGCTGCTGTGGCTCGCCTTCTTCGACGACGACTGGACGGTGGTGCCCGATCCGGTGCTGCTGTTCCGGGGCCGGATGGACACGGTCGAGATCGCCGACGGCGGCAGCATCGCCACCATCACCCTGTTCGCCGAGAGCCGGTTGCGCGATCTCGAACGCGCGCGGGTGCGCCGCTACACCGACGCC
>CAUYTZ010000218.1:0-19240 GCA_963575695.1 uncultured Gammaproteobacteria bacterium | reverse complement strand
GCGATCGGGGAAATCGGGCGCCTGATCACGATGTCGGCCGATGTCGCGGCCCACGGTGGCGCGCAGGCGCAGGCGGCGGTCAATAAGATGGCGGCGTTGCGTGATGCCTCGAATCGCATCGGCAGCATCGTTAATATTATTTCCGGAATCGCCTCACAAACCAATCTTCTGGCCTTGAACGCAACGATTGAGGCGGCGCGAGCCGGTGAAGCCGGGCGTGGCTTTGCTGTGGTTGCCAACGAAGTCAAGACCTTGTCCGGCCAAACCCAAAAGGCGACGGTTGAGATCTCCCAACGCATCAAGGAAATTCAGGATTTTATCGTCGAAACCTCAGAGGTGGTGGCGGTGATCGGCGGCACCATCACCAGTATGCACGAGGCGACCAGCGAAATTGCTGCGGCGGTCACCGAACAGCAGAGCGCAACCGATGAAATTGCCAGAAACGTACAATTCGTTTCCGGCTGCACCGACGAAATCTCGCACAGCATCGGCTTGGTTTCAAACTCGGCCAACCTGACACGCGAGGCATCGGATCAAGTCAAGGCCGCCTCCGGTTCGATGGCCGGCCAAGCCGAACGGTTGAGCCTGGAGGTCAAGGATTTCCTTTGTGCCATCAAGGGTGCCGGCACGCGCCACGAATTCGAACGACTGGCCACCACCCTTCCGGCCGAGATTGGTGTTGATGGCAAAACCATGACCGCCCAAGTGCAGCAGATCTCGATCGGTGGTGCCTGGCTGTCGGTGGTAATCCAGGGCGAATTGGGCTGCATGGTCGATTTGCGCCTGCCCAGCCTGGGCCAGGTGGTCAAGGCGCGGCTGGCTGGAAGCTCGGAGCGCGGCACCCGGCTGCAATTCCCGATGGATAACGACCATTTGGTTCAGATGACCAAAATTCTGACCCGCCTAGAACTGGAGGGTGCGCACATGGCCTAAATCGGCTTTCGTCCCAATTTTACCATGCATCGGCGCGACCGGGACTTGATCCCGGCCGGCGGCGGGTATACTTCCACTGCGGAGATAATGTCGGCGCGATCAGCCGGAAAATTTTGCAGAGAGCGCTCGCACATGGCCGCACTTTCGGATGTCGTTGCTGAGGCGATCCAAAAGGCCGATAGCTCCTATTTCAACGAAAATTATGTCAAGCAAGCCAATGCGGCGATTCAGGCGATCCGCAAGGCCGGGTATGAGATCGTGCCGGTCAAACCGCCGGAAGGCTTGATCGCCTATATTCATGAAAACATGCCGTTCGGACGCCTGCGCCCAAGCGAGTTGATCTCGCAACTCTACATTCTGATGGTCAATAATGTGCGCAAGTTTGAATGAGGACTACGGTGCAACTCCGGGGGTTTCACCCCCGAAGCCCCCCCACCAGGAGCCTGGAGGCCCCTGGACCCACTTTATTGGCCCTCTACGAGCATCAGCCCTCAAACCGCCGCACCGCCAGCACCGCATTCAACCCACCAAAGGCGAACGAATTCGACAGCGCCACCCGCGCATCACGTTCCCGCGCAACATTGGGCACATAATCCAGGTCACACTCTGGGTCCGGCTCGGCGTAATTAACCGTCGGTGGCAGCACACCCTTGGCCAGCGCCAGCAGCGTCGCCACCAGTTCCAACCCACCAGCCGCGCCCAAGGCATGGCCAACCATTGATTTGGTCGAGGAAATGGCCAGCGTCCGCGCATGGTCACCGAACACCCGCTTAATCACCTGAGTCTCGGTGGCATCGTTGATCGTGGTCCCGGTACCATGGGCATTGATATAATCGACCTGCTCCACCCCCAGCCCGGCATCGGCCAGCGCCAATTCAACCGCCCGCGCGGCACCGTTGATGTCGGGCGAGGTCAAATCGCCGGCATCGGCGCTCATGCCAACCCCGATGATTTCACCCAGAATTTCCGCCCCACGCGCCTTGGCCGACTCCAGCGACTCCAGCACGACGATCGCCGCCCCTTCACCCAAACTCATCCCGGTGCGGTTGCGCGAAAACGGCCGGCAGGTCTCAGCGGCCATCACCCGCATCGCCTCCCAGCCCTTCATGGTCCCAACCGTGATGCACGACTCGGCCCCACCGGTCACCGCCACCTCAACCGCGCCACTGCGTACCATCTGGTACGCCACCGCCACCGCGTGATTCGCCGAAGCGCAGGCGCTGGCAACGGTAAACGCCGGCCCGGTCAGCCCCAGATCCATGGTGATGTGGCTGGTGCCGCAGTTGATCATCAGCCGCGGTATGGTAAAAGGATGCACCCGGGTGGCGTTTTCGCCATAGAGCTTGCGGTAACTATCGTCGAGGCTGTGCTGACCACCAACACCAGAACCGATAATCGTCGCGGTGCGCTGCGAAAGCGCCGCGCCCTTCTCAAAGCAGAGACCGGACTGGGCCACCGCTTCCCGCGCCGCGACCACGGCCAATTGGGCCAGCCGGTCCATCAACCCGATTCGCCGGGCATCGAAATGGGCTTGAGGGTTAAAGTCCTTGATTTCAGCGGCGATCTTGACACCAAGTCGTTCAGTCGGAATCAGCGAAATCGGCCCGATGCCGCAGCGCCCGGCAGCCAGCGAATCCCAGTACGCGGCGATCCCCTGGCCGATGGGGGCCACCGCGCCCATGCCGGTCACCACCACCCGCCGTTGATTCATCACGATTTTTCCGCCACCAGTTTGGCTACCGCTTCGATCACCTGCCCGATAGTCCGGAATTCCAGTTGCGCACTATTGGCATTGAACGGTATCTGAATGTCGAATTTCTCTTCCAGTGCGAAAACGATTTCGACCACATCCAGCGAGGCAATGCCCAAATCGGTCAGTTTGGCCTCAAGTTCCAGCTTGTCGCGCGGCACCGAGGTCGCCTTGCTCGCGATGATATCCAGAACATCGTTGACAACATCCACCATGGGCAGCCCCCTCCGTTTAAAAATGGATAATGGCCGGGTCTCGACCGATTCCTTGGTTAATCCTTTTCCGCCGATGGCTCAAGCGGCTTGACCTCTTTCAGCCGCGCCTTGATCTCGGTCACATCACGGATCAAGGTTTTCAGCCGGCGCAAAGCCAGGTACTGGTCAAATGCCTGATCCTTGGGAATCGGCGGCGTGCCGACCACCACCGCCCGCGCCACGACTTCACTGCCAACCCCAGACTGCGGCCCAACCACGGCATCGTCACCGATTTTGGTGTTATCGGCGACACCGACCTGCCCAGCCAGAACCACTCGGTTGCCAATCCGGGCGCTGCCAGCGATGCCGACCTGACCACAGATCATGCAGTTCTCGCCGATGCTGACGTTGTGACCGATCTGAACCAGATTATCGATTTTGGTGTTGGCACCGATCCTGGTCGCGGTGATCGTACCGCGATCAACCGCCGAATTGGCGCCGATCTCGACATCGTCACCGATTTCAACCGTTCCAATCGAATTAATTCTGAGCAGCGCGGTGTTGAGCGCCTCGACCTTACCGCCCTGTTTGGCGGTTTCGACCGACCCCCGCACCGGGGTGACGAAACTGAAGCCATCGCCGCCCAAACTGACATTGTGGTGCAGAATCACCCGCCGCCCGACCACCACCCGGTCACCAATCCTGACCCCGGGATGAAACAGGCAGTCCTCACCAACCACGGCCTCGGCACCGATGGTCACTTGCGCCAGCAAACGGGCACCGCGGCCAATTAGGGCTCCCGGTCCGACAACCACGAACGGGCCGATCGAAACCTCGGCACCGATCTCCGCATCCGGCGCAATCACCGCAGTCGGGTGAATGCCGGGAGCGCAAAACACCGGCCGGTCGAACAGCCGGGTCAGAACCACCATGGCGGTCTGTGGCCGAGTAACAACAACGGTGGCGGCCATCACCACCCCGTCCGGCAAAGCCCCCCCTTCGGCGATCACCGCCGCCCGGGCCGGAGTCCCGGCCAACAGCGGCAGCAACCGGCGGTCCATGGCCAAAACCAGATCGCCGGCAAAGACGGCTTCGGCCGGATGCACCACCCGGGTGATTTCAATCGACCCGTCACCGTCCAACCGCCCACCCAGAGCGTCGGCTATGTCCTGAAGCTTCATCGTCTCTTAAGATCTCAGTGGTGACATTAATTCAGTGGTGACATTGATATCGAGATCCTCACCCCACCGCTGTCAGGGCCCCAAGCCCACCCCAACCCATCGGGCCGGGCCGAGCCGCACCCTGTTTTCCCAGCGGCGGCGCAACTGGGGCCATCGGCGGAGCCACTGCCGGGCCAGCCTTGTTGGCACCGCCCTCATCCAGCAAGAAATAGTTAATATAATCCCGAGTCATCATCGCTGCTGGCCCAACCAGGAAACCAAAGGCACAGCCGGTGGAAATATAAGGCATAACCAGGGTAGAAAATCCAGACAAATGCAACACACCAGTGACGACACCCATTGTCGCCCCGGCCATGCATCCGAAGACACCATACATCTCCAGCTGAAATAGGTTTTCAAGCTGGTGAATTTTATCCCTCAGTTCATACATTAGTGCTTCGTTCTGCTGAGACATCGGCACACCGGAATCGGCCCGCACCGGCACCCCGCCACCCAAGGTCAGCGTCATCATCACGACAGCTACCGTTATCGCCTTGAATCTCGGCATCGAGCCACACACTCCCAGTTTGATCTCTATTTGAAGTCTTACCACGAGCCGCAAGCGGATGGGAATCCCAGTCGCTGACCGTTACACGCATTTTCGTTCCAGACCCAGATCAAGGTCCAGCAATCGGATTGACTCACGCCCCCCCGACCAGAGTCAACACCACCGGCGTGTGGTCAGAGGCTTTATCCCAGCCACGCGGAGCCTGGTCGATGGTACAGGCAAGCAGACGGTCGGCAGCCTGGGGCGAAAGCAAGAAGTGATCGATACGCAGGCCCAGGTTGCGTGGCCAGCAACCGCTCTGATAATCCCAGAAAGTATAGGCTGGGGGCGCGCCCGGGTAATGGGGCTGGAGCGTCCGCAAAGCATCGATCAACCCCAGGTTGAGCAGGGCACGGAACCCACGACGCGACTCCGTTCGAAACAGAGCGTCGCCGGCCCAAGCCGTCGGATCGTAAACGTCTTCCGCTTCGGGAATGACGTTGAAATCCCCGCCCAGAACCAGCGGCACCGCTTCGGCCAGCACCTCCCGGGTGCGGCGATGCAGACGCTCCAGCCAACGCAGCTTATAGGGAAATTTCTCACTATCGGCCGGGTTGCCGTTGGGCAGATAGAGCGAAGCGATTCGCACGCCGGCCACGGTCGCCTCCAAATAGCGGGCCTGAGTGTCCTCCGCCTCGCCCGGCAACCGGTCCAAGACCACAGCCAAGGGTTCACGGGCCAGAATCGCCACACCGTGATAGCCCTTCTGCCCGGCCACAGCGCAGTGCCAGCCGGCCTGCTCGAACGGCTCACGCGGAAAAGCGGGGGTCTCGCACTTGATCTCCTGCAACAGCAGAACATCAGGCCGCGCCTGCTCCAGCCACGCCAGCACCAGCGGCAGGCGGGCCCTGATCGAATTGACGTTCCAGGTGGCGATCTTCATTGGTGTCTGAGTCTACGACTGGTGTCTGAGTCTACGACTGTGGAGGAAAATCACGCGCCAAAAGAGGCCCCACAACCACAGGACGAGAGGGCATTGGGATTAACCACCCGGAAACTCGTCCCCATCAGATCCTCGTTAAAGTCCAGCGTCGCACCGGCCAATAAGTCAAGCGAACCCGGATCAATCACCACCTTGGCCCCCTGACGCTCAACCGTAATGTCGTCGGCGTTCCGGCTGTCGTCGAGGGTGAAGCCATAGCGGAACCCGGCACACCCACCGCCCGACACCGACAGGCGCAACATCAAGGCCGGATTATTCTCACGCGCAACCACTTCGACGATGTGACGTGCGGCAGCTTCGGTCACACTCAGGGTCCGGCCGCAAGCAAGTTCGGTCATGGCGGGCGTCCTTGGGTAAAAGAAAAGGATGGATCAGACACGGAAAATGGACTTGATCGGTTAGAAAACAAGACCTCTGTTTGCTGCCTCTGGTCATACGACGAAAGCTGGCTCATAATCCGCAGCGGGCAAACCACACGCAAAGAGGAAACCGGAAGATGAGCACGTCCATGATTGCAGGGATTGCCGCCAGTGTCATGCTGATTTCCATCATTGCCTGGCGACTGTTGTCCGGCGGCGGTGGTGCGGTTCCAGACGGTCGCAAGAGCAAAGAAGAAATTATCGTCATCGTCCAAGGTCGTGGCTACACGGTCGAGGAGATTGAATTCGAGGATGGTCATTGGGTGGTTGAAGCCAAGGATCGCGATGACCATGAATTTGAAATCGAAGTCGATCCGGTTACCGGAAAATTCATCCGCATCGAACGGGATTGAGCGGGAACTTCACCAAACAAAGCGGGCCTCTAGGCTCCTAGGCTCCGGAAGGGGGGGGGCACCCCCCTGCCTACACTATCCGCTCGACCTGGAGCAGCGCCCCGTCGGCACCGACCACCCGCACCGTTGTCCCAACCGGTAGGTCCGGTCCGGCAACCGGCCACATGGTATCAGCCACGCGCGCACGACCGCGACCGTTGACGATCGCGGTTTCCAAAATCACCAGTTGTCCCACATATTGTTCGCCGCGCCGATTAAGCAGCGGCAGACGAGAGCCAAACGCACCGTTCCGGAGCAAGGCACGAGTGGCGGCTACCGCCGCCACCGCCAGCACCGCAAACACCACCATCTGAAGCTGCCAACCCAGGCCCGGAGTGGCGAACACCACCACCCCGACCGCCAGCGCCGCCACCCCCAACCACAACAAAAAACCAGTCTGGGCCAGCATATCCGCTGCCCCCAGAACCGCAGCCAACACCCACCAATGCCAGAATTGCAGCATCGCTTTAGAGTTACGAATGAGACGAGGGTTCAATCGCGCCTTGCGGCGCTCCCCGCTCCGAGAACACCTCGCGAGCGATCTCGGCAATGCCGCCCAGGGCTCCGATGATGCTGGTCGCCTCCAACGGCAAAAACAGAACCTTCTGGTTCGGTGCGCACGCCACCGCTTTCAACGCACCAACGTACTGCTGGGCAACAAAATAGTTGATCGCAACCGCGCTGCCGCCACGAATCGCCTCTGAAACCATGCGCGTTGCTTCCGCTTCCGCCGACGCTGCCCGCTCACGGGCTTCCGCGTCGCGGAAAGCTGCTTCCTTACGCCCTTCCGCAGTCAAAATCGCGGCTTGCTTCTCGCCTTCGGCACGCAGGATCGACGCCTGCCGTTGACCTTCGGCTTCCAAGATCGAGGCACGCCGATCACGTTCGGCCTTCATCTGCCGGGCCATCGAGTCGACCAGATCGCGCGGCGGCTGAATGTCCCTGATCTCGATTCGGGTGACCTTGACGCCCCAGGGCGAGGTCGCATCGTCAACGACATGGAGCAACTGGGTATTGATCTTGTCGCGTTGAGACAAGAGTTCATCCAAATCCATCGAACCCATGACCGTACGAATGTTGGTCATGGTCAAATTCAAAATGGCCAGATGCAAATTGCTGACTTCGTACGAAGCCTTGGCCGCATCCAAAACCTGATAGAACACCACGCCATCGACAGTGACCATCGCGTTATCTTTCGTGATAACTTCTTGCGACGGCACGTCAAGCACAGTTTCCATCATGCTGACACGATGACCGATGCGGTCGATCAGCGGAATGATCAAGTGCAAGCCGGGAGACAGGGTGCGGGTGTAGCGGCCGAACCGCTCCACGGTAAATTCCTTGCCCTGCGGCACGGTAAGAACGCCGAGCCAAACCAGAATTAGCGCGAACGCGAAGATCGCGAGCGCAAAAAGCGTAAATCCGGTGAATTCCATCCTAAATCTCCTCGCTACGGCATCCGTTTGAGCATGCCACAATCAGCCTGACATGACGCAGGGAGATCATAGCGAAAAAAACTCCGCGCGCCAGCCCCCACGTGGCCCTGTTTGTAGCCCTATTTCCGGCCCGCCACCACATACAGGCCGCGCTGGCCTTCCATCGGCTTAAAACGGTCCGTGATCCCGAGCACGGTTTCGGCTCCGCCCAGATACAAGAAGCCATCGGCCGGCATCAAGCGAACAATCTGTTCCAGCACCTTGGTTTTCGTCGGCTGATCAAAGTAAATCAACACATTACGACAGAAAACGACATCGAACTGCCCCAGTGGGGTTAGATCACCGAGCAGGTTGAATTCACGGAAGCTGGCCATCTGACGAATCTGTGGATTCAGTTGCCACTTGTCGCCAATCTGTTTGAAATGCTTGACCAGAAGCTGAATCGGCAACCCCCGCTGAACTTCAAACTGGGTATAGATTCCGGTCCGACAACGCTCAACCATTTCCGGCGAAATGTCGGTGCCGAGAATCTCGATTTTCCAGCCACCAATCTTCGGCCCCTCCTCCTGCAACTGCATAGCCAAGGAGTAGGCCTCCTGGCCACTGGAGCAAGCCGCCGACCAGATCCGCAGCGAACGTTTAGCCGCACGCGCCTCCATCAGCTTGGGCATCACCAATTGCTTGAACAGGTCAAACGGCTTCTGGTCACGAAAGAACGAGGATTCGTTGGTGGTCATCGCCTCGGTGATGTCACGCAGCAAGGCCTCTTCCTTGCGCATGCGCACCGCCCCAGCCAGTTCGTCCAACCCCTTAAAATTCCACTTGCGTGCGACCGGCATCAAGCGCGATTCGAGCAAATACGCCTTGTCCTTGGTCAACACCAGGCCGGAGCGCTGCTTCAGCAGGGTGCAGAACATGTCGAAATCTTCGACCTTCATGCCACCGACCTCGAAGCAATCTTGCGAATGTAAGGACCAATTTCCTTGAGCGGCAGGATCGCGCTGCACAACCCGGCATTGGCCACCGCCCCGGGCATACCCCAGACCACGCTGGTTCCTTCATCCTGGCCAATAACCATACCACCGGCCGCAACCACTTCTTGGCAACCCCTCATCCCGTCCTGCCCCATGCCGGTCAGAATCACCGCCAGAATCTTCCGCCCATAAGCCTTGACCAAGCTGCGCATCATCGGATCGACGGCCGGCCGGCAAAAATTTTCCGGCGGATCTTTGGCGAGAGCAATCACCAGACCGCCGCTGCGGCTGACCACGGTCATATGAAAATCCCCCGGCGCAACATAGGCGCGATTGACCACCACCGATTCGCCATCCTTAGCCTCGCTGCAACTGACCCCACACTGACGCGAGATGTGTTCGGCCAGAATGGCGGTGAAGGTGGCCGGCATATGCTGGGTGATCAGAATCGGCTGGCTGATCCCCCCTTTTAGATGCGACAGCACCTCAAACAACGCTTGCGGACCACCGGTGGAACTGCCGATGGCGATCACATCCGGCCGTGCTGGCACACCGCTGATCGGGCGTAGCGTCGGCGCCACCGGTTCCGGCCGCAGCCGCAGCCCGGCTACGGCACCGAAAGAGGTCGCAGCCAGCGGAGCCGCAGCGGTGCGCGCTTCGGGCCGCTGCCGTGGGCCACCACCGCTACGCCGCGCCGCTAGACCCAACACCTTAACCTTAGACACAAGTTCGGCGCGAAACGCCTCAGCCCCACTTATTTCCCGAGTCGTTGTCGGCTTGGCGATATAGTCGGCCGCCCCGGCCTGGAGCGCGCGCAGGCTGATGTCGGCGTTACGCACGGTCAGTGTCGAAGCCATGATAATCTTGACTGCGGGCGACACCGCCAACAACTTAGGGATCGCGGTCAGGCCGTCCATCACCGGCATTTCGACGTCGAGCACGATAACGTCGATCGCCGAATTACGCTGCAACGAATTGACCGCCATCTGACCGTCGCCGACCGAGGCCACCACCCTGATTTCAGGGTCGCCCTCCAGCGCACGAGTCAGCAGGCCGCGGATCACGGCAGAATCATCGACCACCATAACCCGATACGGATCCGCAACCGGGGGCCGACCTGGAACCGAAACTCTGCCGAAAAGATCGCTCATCAGAGGCTTCGCCGACTCACAGCAGCCCAACCTGGGCAAACTTGGTTTGAATGATGTCGCTGTCAAACGGCTTCATAATGTACTCATTGGCTCCGGCGCTCAACGCTTCCTGAATATGAGCCAAATCATTTTCAGTTGTGCAGAACACCACCTTCGGCTTATCACCGCCGGTCATTTTGCGCAACCTACGCAAGAACTCAATGCCCGTCATTACTGGCATATTCCAATCCAGCAAAATCGCATCGGGCATTTTTTGAGCGCAGGCCTCCATCGCCTTCCTGCCATCTTCGGCTTCGGAGCAGGCGAAGCTCAATTCCTCAAGAATCTTGCGCGCAACCTTGCGGACCACGCGACTATCATCCACCACCAGACAAGTCTTCATGACATCGGCCATCGGATCGGCTCCGGCCTCGGCTTCGCACCCGTGCGCGGACCGAAACGCTTGTTTGCAGCAATTTCGGTCTCAACCGCACGAAACTCAAACAATTCCTGGTCCCGCTTGCGTTAAGCCGCCTCCATATTGGCGAAATTAAGCAAACGCGACACGTCGAGCACCACCATCAGCGACCCCTTCAACCGATGGATACCGGTAGAAACCTCGCGCCAACGCGCATCCAAAGTCGCCGGGTTACGCTCGAACACATCATTGGACAAGCTCAACACCTCGCCGACGCTGTCGACAATCAGGCTGTACAACTCTCCGCGGAAATCCACCACAATACTCATCTCAGGCTTGTCCTTCGGCCGACTCTGAAGACCGAGTCGAAGCCGAACGTCAATCGCGGTGACGATCCGGCCGCGTAGGTTGAGCGAACCGGCAACCTCGGGCGGAGCCAAGGGAATCCGGGTAATCCGCTGATGGCCAAGAACGTCCTGAACCTGAAGCACCGGAATGCCGAACAGCTGATCGGCAATGGTCATGGTCACATAATCCTGACTGCCAAGGGCAATCGCCTTCTCATCCGCTTTGGACTTCTTGGCGGGCAGCTTCCCGTTCATGCTCCGACCCCCCGGTGTTCGTTCAAAGTTTGCGACAGAGAAAAGAGCAGCGCATCGCGGTCAAACTTGGCCACATAGTCATTAAATCCAGCTTGGCGGCCACGATCCAAATCGCGTGGCGTGGCGTGGCTGGACAGCGCAACCATCGGCGTTTCGCGCCACGGCCCGCTTTTACGCACGGCCTGGGCGAATTCCAACCCCGTCATGCCCGGCATTTCGATGTCGGAGACGATAATGTCAAACATCTCACCGCTTTCGGCCATATTCAACGCGTCCTGCGCACTATGGGTCGCGGTGACATGGTAGCCGGCAACATTAAGCAGCGGCGTCAACAGGTTACGGAAGAACGGACTGTCATCGACCAGCAATACCCGCTGCTGTTGCTGCTCTTCCTCAAACGCCTCGCCACTGGCTGATCCGAACCAATCCTTGTAGGCTTGGAGCAAGTAGTGGCCGGCGTCGATCACGTCGGTAGCCTTGCCGGCGATAATCGCACTGCCCATCAGGCCAGGGCGGTCGGCGGCCAACTGCACTTGCAGCCGTTCCTCGACGATATCCAAGATCTCGTCCACGATCAGACCCATCGAGCGGTCATCGTCGGCGAACACCAGTACCGGCTGACGACCTTCGTTTCCGATCGCAAAGCACGGATCGATTGGCACCAACGGCATCAGTTTGCCACGGTACTGCACCACCGGTTGGCCGTTGGACAGCTCGATCTGAGCCATCTCCACGTCCTCCAGCCGAGCGACCAGCGACAGCGGTACCGCCTTGGGCGCACCGCCCCCAGCGCGAAACAGAAGTAGCGCTGTCCTGTCGTCCTGGCGTGCCGTCTGCACGGCCGCCGCCTCGCGGCCAACACCATCGGCCATGGTCATCTCTCCCGTGGCCCCGGCAATGCCGTTCGGGTCCAGGATCATGATCACACTACCGTCGCCCAGGATGGTGTTGCCCGAGAACATTCCGATGTGGCGCAAAATCGGTGCCACCGGTTTGACCACGATTTCCTCGGTGTCGAACACCTTGTCAACCATGATGCCGAAAGTATAGGTGCCAACCTGAGTAACGACGATAAAGGTCTCTTCATCCGTCTGAGTCCCGGTGTCTTCCAGCCGCAACAGAGTCTGCAACGAAACCAGGGGCAGCAGACGATTGCGCAACCGCAGCACCGGCGTACCTTTGAGCCGCTCGATGGTATGTTCGCTATCGGCCGCAGCCCGGACCAGTTCGACCACACTGATCTGCGGAATGGCGAAGCGCTCGCCGGCACACTCCACGATCAGCGCCGAGACGATTGCCAGCGTCAACGGGATCTTAATGACGAAGGTTGACCCCTTGCCCTGCTGAGACTTGATTTCGATCGTACCGCCGATCTTCTCGATGTTGGTCTTAACCACGTCCATGCCGACGCCACGGCCGGAAACGGAGGTGATCTTGGCCGCCGTCGAGAAGCCGGGCTTCATGATGAACTGGATGATCTGCTGGTCGGTCATCCCGGCCAGTTCACTTTCCGTGGATATACCGTTCTGAATCGCCTTGGCCTTAATCTTGTCAATCGCCAACCCGCGACCATCATCCGCAATCTCGATGATGATGTGCCCACCTTCGTGATAGGCGTTGAGCGTGACCCGGCCGATTTCCGGCTTGCCGTTGCGCACCCGTTCCGCCCCGATTTCCAATCCGTGGTCGGCGGAATTGCGCACCATGTGAGTAAGCGGGTCTTTGATCAGCTCCAACACCTGACGGTCCAATTCGGTGTCGGCACCCAGCATTTGCAGATCGATCTTCTTGCCCAATTCATGGGCCAAGTCACGCACCAGACGCGGCAGCTTGGCCCAAGCGTTGCCAATCGGCTGCATGCGCGTTTTCATCACCCCTTCCTGCAATTCGGAGGTGACATGATTAAGCCGCTGCAACGGGGCGGCGAACTCGCTATCTTTTTGACTGCGCAGAATCTGCAACAACTGGTTACGGGTCAGCACCAGTTCGCTGACCATGGTCATCAGGTTTTCGAGCAGATCGACGTTGACCCGAATGGTCTGAGCCGCAACCGCCGAATCCTTGCTTCCGGCCTCGCGCACTTCGTCGCCGGTGCGATCAACCCCAGGGACCACGGCCAGTTCCTGCGACGGTGCCGTCGCTCGTGGCGACTCAGCGCGACTCGGCGCTTCTGGCTCCGGAGCGGGGGCCGGCGGCTCGACCTTGGGCGCTTGCTCCGCTGGCTTAACGGCCGCTGGCTTAGGCGGCGGGGCGAAAGCAGCGGCGGCAGCGGCAGCAACGGCGGCAGCGGCGATGGCGGGGTCAACCCCGGGCGAATCGCCACCATTGGCCAGCAGATTCAACTGCGCGATCAGATTGGAGTCGTCGCCGGGCGGTTCAGCCTCGGTCGCCTCCAAAACAGCCAAAATGCCCTTAATCGTATCGAGTGACTTCAGAATAATTGAAACCGCAGGGGGAGAGATGACCAATTCCCCATCGCGGAATTTTCCCAGCACGTTTTCCGAAGCGTGCGCCACCCGCTCCAACCGCGGCAACCCCAAGAAGCCGCAGGTGCCCTTGATGGTATGGACCAGACGGAAGATATTGCTCAACAGCTCGGGATTATTGGGATTTTGTTCGAGACGCACCAATTCGACGTCAAGCACCGAAATGTTTTCGTTGGTCTCGGTCAGAAATTCGCTGAGCAAATCATCCATGGCGCACACCCCTGGCCGTTGATCGGGGATACCGTTCAGGCAGACAACAGCGGAGAACACTCCGGGTTCCCCACCAGCCCACATGATAATTCCAGATTACCGTATTTCTGGCAAATGCTGATTGCGGTTTGAGCAACGACGGCGCGCATTTCTGCCCGCCCCCCGGTCCGAGCAAAACGGCCCGTCCCCGTCCGGGGGCATCTGATGTTCCAGCCCGGCGGCTGGGGATAAAGAAACGGCTCTCAGACCCGCGTTATAACAATCCTACAATCGCCTTACCATGTCAACCTCAGGCGCACCTGTTGCTCCGCTTCCGTCACCTCCGGCACCGAAAACCTGTAACTGTCGGCAAAGTGGCGCAGAGCCAGGGCATGAACCGCATGCGGCCGGGCCGCAAGCGTCCTATCCGTGATGGCGGCGGCGGCCAGAACCGCAGCGCTGTCCGGCGTCAGGCGCGCCGGAGCGCCTCGAGCAAGAACTTCGACCACGCCGTGGTTGCCATCGCCCTCCCCCACAACCTGAACGGTTCCGCCGCGTGGCAACGACTCTTCCGCGATCAGAATCGCGCACAAGATGAGATGGGCGACGCCAAGACGACTGCCGAGCCCAGCCGGTACCGCCAACGCCGACCAATCGAGCGCCACCTTGCCACCCCTCAACCAGTCCTCGGCGACAACGCGAACTTCATCGACCAGACGCGCAGACTCGACGCTGCCAGCCTGGCCCCAGGCCAAACGATAAAGCCGCAACCGCCGAGCCAAACGATCGGCACTGTCGGCAATCAGTCGCATGGCTTCCGGATCGGCGTTCGCGCCGACTGAATCCTCGATCAACTCCATGCCGTTGCGAATCGCGCCGGCCGGCCCCGCTAAATCGTGGCACAACCGCGACACCAGCGCCTCAAGCACAGACACAACCACGATTGCCTCTCCTTGCGTCAAGCTCTAACGCCTTTTCAAGATACAGGTATGTTGCGATGTAACACTTTCGACCCGCCCGGTGCGAGCCGCTTGAGACCACCCCCAGACCAAAGCAGCATTTCGAGCTTTTCGTTTGCGCAGGCTGCGCCGGTCCGCTACTTAGGCCCATGCGCGCCGGTGCTGCCGGACTCGCCGCCCTTTGCCATGCCCGCTTGTCTCCCTCGTGAATCGGGGCTGAAACCGATGTCGTCCCTATGACCGAAACCGGCCATCCCGCCTTGCTCCCCGAAGGCCTGCACGACGTGCTGCCGCCCGATGCCGCCCATGAAGCGGCTCAAGTCGAGCGGCTTATGGCGATGTTTTCCGCCTGGGGCTACGAGCGAATCAAGCCGCCGCTGATCGAATTTGAAGACAGCCTGCTGGCCGGAGCCGGTGCGGCCATGGCTGGGCAGACCTTCCGCCTGCTCGATCCGGTGTCGCAGCGGATGCTGGCGGTACGCGCTGACACCACCTTGCAGGCGGCCAGAATCGCAACCACCCGCCTGATTCATGAACCGCGCCCGCTGCGGCTGGCCTATGCCGGACAGGTGCTGCGGGTCAAGGGCGGCCAACTGCGGCGCGAACGCCAGTTTGGCCAGGTCGGGGTTGAGTTGATCGGCCCCTTGGACTCGTCCGCCGATGCTGAAGTGATCGTGTTGGGTGCTCATGCGCTGACTCAACTGGGTGTCAACGGTATTTCGGTCGATTTGTGCGTGCCAACTCTGGTTCCGGCGCTGTGCCGTTCGCTTGCGTTGTCGGAAGAAGATCTCCGCCGCCTGCGTCTGGCCCTGGACCGCAAGGACGCCGCCGCCGTGATGTCGGTAGGTGGGCCAGCGGCGGAGACCCTGGCCCGACTGCTGGCCGCGTCCGGGCCGGCACCGCAGGCACTGGCGGCCTTGGCCGATCTCACTTTGGAGGGGGAGGCCGCAGCCGACCGCCAGCGACTGACCGAGGTGGTTGGCCTGATCGGAACCGCCGCGAAGCACTTGGCACCGGATTTGAAGGTTACGGTCGATCTGGTCGAGTATCGCGGCTTCGAATATCAATCAGGCCTTAGCTTTACCTTTTTCGCCCGCGACGTGCGCGGTGAATTGGGTGTGGGTGGGCGCTATCGCGCTGGGTGCGGCGGGGCCGGTGGCGACCCACGCGGTGAACCTGGCACCGGCTTCACGTTCTATACCGATACCGTGCTGCGCGCGGTGCCTGGGCCGCGTCCACAACAACGGCTGTACATACCGCAGGCCTGCCCCCCGGAACGCGCCGCCCAGGCACGTGCGGATGGCTGGACCACGGTCGCCGGCTTGCGCGTGGTCGAAGATGAAACGGCCGAAGCGCGGCGACTGCGCTGCCGGCAGCGGCTGGGACCGGATGGGCCGGTGGCTGTGCCCAACTGAACGAAGTTCAGATCTTGTTCCCTGAACGAAGTTCAGATCTTGTTCGATCCGAATTAGCGGGACCGTTGGTCCTAAATTGGTGCTTGTCAACGACTGGAACGGAAACGATGGCGAACGTCGCGGTGGTCGGTGCCCAGTGGGGCGATGAGGGCAAGGGCAAAATCGTCGATTGGCTATCCAGCCGAGCGAAGGTGGTGGTCCGGTTTCAGGGCGGACACAATGCCGGCCATACCCTGGTGATTGATGGTGTCGAATACCGAGTCAGCCTGTTGCCATCGGGCGTGGTCCGCCCCGGCACCCTGTCGGTGATCGGCAACGGCGTGGTGGTCGATCCGTGGGCACTGCTGCGCGAAATCGAAGGCATGGCCGGGCGTGGGGTGTCGATCACGCCAGAGCGGCTGATCATCGCCGAAAACGCCACTTTGATTCTGCCGGTCCATGGTGCGGTTGATCGTGCGCGCGAAGAGGCGCGGGGCAGCGCCCGCATCGGCACCACCGGCCGCGGCATCGGCCCGGCTTATGAAGACAAGGTCGCGCGGCGGGCGATCCGGCTGTGCGATCTGGCCGACACTGCGGTGCTGAGTCCCAAGCTGGAAGCGCTGGTCCAGCATCATAATGCCGTGTTGCGTGGCTTGGGTGCGCCCGAACTCGAACTGGCCGAGGTCCGAGCCCAGATCGACGAGATGGCACCGAAGATTTTGCCGTTCTCGGCGGTGGTCTGGCAACGGCTGGACCAAGCCCAGCGTCAAGGCATAGACATCCTGTTTGAAGGTGCCCAGGGGGCGATGCTGGATGTCGATCACGGCAGCTACCCATTCGTGACTTCATCCAACACCGTTGCCGCCCAAGCCGCCACCGGCAGCGGTGCCGGGGTGGGCACAGTCGGTACCGTGCTTGGCATCACCAAGGCCTACACCACCCGTGTTGGTGCCGGTCCATTTCCGACCGAGCTGTTGGACGAAGTCGGCGAACACCTTTGCCGGCGCGGCCGAGAATTCGGTACCGTCACCGGGCGCAAGCGCCGCTGTGGCTGGTTCGACGCGGTGCTGGTCCGGCAAACCGCCACCATCGGCGGTATGCACGGGTTGGCGCTGACCAAACTAGACGTGCTGGACGAACTCGAAACCCTACGCATCTGCGTTGGCTACCGACTCAACGGCACGATCATCCAGCATTTCCCGGCCGGGCAGTCGGCCCAAGCGGCGCTTGAGCCGATATATGAAGACTTGCCCGGCTGGTGCTCCACCATCCGCGGCATTCGCGAGTGGGATAAGCTGCCTGCGGCGGCCGTGCGCTATATCCGCCGGATTGAAGAACTGGTCGGAAGACCGGTGGCGTTGCTTTCGACCAGCCCGGAACGCGACGACACTATTTTGCTACGCGATCCGTTCGCCGGCTGAAGCTGGCTTTCATCATTGGGCTGCCGCCCAATCGCGTAAGCGATACATTTTTAGCCTCTCAGCCTTCGGCGACCTGGAGCTAGGCCCCCTGGTCGCCGAAGGCAAAGGCTCATCAGTGCCATTCGATGCGGGTCAGGTCGGTGAAGTGCACCGAACTGCCATCCGACATCACCACCGAACCATTGATGGCGTGATCGAATTCAATGCCGTGGGCATCCACGACTTGATGAAATTTATCCGAATTCTCGATTTGCAGCGTCCAGTCCCCAGACTGATGAATGTCCGAAGTCGGCCCCCCAGCGATATTGTCCAGATAAAGCATATCGTGGCCGCTGCCGCAATCGATGGTGTCGTGACCCTGGCCCATACCGAAGTGAAATACGTCATCCCCCGAACCACCCTTGATCGTGTCATCCCCCGCACCACCACTAATCACATCATCGCCAGCACCACCACTAATTATATCATCGCCAGCACCACCACTGATGGTGTCGTTGCCGGCACCACCGGCAAGCGTGTCCGCTCCCGAACCGCCCATGATATGATCATCCCCTCCGTGGCCAGACACACGAACTGAGGCGGTAAAAGTCCCATAGTCTTGAGTACCGCTAGATTCCGTTTCACAGTCCTGGGAGCCAAAGTAGACGCTGGTGGAAACCTGAGGATTGCTGGCTGCGCCCTCGTAGTCTGTAACCGAGAAACGAATTGCCCGCGCCCCCTCTTCGCTACCAGGTGTCAGGTCGATCGCCTCCATCACCTGCTGATAAGTTGCAAGTGAAGCTTTACCGGTCAAGGTCAAGGCATGGGTGGCTGTGTCGAAACCACTGATCGTGATCCCGGTCGAACCGACCTCACCGTAACTGCCAATCGTGAAGTTGTGAACCGCCAGGTTATCGCCGGAATGATAACCGTCAGAAATCGTCACAGAGGCACCCTTCAGCAAGGTGCTGTCCGCATCGGCCACCGTCAAATGTGGGGCGACATGAGCCAGTACCGTGCCGCTAACGATATCAACCTGTGGCGTACCGTTGAGCGCCAGAACAGGTGCAGCGTTCGCTCCGTTCAGGTTTATGGTCAAGGTTTCAGTGTCGGTGCTCCCGGCACTCCCGGTCGGGTGATCGGTAACGGTTACTTTAAACGTCTCCACCGCACTCTGCTGATGAAGTGCCTCAATCACGGCGGCCTTGGGGGCATAACTATAAGCCCCCGTATCGTGATTGACGGTCAGCGTGCCGTAAGTACCGCCCATCGTCACACTTGAACCGGAAACCGCGCCATGCTCGATCCCGTAACGCAGGGTCGAGGTCGCATCGTCGCGGTCGCTCGCAACCAGGGTTCCGGTCAACGCGGTATCCGGCAACGTGCTGGGTGTTGACGTGGCATCCAGGTGCAGCGCCGCCTTCATGGTGTTGAAGGCGGTCAGAATATCACCTCCAGTATCCGCTTCGTGACTCCTGGGTCACGCCACAGAGGTGAGGATCAAGCAATCCTGGAACAACGCAAGGCAGTTTATGAGGCAGCCAAAGCAGCACACCCCGAACGCGAACGACCGTTCCTGCAAATTAGCAAGATCCAGCCCGTCGGAGAGCAAATAATAGCCATCGAAACGCATCAACGGAGCATCTCTCGAATTCAACTCAGGGGAGTTGATGAGGGACAGATATGCCTGTTCAGCCTGATCCTTGATTGCCGTGGTAGCCTTGATGGACTCAATGCTATCTACCCGTTGCTGCTTTGGCTGCCTCATAAACTGCCTTGCGTTGTTCCAGGATTGCTTGATCCTCACCTCTGTGGCGTGACCCAGGAGTCACGAAGCGGATGCCACTATGCAGG
>CAUYTZ010000217.1:0-5765 GCA_963575695.1 uncultured Gammaproteobacteria bacterium | reverse complement strand
GGAAAAAAGCCCAAGGTTGCCATCGTCGCGGTTATGCGCCGCCTGCTCGGAATCCTAAACGCGCTCGTTCGTGACGGCAAACCTTGGGATCAAAATCATGCCTCGGCATGAGCGAGAAGACAGTTGCTGGACCCACTATATTTAAAAAATATATACGCGACTAGTTAGCCACAGCCGCCACCGGCACATTATCAATCAGCCGGGCCCGGCCCAGCCATGCGGCCACCAGCAACCGTCCCGGTCGCCCCGTCTTAACCAGCGGCACCAGCGTTTCGGCATCGCGCAATTCGACATAATCCAGCCGCGCGAATCCCGCCGCGAGAATCCGTTGCCCGGTTTCTTCCAGCACCGTCGTCGTCGCCTCGTTACCGCCGGTGGCCAGGCGCTCGGCCGCCGCGGTCAGGGACCGATACAGTTCCGGTGCCACCGCCCGCTCTTCAGCGGTGAGATAGGAATTACGCGACGACATCGCCAGCCCGTCCAACTCGCGGATGGTCGGCACCCCTTGCACCTTGACCGGAATATCGAGATCGCGGACCAACCGCTTGATCACCTGCAATTGCTGGTAATCCTTATCACCAAACAGCGCCACATCCGGCAGTGCCTGCAACAGCAGCTTGGCGACCACGGTGGCGACGCCACCGAAATGTTGCGGCCGCGCCGCGCCGCACAGTCCTTCCGATACGCCCTTGACCGTGATCTCGGTCGAAAACCCATCGGGATACATTTCCGTCACCAACGGAGCGTACAGCAGGTCACAACCGGCCGCAGCCAGTTTAGCCCGGTCGCCGTCCTCGTCGCGCGGATAACTCTTCAAATCCTCGCTCGGTCCGAACTGGGTCGGGTTGATGAAGATCGTCGCCACCACCCGGGTGCATGAGTCCCGCCCACGCCGAACCAGAGTCAGATGGCCTTCGTGCAGATAACCCATGGTTGGAACCAAGGCCACGGTCTCGCCGCTCTGACGCCAAGCGGCGATTTCGCCGCGCAGCTCGGCCACGGTACGCACCACCTTCGGTGTCGAAATCGTTTCGGACATGAAACAACTCCTGGGAGGGGGGTTCCCTGGGTGCCGGTTACTTCGTTCCGGGCAGGAAACAGTTCTCTAGGGCCGGAAAACGCCGGGCACGGACATCGGCGGCGAAGGTGGCGACCGCTTCAGTCACCACTGTCCCCAGATCGGCGTAGCGGCGCACAAATTTTGGTTTGAAATCCTGGAACAGGCCGAGCAGGTCATCAGTGACCAGCACCTGGCCGTCGCAGGCCGGTGAGCCGCCGATGCCGATGGTCGGCACAGGAATGCGCAGGGTGATTTCGCGGGCCAGGGCTTCCATGGTGCCTTCAACCACGATCGCGAACGCGCCGGCTCCGGCCAGCGCTTCGGCATCGGCCAGAATCCGGCGGGCCCCTTCGTTGTCGCGGCCCTGGGCGCGGAACCCGCCCATGGTATGCACCGATTGCGGCATCAGACCGACGTGGCCCATGACTGGAATCCCACGCTCAACCAGGAAGGCGATGGTTGGTGCCATGACCGCCCCGCCTTCCAGCTTGACCGCCGAGCAGCCGGTTTCGGCAATCACCCGGGCGGCGGCGCGATAGGCCAGTTGCGGCGATTCCTGATACGAACCAAACGGCATATCGACCACCACGCACGCCTTGCGCGACGAGCGTGTCACGGCGGCACCGTGGGCGATCATCATCTCCAGTGTCACCGGCAGGGTACTATCCAGACCATAGATGACCATGCCCAGCGAATCGCCGACCAGAAGAATATCGACATGCGGGTCGAGCAGGCTTGCGATCGGTGCGGTATAGGCGGTCAGGCACACAATCGGCTCGCCGCCCTTGCGCGCGCGCAGTTGCGGTACGGTCATGCGCTTGGTTTCGGTGATCGCGCTCATGGCCTGATTCCTTTTGTCCCAATTCAGCCCGACGGGCACAACATGGCGTTGATGCCGGGGCCGCGAAAACCGGCGATCTCCACCCGCTCGTTGACCACCTGGACCCGGCCCTCAGTCAGCAGCCGTACCGCCAGCGGATAGCAGCGGTGCTCGGCTTCCAACACCCGTTCGCCCAATCGTGCCGGGGTGTCTCCGGCCAGTACCGGCACCGCAGCCTGAACGATGATCGGCCCGTCATCCATCGCCGGACGAACGAAATGAACCGTACAGCCGGTTACACGGACTCCGGCTTCCAGCACCCGGGCGTGGGTATCCAGACCCTTGAACGACGGCAGCAGCGACGGGTGGACGTTGATCAGGCAATCCAGCCACCGTTCCACGAACCACGGCGTCAACAGGCGCATGAATCCGGCCAGGCAGACCAGTTGAATGCCATAGCCGTCGAGCACCGAATCCAGCGCCGCTTCGAAGCCTTCCTTGGCGTTGAAGGCGCGGTGGTTGATGACCTCAACCGGAATCCGTGCGGCCCGGGCCCGATTCAAGCCTTGGGCGTCGGGCTGGTTGGACACCACCAACGCCACTTCGGCTGGGAAGGCCGGATCGGCGCAGGCGTCAATCAAGGCTTGCAGGTTGCTGCCCCGTCCGGAGATCAGCACGCCCAATCTTACCCGTGCCATATCTCCTCCATTCCCACGATTGCAACGCGTTCGCCATTCAGTTCGCCACTGGCCGGCACCGTGCGCACCCGGCCGACCCGGTACACGGTTTCGCCACTCTCACGCAGGCTGGCCTCGGCCGCTGCAACCTGATCGGCCGCAACCACCGCCACCATACCCAATCCACAATTAAAAGTCCGCGCCAGTTCGGCGCATTCGATCGCGCCGATCTGTTTCAGCCAGCCGAACACCGGCGGCAACGGCCACGCGCCAGCATCAAGCACCACACCCAGGCCGGCGGGCAGCACTCGGGGAATGTTTTCCAGCAGTCCGCCGCCGGTAATATGAGCCAAAGCCTTGATCAGCCCGGCCTTGACCGTCGGCAGCAGACCTTTGACATAGATTCGTGTCGGCGTCAGCAGCGCTTCACCCAAGGACCGGGCTGGTGCGAAGGGGGCCGGATCGGCCCAGTTAACTGAGAAGGGGGCCGGATCGGCCCAGTCAAGCCCGGAATGTTCAACCAGCCGTCGGACCAGTGAATAGCCGTTGGAATGCACGCCGCTGGAGGCCAGGCCGAGCACGACATCGCCTTCGGTCACGCCGGCCCCAGTCAGTTCCTGGCCGCGCTCGACCGCACCGACCGCGAATCCGGCCAGATCATAGTCGCCTTCGGCATACATGCCCGGCATCTCGGCGGTTTCGCCGCCAACCAGGGCGCAGCCGGCCTGACGGCAGCCCTCGGCGATACCGGCCACGATCGCGCGGCCGCTCTCCACCCGCAGTCGGCCGGTGGCAAAGTAATCCAGGAATATCAGTGGCTCCGCCCCCTGGACCACCAGATCGTTGACGCACATCGCAACCAGATCGATGCCAATCGTATCGTGGCGGCCGGTGGCGATGGCGATTTTGAGCTTGGTCCCGACGCCATCGGTCGTGCTAACCAGAATCGGGTCGTGATAGCCGGCGGCGCGCAGGTCAAAAAAGGCACCGAATCCACCCAGTGCGGCGGACGCGCCGGAGCGGGCGGTAGAGCGGGCCAACGGCTTGATCGCTTCGACCAGGGCGTTGCCGGCATCGATGTCTACGCCGGCGTCGCGATAGGTGGCGGGGGTGCCGGGCGACGGGGAAAAAGGACCGGTGCCGATGGTATCCTCGCGCGGCTTGGGCTATAGGGAAAGGTCGGTACCGTAATCGTGTGACCCGACGACCTGGGCCGAACATACTCGAAACGGAAGGCTTTGCAATGCTCCACAGGCGTCCCGCATCGGCTTTTCCCGCATCGGCCTCGGCCCTGCTGGGGTTGGTCCCGTCTGCGCTGGTTCTGTCCGCGCTGGTCCTTGTTGTGGCGTTGCTCGGCGCACTCGCCCTGGGGGGGGCGACCACACCGGCCGCAGCTCAAATTCCATCATCGACCGGCCGCGCTTCCGCCGGTGGTCCGGCTTCGGGGCCGCCGCAGGCGTTTAGCGCGGCTCCCGCCGCTGCCGCGACTACGGCGGCTCCACCGCAGGCAGTTAACGCGGCTCCACCGCAGGTGGGCGATGATCCGTTCACCGTGCGCGGTATCGCGGTCGATGTTACCGCCGACAGCGCCAACGCCGCTCGCGATAAAGCGGTGGCCGAAGCCCAACGCAAGGCCTTCGCCGTGCTCTATCGTCGGTTGACCCTGGCCGCAGAGACTCAAGCGGCACCGTCCATTCCCGACCGCGAACTGGCGCGACTGGTGCGAGGGTTCGAGATCGAGGACGAGCGCGCCTCGGCGGTACGTTACGTCGCCACCCTGACCGTGGCTTTCAAGCCAGAGGCGATGCGTGGCTTCGTTGAAGAGAAGGGCCAGCGGGTGGTCGAAGTGCCGACCCGGCCATTCCTGATTCTGCCGGTGTCGCGTCTGGGCGAGCGGACGACGCTGTGGGAGGAACGGACCCCGTGGCGCCAGGCGTGGGAGGAACGGGCGGCAACCCCGGGTGGGCTGGTTCCGGTCGCGGTGCCGGCGGGCGAGTTGGCCGACGTGGCCGATATCGGTGCCGCTGAGGCCCTGGCCGGAGACGCCACCGGGCTGGCCAAAATCGCCACCCGCTATGGCGCGGGCGAGGTGGTGGTGGCGGTGATTAACGGTCGGCCCACGCCGCAGCACACGCCAGAAGTGGATATCACCCGCTATCGTCCCGATGGGGCCGGTGTGGCCGAGCCGATCGATGTGCCACCCAAGCCCGGCGAACGCTCGCCCGAGTTTTATAAACGGGCGGTGGCGGCGGTCTTGCAGTACATCGAAGCCGGGATTCGCGCCGGGGATGCCGGGCTGGTGGCCCCGTTGCCCGCCGATGGCGCGCTGGTCGGGGCCGGGCCGGGCGGTGAAACCCGTTTGCTGGTGACGGTGCCGATCACCCGATTGGAAGAGTGGCTGGAGGTGCGTAAGCGTTTGGGGCGGGTCGCCGGCATCATCCGTGCCGAGCCGTTGTCGGTGGCGCGAACCCAAGCCGAACTCGACCTGCGCTATCGTGGCGACATAGACCGTCTGAAGGCGGCCCTGTCTGGACAAGGGTTGTCGCTGGCCGGCGGCGTAGCACCCGGCAATCCAGTCTGGGAGTTGCGTTTGACGGCGCTGATGGGCGTGCCGACGCCTTTGCGGTAATCCCAGTGAGACCAGGGCAAAGCCCTGGTCTGGGGGGCAAAGCCCACGGCAACCAGTGCCTTACTCATTAAGTTCGTTGGTATAAGGGAAGATCGGAATTGTCCATCCATGAAGTTGCCAATATACCATTGCCCAGCATGCTGCCTTCTTTGACCACCAACGTTCCCTTGTCCGCCTTTGCCGATGACGAGGCTCTGTTAGCGCATTCCTGGGAAGGAAAACGTCGGGATTTGGCAAAATCCGGTACCGGGACCAACCTGCAATATCAGGAATCCCAAACGCTTACGCACCTCCAGCCACTCTTCCAATCGGGTGATCGGCACCGTCACCAGCAAACGGGTTTCACCGCCCGGCCCGGCCCCGACCAGCGCGCCATCGGTGATGATGGCATCCGTAGGCAGTGAGCCGATCACCGCCCGAGTGATCAGGCTGCGGCCGGCACCCAGGAACTGGACCGCATCGTTGTCCACGGCGTAGGTGTACGCGCCATCGGCAGCCAGGGTCAGGCTGCCGAGCGTGCCCGGATCAGCGCTGACAAACGCAACTCCCAGACTGGATTGCCGGGTGCTACGCCGCCGG
>CAUYTZ010000216.1:0-1748 GCA_963575695.1 uncultured Gammaproteobacteria bacterium | reverse complement strand
GTGGTGGCGGTGACCATCACCGACTTCGTGATGTTTCCGGACCTTGGGCGTGTGGTCAGCCGTTTCCGCCTGCGCGCCGATGAGAACCCGGCGATCTGTCACCAGGATCTGGAACTGGTGTTCGCCGAACTGCCAAAGTTCACCAAAGACGAGCATAGCCTTGAAACCACTCTCGATCGCTGGCTTTATTTTCTTAAGACAGCCAAAGTTTTGATCACGATTCCGAAATCCCTGGAGGCTGATCCAGCGATCGTCCATGCCTTCGAGTTGGCCAATCAGGGAGCCTGGAGTCAGGATGAATTGGATGAACTGGAAAAGCGCGAGATGTGGATCGCCGAACAGCGCCACATCCTCGAACTCTCCAAAACCGCTGAGCAACGCGGGCTTGCCAAGGGGCGCGCCGAGGGCAAGGCTGAGGGCAAGGCTGAGGGTAAGACTGAGGGTAAGGCCGAAATGCTTCTCCGCCAGCTTTGCCGCCGTTTCAAAACAGTGCCCCCCGACGTCGAAAGCCGCGTTCGCACCGCTGGCAGCGACCAGTTGAACGAGTGGATCGATCGCATCCTGGACGCCCGCGACCTGACTGACATTTTAGGCTCCGACCTGTCTGATTGACTTCCGCGAGACTGAAGCCAATCCCAGATGAGCAGCTGTCGCTTACCCCAGTGATTGTGCAGTCGCCTGGGCGACATGGTCCGCAGCCAATTTGATCGGACCGATCGCGAGGTGGGCGTAGCGGGCCGTTGTTTGAACCTGGGTGTCCCCGAGCAGTTTGCCGATCATCGGCAAGTCTTGGCCGCTGGCAACCGCCATGCTTCAGTCTTCAACGCTGGCTTACTCTTTGAGTCTTTGGACGAAGGAAGAAATCAGCGCCGGTGTCATAACCAGCCGAAACAATCGCCCCGTATTGAGGCGTTTGGGGCGTTTCGGCGACAACATCATCCTGTACCATTTTAAACAGTTTTTCGCCCACCATCGGTGAATTAACTTCCCGCAGACGTTTGGCCAAAGATCGGGCGAATGGGGAATTCACTTCCCCATCAAGCACCGGCTCATCGCCACCCGATGACATGGCCATCACGCCGCGCTGATCAAGAAGGTCATCGTTGGCCACCGTACCGCCAGCTTGCACCTTCTGTTCCTTGGTGAAGGAGCCTGAGTAACAGCTATCCGCGATCAGCAGGATGTTCTTGGCTGGTATCCGGTTCAACAACCGTGAAACGTCATTGGTTGAGATCCAGTTCTTCGCACTGTTCGTTGTGGCATCGGTCGGCAGCCAGTATCCGATCCCGGTCGCTTCATTTAGATAGCCATGCCCCGCGTAATACAACACAACCTGATCCTGGTCTCCCGTTTCTGTGGTTAGAGTGCGCAAGATATCCGTGATCTGTTGCTTGGTGCCATTGGTGACGATTCGGGTTTCAAACCCGAATTTCGCTTGCAGCGTCCGGCTGACCAGTTCCACATCCCTGCCAGGAGTCTCAAGATTTGGGATGCCGTTCTGGCTATAGCTCATGTTGGCAACCAGGATGGCAATCTTGCGGCCGGGCGGCAAAGATGATGGTTTAGTAATAACTTCTTGTTGATTTCCTACTTCCAGAGAGCGTTCCGTGACGTTGCCTTGGCTATCGATCAAAACCAGTCGAAAACCTCCAGAAACTGACGAGGATAGACGAATTTCGAACGTGCCGTCATCCTTGACATAAATCCACTTGCCATTGATCCGTACCTGCGGTCCGGCTGTCCACCCG
>CAUYTZ010000215.1:0-1020 GCA_963575695.1 uncultured Gammaproteobacteria bacterium | reverse complement strand
CGGGTGGTCGCGGAAAGCCTGGAGGTGTGCGGTTTTGTTATTCGCTCACAGATCATCTGGGCCAAATCTCGCTTTGTCCTTGGCCGGGGGAATACTGTTCACGCCGACCGGGCTGGTTTTGTTCGTGTTGGTCGAGCCGTTGTCGATGCGGATGCCGGGCACCGCGCCGGAGCTTTCGGCAAAGATTCAGGAAGTCGATGTCACCGAACTGCAAGCCAAGGTCGCGATTGGCTTCGCCGGCATGGTCGTCTACACCAGCGCCGCCTTTCAAGTCTTGTTGGCTAACTCTGCGGCCGATGTTTCGAGTGAAGTTGCCTATGTCTGGCACAGCGCGGTTCATGCGCGTGTGGTCGCCGAAAGCCTGGAGGTGTGCGGTTTTGTTATTCGCTCACAGATCATCTGGGCCAAATCTCGCTTTGCCCTTGGCCGGGGGGATTATCATTGGCAGCATGAGCCATGCCTTTACGCGGTGCGCAAAGACGGCACCGGCCACTGGCAGGGCGCGCGCGATCAGGCCACGGTCTGGTCGATTTCGAACGGCGATGATGACCAAGCCACGGTTCACGGCACGCAAAAGCCGGTCGCCTGCATGCGCCGTCCGATTGAAAACAACTCGGCCAAAGGGGACTGTGTCTATGAGCCGTTTTCCGGTTCTGGGACGACGCTGATCGCCGCCGAACGAACCAACCGTCACTGTTTCGCCCTGGAACTCGATCCCCGCTACGTCGATGTCGCGGTTCGGCGCTGGTAAAGCCTGACCGGCGATACCGCGACGCTGGACGAGGATGGACGGGCGTTTAACCAGATCGCCGCCGGGCGGGCCGGCGGCTGATCGATGGTGGCTCGATGGCGTCAGGCGGTGTGGTAGACCCGCTCACCACCGGCAACCTTGGTGCTGGTGACGGTCAGGCCCAACCGCTTCTTCAGCGCCCCGGCCAGGGCACCCCGGCAGGTGTTGTGAACCCAGCCGGTGGCTTCGACCATCTGGGCGATCGTGGCACCTTCTGGTCGGCGCAGCAG
>CAUYTZ010000214.1:0-13357 GCA_963575695.1 uncultured Gammaproteobacteria bacterium | reverse complement strand
CCAACGGGGTTGTTTGACAAGGTAAAGTTTGCTTTTGCGGATGGCGCCGCATTGGAAACCTTGGTTCCACTTGGAAGCGATATGCCGAATGGCATATTCGCATCGGCGCGGTATTTCTTCCTCACGCCCGACACAAAGATGAATGCTGGTTTTGTCAATGCCTACCACGGCCGCTTTAATGAATATCCAGATTACATGGCTGAGGAAACCTATGCAGGTGTCTATTTCCTCAAAGCCGCCATTGAACGGGCGGGGACAATTGAAAGCTCGAAGGTAATTGAGGCCATTGAGCGCGAACCCCTGGCATGGGAAACCCCGGAAGGGTGGAAGATCATGCGCCGAGAGGATCATTCTGTTGTGGAAGATGTCGTGTGGGGAGAGACAAACTTCTCTGATAAATACGGGTTCGCCATCTTGAGGAGCATACAATCAATTCAAGCAGAGCAAATCTGCCGATCACCAGAGGAAATGCGAGTCATCAGAAGCAATTATGACAAGAAAATGAGTGAGATCAAGAAGTAGCCCGGGGTTGCCGGCGGGAAACCCTCAATTTCCCGCCGGCAATATTCATTGTAATTGTTATTCTGATTGTCACCGCTGTCACCGAGCGGTAGTCGGCAATGAAAGCAGAAGCCGAATCAATTCTCCCTGGCGATTTGTTTCTGTTTTTTGAAAACATTGCTTAAGCTGGGAGCGGACAGTCGCAATTTTGCACCCAGAATCCTCCGATATTTCTTCTAGATTTTTGCCGGCAGCCAAAGCTTCCGCCACCCGGGATTCGGCGGAGGTCAGACCAAAAAGCTTGGTAAGGGTCTGGGGCAAAAGCGTGGCTTTGTGATCGGGATCTTTAATCAGCACCAGCGCCCCTGGAACCGTCGCACCGAACAACTTACTGGTGGGACGCAGAGGGCAAACCAGTACTGCGAGCGGCATTCCCCGATCACTTCGCTCAACACGCAAAATATCGCCGACCGCGGTAGATTTGGCCGATGCCGTATCCACCGCCAAGGCGATAAGGCGCTGCAATTCCTGCGCACACCCCCTTTGGATGGCGACAATCCGACCACGAGTTACTTTCAACCCGTCGCCCTTGCTCAACAAATGCTCGGCAGTGGCGTTCGCCCACAGCACCCTTGCGGTGCGATCGACCAGAACCACCCCGGCCGCAAGCCCATCGAGCGCTTGGTTGGCGGCTTCCCGCCCCACCACCAGCGCCGAGCCATCCGAGACCCCGGCCCCGATCGCGGTCCAGTGCGACCAGTGCCGTGCCCGCCAAGAGCCGAGTCTTAAAACCGTATCTCATTGCCATTTCCCCATCTGTCTTGAAGACTGCGGCCCCCCCGAACCGGGATCAACAAAAAGGGCACCGCGATGATCGTGGTGCCCGGGTGGGGAAGACGGTGTGGTGGCGGCTGTCATGGCGCGGCCTCCGCTTCCTCGGGATCGCAAGGAGCCAACACCGACAAACCGGGCACGGAACAGGCTATCGATACGTCTTCCTGGGCGTGGTGGGTGGCACCCAGGGTCGAATAGGTGACGCCCCCGCCGATCCCGACCACGGTCACCGGCAGGTTCTGGTAGCACAAATCATCGCGGACCATTTCAAACGGGCGAAACAGCGCGAAGGTTGCTATGGTGTAGGCGAAGGGCCGCAAGCCGCGCTGGGCCATGCCGGCCGCCATGCCGATCATGATCTGCTCGGCGACGCCGGTGTTGATGAAGCGCCGGGGAAACTCTTCCCGAAAGCGCGCGATCGATCCGGCCGGGGAAATATCAGCGACGACCACGCACAGCCGTGGATCAGTTTTTGCCAGTTGATAGAAGACATCGGCGAAGCGGTTGCGCATCGGATCAACTCCGCTCGAGTTCGGCCAGGGCCTGACGGTATTCCTCGGGATTGGGCGAGCGATAATGCCAGATCGGCATGTGCTCCATATAAGACACGCCCTTGCCCTTGACCGTCCGGCACACCACCACCAGCGGCTTGCTGCCGTTGCGGTTTTCGACGGCCTCGAAGATCGCGCCGCCATCGTGGCCATCGACCTCAACCGCTTCCCAGGAGAAGGCGCGGAGCTTCTCCGGCAGCGGATAGAATGCCGGATGGCCTTCGCTCATCCGCTCCAGGCCCGAGAAATCGTTGTTGTCGAGCAGGAGCACCAAGTTGGACAAGCCAAGATTGCCGGCCATCATCAGCGCTTCCCAGGTCGATCCTTCCTGGAATTCGCCGTCGGACATGACGCAGAAAACCCGGGCATCCGTCCCCTTCAGCGTTTCGGCATAGGCCTGACCGACGGCGATGCCCAAGCCATGGCCCAGTGAACCGGTGGACGCGGCGATGCCCGGCACCCCGTAATCCGGATGCGCCCCCAGGCGGCCGCCCCGTTTGCAATAAAGGTCAAGATCCCGACGCTCAAGCGTCCCCTGTTCCTCCAGGATTACGTATTGGATCATGCAGCCGTGACCTTTGGACATCAAGAAGATGTCAAGGTATTGATCATCGGCCCCGCGCCGCATCAGACCGTTGTAACTCGCATCGGTGATTTCAACACAGGAAAAGGCCGGGGCGACATGCAGCGCCGCAACCTGTTGGGAAATGTCAAGGATCCGGCGGCGATAGGCCCGGCAGCGCCGCCGGGCCCGCTCGCGATCGAAGACGTTGCTGCGAAACAAGTGCTGGTTCATGGGGTCACGATCGTAAATCAAGGGTTATGCCCGCAACACGTAGTCCGTCGGCCAGTCGCGAATCTGATCCTGGTAGCGCTTGCCCCATTCGACCATTTCCGCCAAACCTTTATCCCAGCCGATTTGCGGTTCCCAACCGGTGTCGCGCTTGATCGCGCTGGAATCCAGCCAATAGCGCGCATCCTGGCCCAGCCGGTCGCCGGTGACCTCGCACAACTGCTCGAACGGCATCTTGAGCGCGCCAGCGCAGCGTTCCACCACCTCCCGGATCGAGGTCGGCAAGGCCGGGCCGGCATTGTACGTGGTCCCCAGCGGCGCCTTTTCCGCGACCAGATGGATCGCCCGTCCAAGGTCGCGGGCGTGGATATAGCTCTTCTCGGCCCGGCCGCCGCCGTGCAGCGGCAACCGGTGACCGGTCAGCCCGCACCAAATCGCCTTGGGGATCACCCGGTGCAGCAACTGGCCCGGACAATAGGCGTTGGATGGCCGAATAATGTTCATCGGAAATTTAAGGAACTTGTGGACCGAAACCAGGTACATGTCGAACGCGACCTTGGACGCGGCATAGGGCGAGGTCGGCTTGATCGGCTCGTCTTCGCCAGCGGCATGATCGACCGCGCCATACATTTCCGAGGTGCCGATTTGAATGAACCGCTCCAGCCAGTCGCGCTTCATCAGCTCTTCAGTCAAACGGGCGAGCGCCATCGAATTAGTTTCGAAAAAGCGCCAGGAATGTTTCCAGGACACCGCGCCTTCACCTTGAGCGGCGAAGTTAATAATGACTTCCGGCTTTTCGCGGTCGAGCAATTCGAGCAGCAGATCCAATTCATGGGTGACGTGCCGGGCGTGATAAACGTAGCCGGGCTGGCGTTCGATGTTCAGGGAAAAGGGTTCGGGGCGCAGCGGATTGCGGCCGATTCCAAGCACCTTCTTAGGGTTCGCGTGCTCCAGCAGGTAGAAAGCGGTGTGGATGCCGAACGATCCCCCACCTCCCAGAATTGCATAGGTCTTGCCGGCCATTGCTGAAACCTTTCCTTTGGTTATCGTGAGAGAATGCCGGAACCCGGCTTATTCAATGATGGTCCAATAATAATCGCCGGTATACCCCGCCTCCTGGAACACCTTGACCCATTCCTCGGGATAGTCGTGGAATTCCGCAGTCAGCACCCAGCTTTCGAAGATCTCCTTCTGCTCCGGGGTGCGGTAACTGTCCACGACCACGAAGGCTTTTCCGCCCGACAACCGCTGGATTTCGCGCATCGCGATCACCGCGCGCGGCTGCGGCAGGTTGTGAATGGTGTTGAGCGACAGCACGCAGTCAAACGCGCCATCGGCAAACGGCAGCTTTTCGGCCGTGCCCAGGTGCAGGCGGCCGGCGAGTTCGGGCGGCGCGTGGGTGATGGCGTAAAGCGACACATCCAGCCCGAACGCTTCCAGGCCGGGGCATTCCAGCATCAGATCCTTGACCAGGAAGCCCTTGCCGCACCCGACATCCAGCACCAGCATGCCGGGCTTCAGGCCGAAATGGGCGATCAGATCGCGCGCCACCGGCCGCCACCGGCCATCATAAGCGTACCCGCCATAGCCATACTCGCGCGGGCCATCCCAATACATCTCACCATACTGTTTGGCGATGGCGACCACCGCTGGGTCTTTGCCGTCCTTGCGCTTTTGGATGTTGCGCTTGGGTTTGGGCAAGGCGGACAGAAGATCAAGCTCGGCCATTACACGCTCTCCCCGGATGCCACCTGTTGCTGAACCTTGACCACGCCGGCGGCAAACGGCGTCGGGATAAAATCCGGGAAAGCGGTACGGATCGCCTGAATCTCGAACGGACGATAGCCGTTGTGCGGCATCGGCCCGCTGCGTTGGCCGCCGGTGATCGCGACCGGCCGGCCGGCGGCCTGAACCGTGAGTTCGGCCATCGCCCGAAAGCTGTACACCTCGCCGCTGGCGGCGTTCAAGCTGCCGGTCGAGCGCCGGTACAAGGCCCGAACCACCAGTTCGGCGACATCGTCCACCAACACATGGTCCCGCCGCTCCTCGCCCTCGCCGAACAGCGCGATGGCTCGGCCGGCGTTGGCCAGACGGCGGAAGCGATTGGGGCCATAGCCGTTATGCGGATCGCAGGCGCCATAGACCAGGGTCGGGCGGATGGTGGCCTGCGGCGCGCCGACTTCGGCGGCAAACGCCAGCTCACGCGCCAAATGCATGACCCCGTGCAGGGAATCAGGGGATCGCGGCGAGGCTTCGGTCAGCGGCACCGGTTCATCGGCGAACACTGCGTCCGAGCCGATGTTGATCACATGCCCAACCGCGACCTTGGCCAGGGCCGCAACCATGGTATTAACCAGCCTCAGGTTGTCGGCCAGTATCGCCACGGTCTTGCACGGCGCGATCGCCGAAGCCGCGACCACCGCGTCGCCCGGCTTCAGCAGGGCGACCAACCGGGCCGAGCCATCGCCGGCCAGCAGATCGACCTCGGCCCGTGTCAGGGCTAGCACCGGAACGCCATCGACGGCCAGGCGCCGGGCAACGGCACCGCCGATGAAACCGCCGGCGCCGATCACCACCACACGTGCAAGCGGAACCGGAGCGGAAAGAAGATGGGTGAGCATAGGCGGGGGTCCGATCAAGCGTCTACGGCGGTCATCGGCGGGCGGCCGAGCGTGTAGTACTCCAACCCGGCCGCAATCGCGGCCCGGCCGTCGAGAACACCGTAAGGGTCAAGCACGATCCGCCCGGTCATGGCGGCGGCCAAGTCAGCCGGGACAAGGCCGCAGTAGAGCGGCCATGGGGTCAGGATCATCAGCGCTTCGGCACCTTGCGCAGCGGCCAGCGGATCGGCGCAGCCGGTCACCTGCGGGTGATCAACTGCGGTCGCGGCCACCGCCGGATCATGCACCCGCAACCGGGTGGCGGCCGGCAGTTGGACCAGCGTTGCCAGGGAAGGCGAATTCTTGATCGAGTGGGTGTTTTCTTTGTAGGCCAACCCGAGCACCGCCACCGTCGCCTGCGGCCGGGTGTCGAGCAGAACGCTGCGGATGGTGCGTGCCGCCCAGTCGCGACGATGACGGCTGTTGGCGATCCAGGCCGCGACCACCCCGGCATCGGTGTGATGCCGTTCCGAAAGACGCAGCACGGTGGCCAGATCGCGTTCCAGGTTGCCACCGGCGATGCCCAGGCCGGGGGCGAGGTAGCTGTGCGCGCCGATGCGTTTGTCCAGCTTCAACGCTGGGACGATTTCGCCCCACACCGCGCCGATGTGTTCGCACAACTCGGCCATGGTGTTGGCGACCGCAATCGTAGCGACCAGGCACATATTGATCGAAATCTTGGCCAGTTCCGCGCTTTCGTAGCGTATCGGCAGGATCGGGCAGCCGAACGCGGCCAGCAACGATTGAAAGCGGGCCTCGAGCGGGCGAGCGGGGTCGGCGCAGCCAACGATGGTCCGTTCGGGCAGCATCGCCCGTTCGACTGCGCGGCCGAAGACCAGGGTTTCAACCTGATAGTAAAGCCGCTCCGACGGCAGCACGGTCAAGCCACGGGTAAAGCCGGGCGGAACCTGACACAGTACCACCAGCACCGCATCCGACCGCATTGCCGCCACCACCAGATCAATCAGGTCCCGGATGCCGGTCAGATCGCTGCCGCCGGTGTCGTCGGTCGGCACGTCGGCGGCGATATAGACCACATCGCAGCGACCGAGCGCGGCCGGATCGGCGGTGAACCGCTGCCGCTCGCCGTTGGTGGCGACCAGGGCGTCAAGCTCTGGTTCCAGCACCGGCAATTGCCCGGCCCGGATCCGGTCGATCAGAGCCGGATCACGGTCGAAACATACGGTCAAAAAGCCCTTGGCCGCAACCGCACTGGCCGAAACCAGACCCAGATGAGTCATGCCAGCGAAACCAATCACCGGGCAAGGAACAGGGGAGTTCATTGACATGCCTCCTCACCCAAAGTGCGCAGGGTTTCTTGCAGCCACAAGTCGTGGCCAAGATCGGTGACCACGCCGGAGGCTACCAGCGACTTGAAATGCCGGTATTCGATCGCCCAGGTTGGATCTTCCTGAACCAGGGTGACCAGAGTTTCCGGCGGGCGCCCAGAGGGCAGCACCCGGACCCGGTGGGTAAAGGTGGACGGCCCCCACTTGCACAGGCTTTCGATGTGGGCAGTCCCATTTTCGGCCAGAATGTCGCAGGTGAAGTGGTTGCGCCACATGCACAGCGTCATTTCCAGCTCGATCCGCGGCTGGCCTCGTTCGCATCCGATCACGACATGATCGGGGGCCCGGTTTTCGAACCGGTTGGCGGCGCCAAGGCGGAAACCATCGGACAAATCGCCGAACCAGAACCTACAGGTATCGAGCAGGTGCGAACCGAGATCGGGTAGCACCCCGGCGCCCTGATCGCGCCATTCGCTTTCGCGCACCAATCGGGCAGTGCCATTGCCATAGAACATGCGGCAGGAGTAAATTCGACCGAGCACCCCCGAGGCGATCAGGTCACGCATGCGCACGAAGTGCGGTTCAAAACGATGGTTATAGGCCGTGTAACACAAGGCCCGGTTGGCACGGGCGATCCGTTCCAACTCCACAATCTCTTGATCTTGCGCTGCCCACAGTGGCTTTTCGACCAAAACATGCTTGCCGTGGCCCAGGAAATAGCGCAGCAGCTCACCCTTGGGCTCGTCCGGGATGCACGCCAGAACCGCGTCGTAGTCGCCGAGCGGCACGTCATAGACCGAACGATACTTCGCATCCGGATTGACCGGATCGACGCTGGCGACGAAGTCCGACCCGGCGTGCTTGCGCCGCTTATGGCCCTGAACCCCCAATCCGACGACGATGGTTTTCATGGTGGTGATCAATTGAAATGAGCCTGGCGTTCGACCGCATCGATCTTAGCCAGGACGTTGCTTGGGGTAACCGGAATGTTGCCGTCGAATTCACATTCGCAGGCTGCCGCCATGCTGCCCAGGATGGTGGCGACGATCGAATTGCGATTGGTTAGTATCGCCAAGGTCGAATACGCCAGCAACGCGTCGCCGGCACCGACGGCGTCGACCACGCAATTTGCGAAACTATCAATCACAAAGAAACTATCGAGGGACACGTAATCGGGGCCGTGGCAGGCCAGCACCCCGCGCGGGCCCAGTTTCAAAATCAGCAGGCCGCATTGCGCGGCGTCGCACAACGCCCCAGCCAGGGGTCTGATCCCGGAATCCTGGTCGGCCAGAGCGAAGCGCGCCTCGCGCTCGTTTGGGGTAATCAGATCGAAGCCCTTGAAGTCGGTGATATTACCCCAACGGCTGGCAACCTGGCTGTCGGCAACCTTGTAAACCCCGGCCGGAATGGCGTGAATCAGCGGTTGAATGGTGCGGCGGTTGAAAATACCGTGCCGGAAGTCGGAGAAGATCACCGCATCCGCCTTAACCTCGCGCACCCCTCGTAGCAAGCCGTTCAGAGTTGATTCAGAGATCGAGCGGTTATCGAGCGTATCAATCTTAAGCAGGCGGTAACCACCGGCAATAATCGCGTTCTTGTTGACCGTCGGACGGGTGGGATCAACGATCGCCCGCACATCGACCCCGGCCTGCCTCATACCGTCGAGCAGAAAGTCCTTGTGCGCATCCTGTCCCAGCACGGTCGAAAACACCACCTCGGCTCCTGCGGCCTTCATGTGTTTGGCCACCACCGCCGCGCCGCCTATATAATCGGTTTTGCTTTCAAACAGCACGCTCATGGTCGGCGTCTTGGTCTGACCGCCGATCATGGTGCAATGGGTGTAGGAATCAACGATGGTGTCGCCGACCACATGCACGCGCTTGCCCGCCATCAGGGCAAGCGTCTGTCGCAGGTCGGCGAAGCTGACCCCGCCGCTGTCCATCACGGTCAGCAGCTTTTCCATCTGGATCTGGGGCGGGGCCAGATTGATCAGATTGCTGGAGGAATAAACGATGTCACCTGGCGTGAACAGGATCTCGCCGCCGTAAGCCTGAATAACCTCAAGCTCTTCACGCGTATTAGGGTGAATATCACCAGTTGATGTGTATTCGTACCCTTTTGCAAAGTAGTCTGGCTGAATTACCTTTAGATTATCCAGGGGGGTGGCGTTCTCGTCAATGACTACATAATCGACCATTTCGAACGCGGCCAAATTAAGCGCCCGAAGTTCTTGGGGAACATGCGGACGGTATTTGCCCTTATCAATATGGCGATCGGCGGTCAGACTCGCGATCAGAACGTTGGCCTTGCTTTTGGCGTAGAGCAGGTGGCGGACATGCCCCGGATGCACAATGTCAAAAACACCGTGGCACATGATCGCCTTGCGCAGCCGTGGCCGGCAGCCAAGGATGTCACGCAGTTCCTGAGCGGTTTTGATCTTATGCTGATATTGCGCCGAAAGGGACGACATCATCGTAGCTTCCGATTTCTTGATGGTTCGCCGGGAGCGGCGGAATCAAACTTTAGGGCCAAGATATTGGAACCAGGTTCGTGTCGCCTCGGCGATCGATGCCGGATCCCATAACGGCGCATCAGTCCAGCGTCCGATCTGGGTAACCATCCGCGCAACCCCGTCCTCGAATGAAATGACCGGCTCCCAACCGAGTTTGCTCCGAATCTTGGTGATGTCGGCATAGGTGCAATCGGGTTCGCCGGGGCGCTTGGGTACGTAAACCACCTTCCCCCCCAACAGGTCAACCAGGCGATTGACCGATTGCGGATTTCCCGCCCCAACGTTAAACCGTTCGCCGCAAATCTCCGTTTCCGCTACGGCCAGAAAGGCACGGGCGACATCGGAAACATAGACGAAGTCCCGGCTCTGGCTGCCGTCACCAACCACGGTGAACGGTTTGCCGGCCAACTTCTGCTTGAAAAATACGCCGAACACCGCACCATAGGCACCGGTGGTGCGGACGCGAGTGCCGTAAGCGTTGAAGATGCACACCGAATTCACCGGCAGGCCATAGACCTGATGCCAATGAAACACCGCCTGCTCGCCCTGGTATTTGGACAGCGCATAGGGGTACTGGGGAGCGATCGAGTGGTCTTCCCGGGTCGGGGTTGCCGCCAGACCATAGCAGGACGACGAGGCGGCATAGACCAGTTTGGCCACCCCGGCGACGCGGGCGCATTCCAGAACCCGCACCGTGCCCTGGACGTTGATGTCCATGTAGTCGAGTGGCTGTTCGATCGAAGGTACGATGTCGCCGATCCCGGCAAAGTGGAAAACAAAGTGGGCACCGGCGAAAATCGCGCTGTCCGGGGCCAGGGCGCGGATATCCTGCCAATGACAGCTCAGATCGGGGTTGCCGGCATGTTGGTCCAGGTTCGCCTGATGCCCGCCCAAAAGATTGTCCACGACCCGCACGCTAAAGCCGCGGTCGAGCAGAAGATCAACCATGTGGCTGCCGATAAAGCCGGCACCACCGGTTACAACCGCGATCGGTTTGGTCATGCAGCGTTCAACTGCTTGAGGGTGCGGACATTATAATAGCAGGTATTGGTCATGCTATCCAGCAGCTTGCCCTCACGGAACGCCCGGCACAGATCGCGCACCGCCTCTTCGATCGAGTGTTTTGGTCTGAAGCCCAAGGCCCTGAAGATCTTGTCCGAGTTGATGTGATAGGAGCGATTATCATCGGACGGCGTGGTTACGATATCGATAGGCGGCCGGCCCGGGAATTCTTCTTCAACCACCCACTTGACCAAATCGGCCAAATCCCGAATGCTCATGTTCTGAAAGCCGACATTAAAGATCTGGTTGGAGATCTTGTCTGATGGCGCGGTCAGGAACAATTTGACTGCGTCGATATAGTCCTGAACATGCAGATTAGGACGCAGTTGGTCGCCACCGAATACGGTGATGCGGTTGTTGGTCACGGCATGGTTGGTCAGGATGTTGACCGAAAGGTCCAGGCGCTGGCGCGGCGCATAGCCGCACACCGTCGCCGGCCGGAACACCACCCCGACAAAGGCCGCATCGGTGTGTTTGAACAGCAGCGGTTCGCACATCCCCTTGTATTTGTTGTAAAGAGTGAGCGGAACCAGCGGGTGAGTCTCATCAACGTCAGGCTGGTCGGAAACCCCGTAGACCGAGCTCGATGAAGCGTAGATCAGGCGTTTGACGCTGGCGGCCTTGGCCGCCAGCACCATCGGCTCAAACGCTTCCAGGTTGATGGTGGTCGAGAGCTTTTCGTCGAGTTCAAAGCTGGCATCGTTGGAGATGCATGCCATGTTAACCACCGCATCCTGCCCCTGAAGTGCTTCGGACAGCTTCGGGATATCGCGGATATCGCCTTTAATAACGCGCAGGCGGGGATGGTTCTTGGGCAGGAAATGGTCGCCAAAGAACATGATGTCGTAGACGGTGACCTCATAGCCATCGTCAAGCAACTGCGGAGTGAGCAAGCTGCCGATATAGCCGGCACCGCCGGTGATCAGGATCTTTTTGAATGTCATGGTCCGGTTCTCTTTCTTTGAGCTCACGGGCAATCAGATGTTCAAGCGAATGGTGTACCTTTCGCCGCTTACACTGCGATCGAATAACCGGCTTGGCTGGCGTCGCGATAGAACATCTGTACGGTATCGAGCGAATAGGCGTCCAGATCCATGCCGACCAGCTTAAGCTTGCCCAACACGTCCGACGTCACGGTGATGATGTGACAGCCGAGTTGATCTGCCTGGAAAATGTTGAGCAACTCGCGCGGGCTGGCCCACAGCAACTCGGCCTTGGGGGTGGACTTCAGAATCTCCAGACATTCGGCCATCAGCGGCACCGGATCGTACCCGGTGTCGGCGACCCGGCCGGCGAATACCGAGATGATCGCCGGAACCTCTGGATTGAGGCAGGCCGCCACCGCCGTCACCTGAGCCGGGGTCATGATCGCGGTCACATTAACCACCACGCCCGCACCGGCCAGCGTCGAAATCACTGAACCGGTAAATTCACTTTTGGTATTGGTGACCGGAATCTTGACGTTGGCGTTTTTACCCCATGATGCGATCGCCCGGCCCTGGGCAATCATGGTCGGGAAGTCGTCGGCAAACACTTCCAACGACACCGGGCGGTCGGGCACCGCAGCCAGAACCGTGCGACCAAAGGCCTCATAGTCCTCGATCCCGGCCTTACGCATCAGGGTAGGATTGGTGGTAAAGCCCTTGATCAGTGGATTGGCGTAAAGCTTACGGATACCGTCCAGGTCGGCGCCGTCGGCAAATATCTTGATCTTGAGGGTATCCGGGGATGTCGTCATGAGAACAGCTCTCGCTAGGACGGAAACGTGGGTGAAATCGAACCGGCGGGGTCGTCGCCGTTGGCCAGGATTACCGCCGAAGCCGCGGCGACATCGGTCACCACCCAGTCGGGGGCCTCAGGTCGTGGTTCACGGGTATAGCCAAGATCAATGAACACCGTACGGGTACCGGCGGCGCGCCCGGCTTCAACATCACTGGCCCGATCGCCGACCATGAAACTGGCGCTAAGATCCAGGCTAAACCGGTGCGCCGCTTCCTGCAACATGCCGGGTTTGGGCTTGCGGCACGCGCAGGCCTCCTTCTGGCTATGGTAACAGCACAACACCGCATCGACCGGGAGCGTCGCAGCCAAAATCCGATTCATGTCCTCGACCACCGCGCGCTCGACCAGTCCGTTGCCGACATCGGGCTGATTGCTGACCACGATTATGCGGAAGCCTGCAGCCTTCAAGGCCGCCAGGGCCGGGGCCGCGGCGGGATAGAGCGCGAAGCGGTCCAAAGAACGCGGAGCATAAGAACGGCCGTCCCGAAACTCCGGAATCACTAAGACTCCGTCGCGATCCAGAAACACCGACCGATCTTTCATCTCCTTCCGCTCCGAGCCAACGGCGTTTCGATCCCGTGATGTTTCGAGGCCGGCATCAAATCCTGGTTCACCACTTGGTGGACTGAACCTGTAGGGCCGGATGGGACACCAGGCAGTGCCAGACCACAGCCTGAAAGGCTTCAGTGTGCGGCGTGACATGGCGGGAGTCAACTACCGGCACCACCACCGCCACGTCAGCAATCTTGGCGGTATAGCCCCCGTCACGGCCAACGATGCCAAACACGGTCATCCCGCGCGCCTTGGCCTCCTTCAGCGCATGAACCAGGTTCGCTGAAACATTGCGTTCGGCGTCGCCGCCGCCGACCGACAACACCAGCACGGCGTCTTTGTCGCAGGCGCGGCTGGTCCGCAGCCAACCGGCAAACACCGTCTCCCAGCCTTCGTCATTGGTGCGCGCGGTCAACTCGGAAACGTTGTCGGTCGGGGCATAGGTTTCGATATCGCACAGCTTGCGGAAATCATTTACCGCATGGCTGGCGTTGGCCGCACTGCCGCCGACCCCGAGAATGAACAGGCGCCCGCCGCGCTCGCGCAACGCCTTCAGGCCTTCGACGCAACGCTCAATCGCCGCCAAGTCGATTTGACGGCAGATCTCGATGGCTTGGGCAAAATAGGTTTCGACATGACTCATCGCACCAACTTTCTCGATCTCATTCTACTTCTGCAATGGCTGTGTTCGCAAATCGTATGGAGATTAGCCACCCATAGCGGCTTGGAGGCAGTAACGGAGTGTCGGCTCGGGATGCAAGACGATGAGATGGAACCAGCGCAGATAGCTTCCGAGGTACTTGGTGGCGATACCGCGCCGG
>CAUYTZ010000213.1:0-9007 GCA_963575695.1 uncultured Gammaproteobacteria bacterium | reverse complement strand
GCCCACTTCCGGAATCAGAAAATGGCGCGAATAGCGCTCGCGTTCGGCCGGGGAGTAGACGCGCGGCAGCTCTACCGGCAAGCCGTGCTCTTGCCAGCGGCGATAACCACCGGCCACCGAACGGACATCGCCATAGCCCAGACGCAGCAGGTCTTCAGCGGCGAACAAAGAACGCAAGCCGCCGGCGCACAGCACCAACAACGGCCGGTTCAGATCCGGCACCTGCTCTTCGATCCGCAATTCCAAATAGCCACGGCCCAACCGCAGCGCGCCGTGGGGCGTGCCGCAGGCGATTTCCTCGGCTTCGCGGATATCGATCAACACCGCTCCCGCAGCTTGCAGGCGAAAGGCATCGGGCGGCTCGATTTCGGTGATGGTCTGGCGCAATTCGTTCAAGCGCCGGTCTCGGGCCCGCATGGCCGTCTCCCGCTCTGTTGTTGAAGACACGTTGAGTTTTGTTCCAAATAAAGTGGGTCCGCCACAGCTTTTACAAATCTACCGTGGCTGGGTGCAACGTGACATTAACGGTGGCACCTGCCATCATGCTAGGGTCAAACTGGTTAGGCTAAGGCGAGCCACCGCCGGTGGCCCCTGGAAACCGTTATCTGGGACGAAACTTTAACACTTTATCCAAACGGCTTTATCCGAACGATTATGAGCGAGCGGCGGCTATGAAACGTTGGTTAAAGAATTTAAGCGTGTTTCAACGGGTGGTTTTCAGCTTCGCCGTCTTCCTGGTGTTGGAGGTGACGGTTGCCGTCGTTGAAATGCGGGCAATTCTTGATATTGGTGAACATGTCGTAGGTTTGTACGAGCATTCGTTCGCTTCAACCAACGCAGCACTTGATGCGCGCTATTTGCTGCAACGGATAAGACGGGCGGAGCGAGACTATCTAACCGATCCAGAGCCTTCGCACCGAATGGAATACTTGGACGAAATTCGAGATCATGAAGGCCAGTTCTTCGACGCCATTTCCCGGGCCAAAGGATCTTTCCAAGGCGACAAGCGCCTGCTCGACCTAGCCTCGACCAGCTTCCACGAGCACCAACCCAAACGCCGGCAAGCGTTTGATGCTGCCGAGGCCGGAGATCAGGCCAAAGCCTGGACCCTGCTTCGCGCCACCGATGACTCTCCCGCAGGTAAGGCCCGGCTGGCGATCGATCAGATCGTGGAATTGTCGCGCGATTTTGCCAAGGATTTCTACGTTCGGAGCCGCCAAACCACAGCCACAACCCTGAAAGTGGCGATCGTGATTGGCTTGGTCACGCTGGTGCTGGCGTTGCTGGCGGGCTGGCTGTTGGCACGCGGACTCAACCGCCAGTTCGGCCAGTTGCGCGAACGTGTGGTCGATCTGTCCGAAGGGCGGCTGGACGTTGAAATTCCCTATCGCGATCGAACCAACGAATTCGGTGCCTTCGCCCGAGCGATGGAAAAGCTGAAGCAAGTGTCGCGGGACATGGATGCGCAGCACTGGGTTAAGGCCAACGCCGCCGAAATCTCCACCGCACTGCAAGGCTGCGAAGACCCGGCCAGCTTCGCCCAAGCGTTGATCTCTCGTTTGACGCCGCTGGTTGAAGGTCGGGCTGGGTTGTTTTTTCGGCTCGACCGGAATGACCGCTGTTTCCGTCTGCTCGGCAGCTACGGCTATCGCCAGCGCCGCCGACTAAGCAACGTTTTTGCCCTGGGCGAAGGGCTGGTCGGGCAATGCGCCTTGGAAAAGACCTCGATCATCCTGACGCAAGTGCCAGACGACTACATCAAGATCGGCTCCGCCCTGGGTGAAGCAACCCCAAAAATGATTCTGGTCATGCCGGTGATGGTGCAAGGTGAGGCGATCGGGGTGATTGAAATCGCCTCGTTCGTTGATTTCCAACCACGTCATCTGAGGCTGATCGAAGAGGTCGAGCCGATCGTCGCCCTTAACCTGGAAATTTTGGAACGCAATCTGGCAACCAAGGAACTGCTGAAGCGGGTCCAGCACCAAGCCCAGGATTTGGAACACTCCAACAGCCGACTGGAACAACAATCGCACAGCCTGGAAGTGCAGGCGCTGGAGATGTCCAGGCAGACCGAAGAGCTGAAAGCTTCACAGGAAGAACTGTTGGCCCAGCGCCAAACCCTCGAAGATGCGAATGTAAAACTTTCGATGCGTGGCGAGGAGCTGGAACAAGCCAAGAGTATGGCCGAAGAGGCCACCAAATCAAAATCCATGTTCCTGGCCAATATGAGCCACGAAATTCGCACCCCAATGAATGCGATCATTGGCTTGTCTCACCTGGCGCTTAAAGCCGACCTAGACCGCAAGCAGAAAGACTATCTAACGAAGATTCATGGTGCCGCGATATCCCTGCTCGGCATCATCAACGATATCCTCGATTTTTCCAAGATCGAGGCTGGCAAACTCAGCATTGAACTCACACCGTTCACGCTCGACGATATGCTGGCCAACGTCACCACCATCGTTGGGCAGAAAGCGCACGACAAGGGCTTGGAATTGTTGATTCACATCGCGCAAGACGTGCCCCACGCCTTGATCGGCGACCCGTTGCGGCTGGGTCAGGTTTTGACCAATCTGATCAACAATGCGGTCAAGTTCACTGAAACAGGGTATCTCGCGATTAACATCCAAGTTCTCGACCGTCACGGCGACCGGGTTAACCTGGGTATCGATGTCAAGGATACTGGGATTGGCATGACTCCGGAGCAGGTATCAAAACTGTTCCAAGCCTTTACTCAGGCCGATGGCTCGACCACACGCAAGTATGGCGGTACCGGGCTGGGGCTGACGATTAGCAAGCGGCTGGTCGAACTGATGGACGGGCGGATCTGGGTGGAAAGTGAGGCTGGACAAGGCAGCACCTTCCGCTTTACCGCGTGGGTCGGCGTGGGCAAGGACGACCAGCGCAGACCTGGGGTGCCGGCGGCGCTGGATGGGATGCGCGTGCTGGTGGTCGATGACAACCCGGCGGCACGGGAAATCCTGACCGAAGCGCTGGAAGCGTTGAAGTTGCGAGTGGATACGGTCAGTTCCGGACGCGAGGCGGTCGCGGCGGTGGCCAAGGCCGATGGTGAGACCCCGTTCCGCTGCGTGCTGATGGACTGGCGGATGCCGGGCATGAGCGGCATCGACGCCACCCGTGCGATTCGCGCGGATCTCACGCTGACACACCAACCTAAGGTGGTGATCGTTACCGCCTTCGGCGTTGAAGAAATCCGCGAGCAGGCCGAAGGCGTAGGCATCGACGGGTTCCTGGTCAAACCGGTTAACCGCTCGACCCTGTCGGACACACTCAACAATCTGTTCCTGCCCCACGACCACAACGATCCGGAAGCGGGAAGCGGTGCCGGCTCGGCACCGGTCCATGATCTGTCCGGAGTCCGGGTGCTGCTGGTCGAAGACAATGAGATCAACCAGCAAATCGCAATCGAATTGCTGGAAGGGGTTGGGGCCTCGGTTGATGTGGCGGTCAATGGCCGCGAGGCGGTGGACAAAATCTTCCGGGTACCGTTTCCGCCACCCTATGATGTGGTGCTGATGGATGTGCAGATGCCGGTGATGGATGGCCACGAGGCGACGGTGCATATTCGCGCCGATCAGCGATTTGCCGCCTTGCCGATCATCGCCATGACCGCCCATGCCATGGTTGAGGAACGTGAACGCTGCCTGGCCGAAGGCATGAACGATCATGTAACCAAGCCGATTGAACCCGATCTGCTCTATCGTACCGTCAATCATTGGCGTACCGTAACCCATTGGACCAGCGGGCATTGGACCAGCGGGTACCGGATTACGCCAACCCCAAACACCACGCCTCCCCCCGCGCCAGCCGCCACCGTGCCCGCCATGGGTACCGGGTTCCCCGAAATTCCAGGCATCAACACCACCAACGGGCTACGCCGCGTCGCTGGCAACGCAACACTTTACCGCAACCTGCTCAAGATGTTTGTGGACAAGCAGAGCCAGGCCGCCGACGAAATCCGCGCCGCCCTTGCCGCCAGCGACCGCAGATTGGCGGAACGGCTGGCGCACACGGTCAAGGGTGTGGCCGGCAACGTCGGTGCCGACGCTGTGCAAGCGGCTGGGGGCGAACTGGAACATGCGATCAACAAGGGCATCGAAAGCAAAGCACTGATCACCGCTTTCGCCACCGCCCTGGCCACGATCACGGCTGCGGTACGGACGGCATTGCCCGATCAGGTCAAGCCGGCTTCGCTCGCTTCGACGAAGGCAACCCAGGTGGTCGATTATGCCCAGGTACGAACGGCGATGGAGTCGATTGCCAAGCTGCTGGCTGATTCCGACGGTCAAGCGGTGGATGAGTTGGAGGAAAATGCCGAGCGTTTGCGCCCGGCGCTCCCCCCCGGCCGGCTGGAAGCGATCATGCAGGCGGCGCAAGATTATGATTTCGAGACTGCGGCCGAGTTGGTTGCGGCCTCGTTGATGGACTTGCGTGCCACGACGTAGAACGACAAATAGGCATCGGCAAACACACTGTGCTCCAGCACCTCAAAACCGATACCAGCCAGATGCTCGGCGAGAGCGTCCGGTTCGGGCTGCCAAACGTGGTGGTGCAGCACCTCTGAACGCCACATCCGGCACGCTGGATGGGGCAAGTACAGGTACAGAATCCCGTTCGGCTTCAACACCCGCCGCCATTCCTGCAACGCCTCGGCCCAGCGTTCCAGGTGCTCCAGGCAGTGGGAGGAAAACACGAAGTCCAACCCGCCGTCGGCCTCGCGCAGATGATAGGCGTTTTCCTCGGCATGGTCTTCCACCGCGCGCGCGCCCGGAAACGGCCAGCGGCCGGCACCGACATCCACCCCCTCCCCCCGGCAGAAGCGTTTCGCGTGGTAAAGGCAGAACGCCGCCGCTTCACCCCGGTGTAGAAAGCCTGGGTATTCGGCCGAAACCGTGAAGTAGCGCAACGATGACACCCGCCAACGCCAACGACGGGCGGTCGCGGCCAGATCCAGCAGCGGGGCGATCAGCAACAGCACGAGGGAAATCAGGCGATTCATGCGCGAGGGTCTCGATCTTGAGGAGACAAATCAATCAGCTTGGGTATTTTCGCGCCCCGGCCTTGGTGGCGCAAGCGAAACCTGGATCATGGGTTCTGCGCCGCCGGGCTGCTTGTGCGGCTTGAGGGCACCGATATTGACCAGCCAGCCCAGGATGCCCGCTTCGCCTTCGTATTGCGTACGCATAAACGTGGCCAGCATATCCATGCTCTGACCATCGGCGGCGCGCAGGCGCAGCGGCAGATCGCGCACGATGCCGGCACTTTGGAGTCCGGCCAGAACCTGTTCACGCACCCCATCATCGGCGTAAGCCCCGGCGACCGCGTCGCCCGGCTTCAGCCCGGTCCAGTTCAGATAGCAGGCATTGGCGAAACGCAAGCGGCCCGCAACCGAAATCCCGACCGCGATCGGGCTGCTGTCGAGCATACGTTGAAGCTCGTCGCGCTCCCGGCACAGCTCTTCTTCGCGCGCACGGATCTCGCCGGTTCCAGTTTCGATCAACTGTTCCAGGTGCCGCTGGGATCCGGCAAGTTCACGCCGAGCGGCATCGGCATCTTCAGCCAAGCTTATCGCCGCACCGCGTTCCAGGCGGAGTCGACCCTGAGCCTGTTCCGCTTCGATTTTAGCCAGGGACAGCAAGGCCACGATCTTGGCGAAATCGGTCAGGAAGCCGATGATGCTGATGAGTTTAACGCCACCGACCACCGGCACTTCCCGAACCGCCTTCAAATAGTCATCCCGATCAAAGCCGAACAGGTCGGCCTGGCGGGCCAAGAAATCCAGGTCGGGCGGATTGAGGAGGAACTGGCCGAGGAAGGCATTGGCGACGTGAATCCCGTTGACAATGATTGGAGAGGCGCACTCGGTCAGACCGTTTTCGCAACTATACATTGCGAACTCTTGACCCTGCTGAAGCTTGGATGCCAGATCGGTGTTGCTATCCGCACAGTGGCGGCAGGTATCGGCGTTGATCCGGTGGAAATCTGTGCAGGCTCGCTGCCAGCGGGCCTTAACCAGCACCTGACCTTCCAGATCGATGACGGCGGCGGCGATACCGATCGCGTCACAGAAATTTTCGAACAGGGCCTGAATCTGCTCGGCCCGGACCACTTCAATGAACTGGGCTTTGATGAGTTGGCCGCAATCGCCACTTGAGACCAGATTGGCGGCTTCGCCACTTGAGACCAGATTGGCGGCTTCGCCGCCTGGAGCCAGATTTGCGGCTTCGCCCGCGCCGCGATCAATTTCGGCCGTAGCCTGAAACGGCACCGGCTGGCCAAGTTCGCCGGCCAGGCGATTGACCAACGTCTTTAGTTCGACGATCTTTTCTTCCCGCCCCATTGCCAGCCGGTTGAAGCGCTCGATTTCTTCATTCTTAACCGACAGCGACTCCCGCGCCTGCTCGGCCACCGCGCGCGCCTGTTCCGAGGCTTCGGCCACTCGTAGCGCCGCCTCGCTCGCTGTGCGTAAGGCTTCGGTTTCGGCGATCGCCGTCTGGGCCTGCTGACGGTCGGTGATGTCGCGCACCGAGGCGCATACCGACAGCCCGCGTGCCCCCAGCGCCGGCAGTTTAGCCAGACTGACCTCAATCGGGAATTCACTCCCGTCCTTACGCATCCCGGTCAACGCCCGGCCACGACCCACATTCAATTCGCTATCCAGACCATGAAAGAAACGATCGCGCAACAACCGGTGATTCTCGCGCCGGGCCTTGGGCACCAAAATTTCCATGCCCTTGCCGATCAGATTTTCAGGGGCATAACCAAACATCCGTCCAAGCATGGCGTTAGCCAGGATGATGCTGCCCCATTCATCGACCACCAGCATACCATCGGGTGCGGATTCGATGATGCTGCGGAACCAGGTTTCGGTTTCCTGCAACCGGTCCTGCTGGACCTGGAGTTCCCCAGTTTGCGCGGCCAAGCGTTGTCCGGCTTCCCGGCTTTCGTTCAGCAACGACTGGGTGCGTAGGGTGCGGGCCAGGATCTCGACGTTCATCGCCACCACCGGCAGGAACTCGTCGAACAGTTCCCGCTGGTGGGAGGCGAAAGCGGTAAGGCTGGCCAGCTCAATCACCCCCAGCAGGCGCCGGTTCAAAGTCAGCGGCAACACCGCGATCGTGCGCGGCGAGGACTGACCAAGGCCGGAGCGAATCAGCACATCGCCTTGGGGCAGATGGTTAAGGTAGAGCGGCCGCTGGGATTGGGCACATTCCCCAATCAGACACTCACCCAAGGCGAACTGGCCGCGAATCCGGGTGGACTCGATCTGGCCATAACCGCCCAACAGCCGCAGCGGCTCGCCCTCGTTTTCAAGCCGATAAAATACGCCATGCGTGGCCCCAACCAGCGGTGCCAGCCCGGACAGCAACGCTGTGGCCAAATCTTCCAGGGTGGTGGCCTGTTGTAGCCGGGCTGAGATTTCCGCCAGCCGGGTCTTGGCCACCGACCGCGCTTCGAAGTCCTCGGCCCGTTCCTGTAGCCGCTGTTCGGCCCGTTTGCGCTCCCGCACCGCCCGGCCCAGCCGGCGATTCCATGCCACAAGGCCGATCAGAACCAGAACCAGAACCCCACCCACTGGGCCAACCGTCATCCAGTCGATTTTAACCGGGTCTTGATAAACTCGCGCCAGCCAGCGGCTTTTAATTTCAGCCCGTTCAGCATCGGTCAAGCTGGCCAACGCCTTGTCCAGCGCCGACAACACCAACGGCCAGTCCTTGCGCACGCCCATGACCAAATCGAAGGTATAGGGGGTGGGCGCGGCGATCTTAAGCCGGGACGCCTTTAGCTTGTCGATGGCATAGGTTAGGCTGCCCAGATTATCGACGAAGGCGGTGATCCCGCCCGCGTCCAGCTCGCGCAAGCCAACTTCTACGGTATCGAAGTTGACCAGGACCAGTTCGGGGTGATCGCGACGCAGGATTTCTTCGACCGCGTAGCCTTTGGACACGCCGACTCGCTGGCGATGTAGGTCTTCTAGACCCGAGACGAACTGGTCTTTGCGGGTGGCGATCACCGCCGGAAACGAGGCGTAGGGCCGAGTGAAACGCAAGAACTTGCGCCGCTCCGGGGTTGGCGTCACCGCCGGCAGGATATCCAGCGTACCGGCCCGGGCATGCTCCAGGGCCGCAGTCCAACTCAGGCCGGTCTGGACGACCATGGCCACGCCCAGGCGTGCCGATACCGCTTCGACGAAACCGGCAGCGATGCCGGAATAGCGGCCGTCGGCTTCATCGAAGAATTCGAACGGTGGCCAAGATGGATCAACCCCCAACCGCAACGGCTTGTCAGCCAGAAAGGTGCGTTCTTCGGCGGTAAGTTCGATTTTGGTCACAGTTTGGGTTTGGGCCACGGCCGGACCCGTTCGGGCCAAGCCAACGACGACCAAAAGAGCGACCAGAATCGCAGCCGACAGCCGACGAGGGGCACAGAGCTTGGCCATGGTCAGGCACCCTCCCCAGTCGGCCCAGCCGCTCCGGCACCCTTGGCCAGTTCGCGCAATGATCCGGTTTCTTCCAGCAACGACAGGGTGCGATCCAGGATTTCAAGGTTAAGTGAAATATACGGTAGCACCTCTTCCAGCGCCTCTTGCAAATCGCGATCGAAGCCGGTCTCCAGCAGGGCGATTTCGGCCACCGCCCGGACCTGATTGCGGACCACGATCGGTGCCACGATCACGGTTCGTGCCGACGCATCCAACAGGCCGGTGGTGATGCGCAGGTAATCGGGTGGTAAAAACGACGGTCTCGCCAGTCGCCCAGGTGCCACCCCAACCAGCACTGAGCAAGGTGAAAAAGGGCTTGCTGAAGGCGGTATTATTAGGCGTGAAATCGCTGCTCTTGGTGCCGGTTCCCACCGATCCGACTGTGTTTCCAGCGCAACCGAAGGCCGTGCTACTGGTAAAAGTGACGGTCCAGGTTTGCTCGATTCCCCCAATGCTGTCCAGGATGACGGGAGAGGTGCTCTCGTTATAGGTGCCCGCAGAGGA
>CAUYTZ010000212.1:0-1894 GCA_963575695.1 uncultured Gammaproteobacteria bacterium | reverse complement strand
CGACAAACGCGCTCCAATCCCTGGCGAGGAGAGAAATCGTGTCCATCGCGTTGATGAATCACGATTTTCCCGCCTCGTCAAGCCTTTATCCTAGCGCATATGGGGCTTTGCCCTGGACCCACCAGGAGCCTGGAGGCCCCTTGACCCCCTTGATTAAAGCTTGGGGGCATAACTCGGGCCCGCAAGGCGAGGGCGTGATCCGGTGACAGGTATTGATAATTATGAGTCAGCGACGGCAACCATAGGCTGCGACAGCGCACCACCTCACCGGCACCGACCGTTACCCGCCGTTCGGGTGGATAGCCGAGCAGAGTCAGCAAGTCGCCGATTACCGGCAACATACTCCCGGCGACCAGCAGCCGCCGGCCGGCGGCCACTTCTGGAAACCGTTCCAGCACGGTTAACTTCGATGCCCAATCAAGCACGCCGTGGGAAAAATTGCGATCGCCGCCGAAGAGGATCAGCTCTTCATCGAACTCCCGGGCCGGTTCCCCGGTCTCAATCAGAACCCGTTGATCCTGGCTGAGAAAACGAAAACCTTCGACCATGCCCAGGCTGACTCGGGAATAAGGGTGTAGGCCATCGATGATCAACTCACGGTCATCGAGCAGCACGGTGAAATTGCCGGGTAGGACCACAGCGTTTTCCACCCGGGCCAGCCAGGCTTCTGGAAGTTGATAGTCGGCCCGATTCCATAGCGCGGAGTCGATCGCCAAAGTCATTGGCCGAGTGGCGAAAGCCGGGTGATAATCCCAACCCCGTGCGGCGCAGGCCTCACGCGCCGTCACCACGCGAACCGCCCGGGCTCGGTGCGGAGATTGACCCCTGATCTCGGCCGCGCGTTGGCACAGCAAGGCGGCTTCGGCCTCGCCCCCTGGCCCGCCGCGTTCGAACTGGGCCCGAGCCAGATCGGTCAGCAGATCCGGATCGTCCGGAGTCAGCGTCAGCGCCAAGCGCAAGGCCTGCTCGGCTTGGTCCCAGCGTTGCTGCCGTTCTCGCACGCGGGCTAGGCCGGCATAGATTTCCGCCGTCGCTTCTCCGGTGAGAATTGCTTGGGCATAGGTTTCGGCCGCTTCCTCCAACCGGTCGAGCGTGGTCAGCGCCGCGCCCAGATTGGCCAGCGCCGGCAGGTGGTTGGGATCAACCGTCAGGGCCCGGCGGTAGAATCCGATCGCCTCTTCCAGATGGTCGAGCCGGTCGCAGAGGGCCCCCAGGTTGACCAGCACCGGTACGAAGCCGTCATTCAGCGCCAGGGCCCGTAGATAAGCGGCGCGGGCCAAATCGGGTTGATCGAGGGCCTTGCGCGCGTTGCCCAGGTTGTTCCAGGCTTGAGCGAAATTGGGATTGACCGCCAAGGCCCGCTCGAACGCGGCCACGGCCTGATCGTGGGCACCTTGGTCGTAATGGATCGAACCCAGATTGTTTTCGGCCTCGGCATAGCCCGGCCGCGTCATCACCGCTTGGCGATAGGCTTCGATCGCCTGTTGCGGCCGGCGGGTGTCACGATACAGATTGCCCAGGTTGAACCAAGCATCGGCATAATCGGCCCGCACCGTCAGCGCCTGGCGATAGGCGGCCTCGGCTTCCGTCGGCTGGTTGAGCGCCTTATAAACATTGCCCAGATTGGACAAGGCTTCGCAGAACTGTGGTTGCGCGGCCAGGGCCCGCTTCAGCAGATCTCGCGCCGTCGTCAACTCGCCCCGTTGCAGCGCGATCACCGCCAGCAGGCGCAGGCTGTCGGGCTGGTCTGGAACCACGGCCAGGATCTGTCGATAAAGCGCGGCGGCGGCATCCAACGTGCCGGCCTGATGGTGGCGAACCGCCGTTGCCAGAATCTCGCCGACCGTGGTCATGGTTCCAGCCTTACCGATTTTGTCGTTAAGACTTTAAGAGT
>CAUYTZ010000211.1:0-15591 GCA_963575695.1 uncultured Gammaproteobacteria bacterium | reverse complement strand
AAGCCTACCAAGCATACAAGATGGTATCGAACAGTATTGGATCGTAATGACGAAGCGTGATCCGGTAATCCGGACGCAGAGCCAACACACTCAGCGCCAAATCGATCAGGTGGTTTGGGCGATGGTAACACGCTACCGCCAGCTTCGGCCGAGTTTGAGTGATCACCCGCGCGGCCCCGGCCAGCGCTTCCGGTTCGGCACCCTCGACATCAAGTTTGATCACGGTTGGCGGCGGCCCCTCAAGACCGTCAATGGCCTCAACTGGCACACTCACGCCCCCCCCTTGGTCAAAGGTTCCACTGCCGGGTGTGTTGGTCGGATCGAAGCGCAACTCTCCAGCGTGAGACCACAAGCCCGCACGATGCAAGGTGATCTCCGGCCGATGACCATGCTGGCGTTGAAAAGCCAGGGCGATCTCGGGATCCGGTTCAAAGGCGTGAATATGACGACAAAGCCCCCCGGTCGCAGCCAGGAATTCCGCCACCGTGTCCCCGGTGAACGCACCTCCGTCCACCAGCACCTCATTCGGCCCGACTTCCAGGGCTTGTGAGGAGAAATAACGTTCGGCTTCAGGGCGGCGAACCAGCGCCGGCCAAGCCATGGACCACGACAATCGAAACAGCAGCAAGGCGTAAAGCGTGGCACGGCCCAGATCATCCTCAAGCCGCTCGGCGAGATCGGCTGCGGATGTAACCAGCCTGGTGGTGGTTTCAGGATCGCAGAAGCCCCCCCACAACGAGTGATCAAGCTTCCTCCCCAGCCCGAGACGCCGGCAAGCCAGAAATAACGGCAGCGACACCACCCCCGCTTTCGCCGTAAGGGTCTCGAAATGAATCCATGCCGCCGAACTGAACGGACAAATCACCGTCAACAAATTCGGCGTGGTCGCGGCAAGTTCAATAAATTCTTTATCGCAAACATAGCGATGGCCGTTAAGGCTCTGGCCTTGCCGATGATTATCGACCAGAATCCGAACATCACACCGTTCAAGCGCGGCCAGGACGAACGGCCGCGCGATCGGAGATCCAGCACCAAGCAACGCCAGCGGCCGACCGGTGAGTTCACGGCCCCGAGTTTCCGGCTCCTCCAATGTCCGCCAGTCATGCCCGGCCGAAGCCTGGTACCTCCCAACCCGCGAGGTGAATTCTCGGGCCAGGGCGTGCCAGTCGGCACCACCGTCAACACACTCAAAGCCATGTTCGCCGCTCATGCCCGTTTCCCCACCGCCTGCCCGAACAGCCCGCTCGGCTTGATCCACAGCACCAGCACCATCAGCGCGAACGCCAGCCCCTCCTTTAGCGAGGAATCGACATAGCCGGCGATCATGACCTCGGCGACACCCAGAGCCAGCCCAGCCAGCAGTGCGCCGCGAATATCGCCCAAGCCGCCGATGATGATCACGGCAAACCCGCGCAGCATCATGTGCTCACCCATGAACGGCTGAATGGCGTTGAAGTTAAGGCCGATCAGCACCCCAGCGGTGCCGCCCATGACCCCGGACAAAAACGAGACCATGGCCACGGTCAGCGGTACATTCACGCCCATCAGTCGCGCCGCGTCCTCATTTTCCGCCACCGCACGAATTGATAACCCCAACCGACTGGATTTCATCAGCACCAACAACGCCACCACCAGCACCAAAGTGGTAACAACGATCAGCAGTTGGCTAAAACCGAAGCGAGTATCGCCGATCATCACGGCTTCGTGACTGATCAACCCAGGCGGAAAACGGCGGATTTCAGTACCAAGCCATACGGTCATGGCCGAATAGAGTACCAGCACCGCGCCCAGCGTCACCATCAGCGTGGTCAACTCCGGTGCCTTTGCCCTGCGTAGCGGTGTCAGCAACAGCCAGTCTAACACCACCGCCAGAACGCCAGCGGCCAAGGCACCGGCCGGCAGCACCAACCAGATCGGAGCCCCGAACATACGTGCCAGCCCCAGCGCCACCAGCGCTCCGGCCGAAAAATAAAAGCCATAGGTCAGGTTGAGCACCCTCAGCACCCCAAACATCAGGGTAAAGCCAAGTGCGAACAAGGCATAGGTGGAGCCGAGCACGACCCCGTTGGCGAGTTGCTGCGTGAACATGACGCCAGAGTACATGCACGACCGATCGCAGGGCAAGCCTGCTCAGGACTGGAATGGTCCCCGAAAATCCAACGGCGCACGAGTTGATGGTTTCGGTTCAACCAAGGCGGTGTCGGAGGGGATGTTGTCGCCATTACCTGGGAAACGTCGCCCCTGATCCCACAGATTTTGCTGTTGGGATAGAAGCTCGTTGACGATTGTGCGCGGGAAGGTAACTTTACCGCATTCAGGCGATGCCGCCTTTCGATGCCGACTTTCCACGGAGAGGCCAGATGAGCATGAGCGGTGGTGTCCGCCAATCCAGGGGTGAGGCGCTTGTTGGGACCGGCTTGGTTTCGGTGTTGATTCTGCTGGTCGCCGCCTTGACGGTCGGCACCCTCTGTCAGAGGGCGGTCGAGCGCGAAGGGATGGTTCTTTCGGCTTTAGGCGAACGTGCTTCCGGTCTGGAGCTGTTTGTCGCCGAGGTTGCCAACCTTCAACAGAAAATGATGCTTTTTTCTCGTGACAACACACCCGCCAAAGCGAGTGAGGTCATCGCGGCGCTTCAGGATTTTCGCGCCAAGGTGGTTACAGTTGGTAGCAACGCAACCGCACCGGCCAGTCTCGAGGCTGCCGAAGACATGATTGCCGCACTTGATGGCTATGGTGGCGAATTCAAGCGCGTGACGCAGGAAAAGATTGCGCCAGGGATCGCGTTACTTGGTTTGGAGGTTAGGACCAAACAAATCAACGATTTGATTCAGGCGGGGCTACACGATACGACGCAGATGGTGGGTACCAGCCGGACAGAACAGAGGAAGGCCTCCACATCCGCCTTGCTCATGCTTGGGCTGATCATGCTTGCCATTGTAATCGGAATGGGTTTGGCTTGGTTGGCTAGGTCCAAGTTTAGCCAGTTGGCTACAGAAATTGATGTCGTCACCGGCAATCTTGGTCACGTTTTTACGGCCTTGGCCGAAGGCGATCTAACGCAGAAACTCGAAATCAAACAACGCGGTGCTTTTCAGAAGATTGCCGACGAAGTCAATGCCACCATCGAAAAGCTTGCCGGCATGTTCGTCCGAATCAATGGCGCGGCGCAAACCATTGCCGATGCGGCCGGCGAGGTTGCGGCCGGGGGGGCTGACTTGGCCGAACGCACCGAACGCCAGGCGGCCAGCCTCGAACAAAGCGCCGCAGCCCTGGAACAACTGGCCGGCACCGTCAAGGCGTGTAGCGAGCGCGCCAGGGAGGCTAACGGCGTGGTCAGCCAAGCGCACCAAGCCGGCGAAAACGGTGTGGCGGTGGTCGCTTTGGCGATCAAGGCGATGGAACGAATCGTTGAGGCTTCGGACAAGATCAAGGGCATTATTCGGCTTACCGAGGGAATGTCTCGCCGAATCAATATGGTGGCGCTCAACGCTTCGGTCGAGGCTGCCCGGGCCGGCGAAGCTGGCAAAGGTTTCGGCGTGGTCGCTCGGGAAATCAGCAGTCTGGCCGAGCGCTCGGCCTATGCCTCACAGCAAATTAGAGAACAGATTACCAGCAGCGATAAACAGATTCAGCAAGGTTCCCGGATGGTCATTCAGTCTGGCGAGGCCTTGCAGACGATCATGACCTCGGTTGATCGCGCCGCTGAATTGTTTCAGGATATCGCCCACAGCACCGCCGCGCAAGCGAATATGCTTCAAGAGATCAACGTCGCCATCACCCACATGGATGAGACAACGCAGATGAACGCGGCGCTGTCCGAACAAACTTGTGCCGCATCACTGTCGATGCGTCAGGAATCCAGAGGCATGAAGGAATTGGTCTCGTTCTTCATGCTTGATGGCGACACCGCCGACAACAAATTAGGCCGACATATTGTGCTGATCGAAAGCACTAAACTGGATCACACTAGTTTTATGAAGCGCATCCACGAGGTGATTGCGGGCCAGCGCGAAACCGCTCCGAAAGACGTACCCGGCCATCACCAATGCCGGTTGGGCAAATGGTACGATTCGATAAAATTGCCGGCCATACGGTTAAACTCGGTCTATCGGGCGCTAGAGAGGCCGCACGCCTTGGTTCACGATGCCGCCCGGCACGCGCTGGAACGGCATGTCGCGGGCGATCACGCCGGGTGCGGAAAGGCCTTGGCGGAAATGGAACAGGCATCGACCCAGGTTCTATCCCTGATCGATGATCTGGCCGCTGACCTACGCCAGCATCAGGTAGACCAGGATTTCCGGCCACCGACCAAGATCCGAACCCCTCACCAACAACGGGGCCAGCCGCAGCCGGGCCCGCTGCGTCATGCGGATAATGCTGGACATCACGAGTGGATTGAATTTTAAGTTCCGGTTTGAGCAAACAAGGAAAACGTCAATCATGTCGATTAAAACGGCCATCGGCGGTCTCCTGGCGGTGATCTTCGTGGTCATCGCCACGATTTCCGCTCTGCTCATTCTGGAGCGGGTTCGGCAGGCGCAAACCTCTTCCGAGGCGAGTCGACTGGTGGATGTACTTGGTGCCCTGACCTTTATTGCGGAAGGCACGGCTCCGGAGCGGGGGGCAACGCTGGTCACGATCAAGGCCCCGACTGCCGCCAACCGCACCGCCATGCTCACCTCACGCCAACGGGTGGACGACGCCCTTATGGCCGCAGAAAAACTGGTTGCCGTCGGCGGCTTTGACAAACATCAGGAGGTTGCCGCCGCGCTGGCCGAATTCCGCATCGGTATTGCCGCAGTCCGACAGGCGATCGAAAAGCCCGCTGCCGTCGCCCAGGCCTTGGCCGACACGTTTTTGACCGATATTCTCGCTCTAACCTCCCGCCTGGGGCAAGTCAGCAGCCGTCTTGAACGGCAACTGTTCGATACCGACCCGGAAGTGGGCAACATCGCTTCCACCGTCCAAACCGCGTGGTTGATGCGCGACCAGTCGGGCCGCCGGGTCACGGTGCTGACGCAAGCGCTGACCAACCGCGTGCCGCTCAACGCAGCGGCCCTGCGCCAGATGGACAAGCTTGACGGACGCATCGAGGAGATCTGGCAGCGATTGACCGTGATTGCCGAGGCGGCCGACTGCCCCCAGCCGTTGCGCGATGCGGTGGCCAAGGTTAGCACCGAATTCCTGGAACCGTTTGCGGCCTTACGTACCCGCTTGCTTCAAAGCGGCGGCAGCAGCGGCAACTATGATTTGGACGTTGGCGAATGGCGCCGTCTGACGCAAACCATGCTCCAGACGATCATGAATATTCGCGATGTGGCCGTGTCCGAAGCCCGTCAGTTGTCCGAAACCAAGCATGATCGGGCCGTGACCGAGGTCTCGATCACGGCCGGGTTGTTGTTCTTGGTTCTGCTGACGCTTGCAGTGGTGGCGATTGGAATTCGCTCCCGAGTAACCATCCCCCTGCTCGCGCTGACCGAAGTTGTTGGCCAATTGGCGCAGGGATCGCGCAACGCGCCGGTGCCGTACACCAACCAGCGGGATGAAATCGGACGCATGGCGCGGGCGATGCAAACCCTGGTTGATAACATTGCCGCCAACACCTTTGCCGCGCGCGAAATCGCCCAAGGCAACATGGCCGTGCAAATCCGGCTTCTGTCCGAAAGCGACACTCTGGGCATCGCCCTGAAAACCATGGTTCAAAAGCTGTCGCAAATCGTTGGCGAAAGCATCATGGCCGCTCAAACCGTATCCTCAAAAGCGACACAGTTGTCGGCTACCGCACAAAAATTGAGTGTTGGCGCAACCGATCAGGCTTCCGCCAGCCGAGACTCCGCCAACTCTATCGACCGGATGGCGACCAGCATCAAGCGGACCGCAGCCAACGCCGCTCAGTGCGAACGGATCGCCGCCCAATCGGCCAAAGACGCCAAGCACAGCGGCGAAGCGGTGGTCAGGGCGGTAGAAGCCATGCAGACCATTGCCGAGAAGATTAGCATCGTCGAAGATATCGCCCACCAGACCGATCTTCTGGCCTTGAACGCTGCGGTGGAAGCCGCCCGCGCTGGCGAGCATGGCAAGGGTTTCGCCGTGGTCGCTTCGGAGGTGAGGAAGCTGGCCGAACGCAGCCAAATCGCCGCGATCGAAATCGGTACCCTTTCGACCGATACTCTCAATTTTACTCAGCAAGCCGGCAATATGCTGGAGCGCCTGTTTCCCGATATCGAGAAAACCGCCAATCTGATTCAGGAGATTTCCGGTGCCTGCCGGGAGCAAGATAGTGGTGCCGCCGAAATCAACAAGGCTATCCAGCAATTGGATAAGGTCATTCAACAGAACGCCGCCGCCTCCGTGGAAATGTCCTCAACTTCTGAACAACTGTCTACTCAGGCCGATCATTTGCAGTACATCATTTCCTATTTTCAACTGGAGGTAGCTCCAGTGACTGCCGACACCGAGACGGGTTCCGCCGAACGGTTGTCTCCAGTCAAAAGCCTGACCACGCCGCGTCGCGCTTCGGTCCCAAGACAGGCAAACGGGCGTCGCTCTTGAAACTCAGACCTGAGCGAGTTAACGTCCGCCGGGCTAGGCTAGGCTAGAGTAGACTGGGCTGGTGGTTGGCGTGATGCTGATTGATCATGCCATGAGCAAGATTCATTCAGGAGCGAGCGCGGATGACGGGGGCGATGGATCAGTCTCAAGATGGAATCATTCGGCTCCCGCCAATGGCGACGATCCGCGAAGCCGCTCAGTTGCGTGATACGCTGCTTGACCTGCTTGGCCAAGGGGTACCGGCTGTCGTCGATTGTTCGGCCGTGGAACAGGCCGACCTTAGCCTTGTTCAGCTTCTTACTGCGGCTCGGCGTATGGCCGAGCGGGACGGCCTGGAATTGCGTCTGGTCATCCCGTCGTCGGGTGCGCTGGCGAACCTGATCCGACACAGCGGTCTTGAACACGACTTTGACCAGATTGGGGGCTGAGGATGACCAAGACCATCCTGTGCGTCGATGATTCCGCGAGTATGCGCCAGACGATCAAGTTGACGCTGGCGATCAGCGGCTATCGAATCGTTGAAGCCATCGATGGCCTAGATGGGTTGGAAAAGGCCAAAAGCCACACCGTGGATCTGGTCATTACCGATCTTAACATGCCACGCCTGGATGGGTTCGGGTTGATTAACGAGCTGCGGACATTGCCGGCCTTCAAAGGGGTGCCGATCATGTTCGTGACCACCGAATCCGACCCAGCCAAACGTGCCCAGGCCAAAGCCGTCGGAGCCACCGCTTGGATTACCAAGCCGTTTGCCCCAGACCACCTGCTGAAGATGGTTCGGAGGTTGTTGGGATGAGCGTCGTACAAATGGAACCGGTTGAGATTTTCAGGCAGGAAGCCGAGGAGCTGTTTGCGCAGCTCGAAGCCGCCTTGCTTGATCTGGAGGGTTCCCCGCAGGATAAGGAAACCATTGCCTCCGCGTTTCGGGCTTTGCATACCATCAAAGGCTCTGGCGCGATGTTCGGCTTTGACGCGGTGGCGAAGTTCACACACCACGTTGAAACCGTGTTCGATCGGGTGCGCAGTGGCGAGGTTCTGGTCAGCCCCGGTCTGATCGGCGTCACCCTGACCGCCAAGGATCACATGCGGCGGCTGATCGAAGCACCAGATCAAGTGGCACCAGGGGTGGGCGACGCGATTCTGGCCGAGCTTCGGCGGGTGATCGCCGATAGCGGTCAAGGCGCCCCGGTAGGTCGGCCCGATCCGGCCCAACTCAAGCCGGCCCAGGCGACGAATGCGCCTGCGGTCTCACCGCAGTCGCAGCCTTCTTCACCGTCGGCCGCTGGCTTTCGCATTCGTTTCGCGTTGCCGAACAACGCCTTGGTTATCGGCACCAACCCAGTGCTGATGATCCGAGAATTGCTGGACTTGGGTGAAGGGCGCGTAAAAGGTGACGCAAGTGCGGTACCGGCGCTGGACATCATCGATCCCGAGCACTGCTACCTACGCTGGGAGGTAACGCTAACCACCAGCCAGCCGGCTGAGGCGATCGAAGACGTATTTCTGTTCGTGCGTGACGAATCCGACCTGTCGATTGAGCCGGTTAGCGAACCGCTTGGCCAGGAACCGGCCCCTATTTTTGCGCTGGCCGCCCCGCCGCCAGGCGTCGGCGATGGTTCCCACCCAACCGCTCGCCCTCCAGTGGAACCCGATCCCCAACCTGAGAGTGCGCGTAAAGCCCCACCGGTGGCGAAGGCTCAACCGGCCGGGGTCGTCAAGGTCAATGCCGAGCGCATCGACAGCCTGATGGATCAAGTCGGTGAACTGGTTATCGCCCAGTCGCGGCTTAAGCAACTCGCGCATTCCGGTGAAGAGTTGTCGCTGCTGGCCTTGCGCGCGATCGCCGAGGAAATGGAACGCTTGGTCGCGGAACTGCGCGACACCACCATGGGTATTCGCATGGTGCCAATCGGCTCGCTGTTTACCCGCTTCCGGCGGGTGGTGCGCGATTTGTCGCGCGAGCTCGGCAAAGAAGTCCAACTGGTCACGCAGGGCGAGGAAACCGAACTCGACAAGACCGTGGTCGAAAGCCTGAACGATCCGCTGGTCCATCTCATCCGCAACGCGGTCGATCATGGCGTTGAAAGCGCGGCGGAGCGGCTGGCGGCGGGGAAACCGGCGGAAGGAACCGTGCTTTTGACCGCCGCTCATGTCGGTGGCCAAGTGTTGATCACGGTGTCCGACGATGGCAAGGGTCTGGATCGGCCCCGGATCAAGAGCAAAGCCGAGGAACGGGGACTGATCGCTGCTGGTGCCGACCCTACCGATGCCGAATTGTTTGATTTGATTTTCCATCCCGGGTTTTCAACGGCGGGGTCGGTGACGAGCGTTTCCGGGCGCGGAGTCGGGATGGATGTGGTTAAGAAGACCATCGACGGTCTGCGCGGCACCATTGATGTTTCGAGCAAGCCGGGGGCCGGCAGCCGCATGACCTTGCGCCTGCCGCTGACTCTGGCGATCATCGACGGCCTGATGGTCCGGATCGGCGACGGCCGCTATATCGTGCCTCTGACGGCGGTGGATGAAATCGTTGAACTGGAAGAAGCCGACGATGGCCAGTCGGCGGCCAACAATTTCCTGTATATCCGCGACGAACTGGTGCCGTTCCTGCGTCTGCGTGACCTGTTTTCGCTGTCGGGAGATCCCCCGCCCTATGAGAAGGTGGTCATCGTTTCGGCCGGCGAGCGTAGGGTCGGGCTGGTGGTGGATCAGATGCTGGGCGACCACCAGACGGTGATCAAGTCGTTGAGCCGTATGCACGCTGATGTCAAATGTTTCTCCGGTGCGACCATTCTGGGCGACGGCCGCGTCGCCCTGATTCTCGACATCATTCATCTGATCGATTTCGGACAAAGCCGTGAAGAACGGCTGCGCACCCCCTAATGAACCGGACGACCACGATGTCAGAAGCCCGTAAGCCAGAGACCGGCAAACCAGAAACCCTGCAAAGCCTGACCATCGGTCTGGCCGGGGAGGTGTTCGCCATTCCGGTGATGGTGGTGCGCGATATCCTCGACCCGCTGCCGGTTACCGCCGTGCCCACTGCCCGGCAGTTCGTCAATGGGTTGATCAACGTGCGTGGCCGGGTGGTGCCGCTGGTCGATTTGCGTCTGAAACTAGGCCTGCCGCCCGCCGAGACAACCAAAGACTCCCGTTTTGTGGTTATCGAAACCGATATCGACGGCGAAAACGTCATCGTCGCCCTGCGTACCGACAAGGTTTATGAAGTTGGTGACGTCGAGTTCGTGGACGGGGAGGAAGCACCGCGCATCGGCATGCGCTGGAACCCCGAACTTCTGCACGGAATTGGCCGCCGCAACAACCGTTTCATTATGATTCTGGATCTCGGCCGTGTCTTCGCGTCAATTGAGCCGACAGACTTTTGAGTGATAACATCGCAGTCATGCGGGATATTCAAAGAGGAAAGCAGATGCGCGTTTCGATCAAGACCAAACTGGCGGCTGCATTTGGCCTTATCATCCTTTTGGCGGCGGCGATCGCCGGGGTGGGCATTGATCGGCTTGGCCAGCTCAATGCCGCAACCAATGAGTTGGTTCACGTCAAAGCTGTGGCGCGTGGCCATGTCAACCAGATGATCATTCGCGCCCACATTCATGCCCGACTGGAACGGGACATGATTATCGCCGATACCGAAGAAGCCAAGACCAAGTTCATCGCCCAAATAAAAACGGTCGATACCGAGATCGAAGACCATATCCAGCGGATGCAGCCGCTTCTAAACGAGATGACCCGGCCAAAAATGACGGTTTTCATGGCGGCATGGAGGAAATACGCCGAGATTTCCGACCGGGTGCAGAAGCTAACCTTGGAGAACACCAACGCCAAGGCGCGTGAATTGTCGATCGGCGACGGCCGGAAGGCCGCCGATGCCGTGGGTGAGGCGCTGACGGCGATCATGGCACTGGGCAAGAACAGGAAGGACGCCAATGCCGCCACAGCAACTATGATCGCCGGGAACCTGTTGGTTGACGTACTGAAGATTCACCGGGCAGAAAAGAACATCATCCTGCTCTCCTCAGATGAGGCCATCGCCAAGCAGCAGCGTTATGTTGAGTTGTGGCGGGAGGAAATCAAGCGACTCTCTCCAGAATTGCGCGCGGCCCTTCCCGGGGATGGCATTCGTCTGTTTGATGCCTTCGATACCAGCTATCGTAGCTTCGACACCATCGCCGAACAGGTGCGCCACTTCGGTGCCCTTAACTATGACGCGAAAGCGTACGCGCTGCTAAGTGGCGAAGGCCAGCAAGCCCTGACCACCGCTTTCGCCCAGCTTAACGACCTGGTTAGCCAGGCCGTGCGAGACGCCGAGGCGACGGAGAACAAAAGCGAAGACAGCTATCACGCTGCAACCCTGTTTATGCTGCTCCTGCTTGGTGGCTCGGTCGTGCTTGCGCTGATTGTGGGGGGCGTGATCGCGTACAGCATCAGCTCTAATCTGAGTCGGGCTTTGAATATGGCCAATGCGGTGGCCAAGGGTGATTTGTCCACCACCCTTACCGCTTCCAGCAACGACGAAACGCGGGATCTAACCGACGCCCTTAACACCATGTCAGGCAACCTGCGAGCCACCGCCGGGCTGGCCGATGAGATTGCCAAGGGCAACCTGACCGTGCAGCCGCGTCGCCAATCCGACAAGGATGTTTTGGGCATCGCGCTGGAAACCATGGTCGAACGGCTGCGTACCGTGGTTAGCGATGCGAGCGAGGCTTCCGCCGCAGTGTCCTCGGGCAGTGAGCAGCTCTCGGCCAGTTCCGAGCAATTGAGCCAGGGTGCCGCTGAACAGGCCGCCGCCGCCGAGCAAGCCTCGTCATCGATGGAAGAGATGGCGTCTAACATCAAGCAAACCGCTGAGAACGCCAAACAGACCGAGAGTATCGCTGCCCAGTCGGCCCGGGATGCGCAGCAGAGTGGCGAAGCCGTGCTTAAGTCGGTGCAGGCTATGGAAACCATCGCCGAAAAGATTACCATTGTTCAGGAAATCGCCCGCCAGACCGACCTTCTCGCGCTCAACGCCGCCGTCGAGGCCGCCCGCGCCGGTGAACATGGCAAGGGCTTCGCCGTGGTTGCCAGTGAGGTGCGCAAATTGGCCGAACGCAGCCAGACCGCTGCCGCCGAGATCTGTGCCCTGTCGATTAGCTCGCTCAAGATCTCCCAGAACGCGGGCGAAATGCTGACCAGGTTGGTTCCCGATATTAAAAAGACTGCGGGGCTGGTCGAGGAAATCACCGCTGCCTGCCGTGAACAGGATATCGGTGCCAGCCAGATCAACAACGCTCTTCAGCAGTTGGACAAGGTTATTCAGCAGAATGCCGCCGCGTCGGAACAAATGTCATCAACCTCGGAAGAGCTATCCGGTCAAGCCGAGCAACTTCAGCAGACCATGTCTTATTTTCAACTTGACGACGGCAGGACTGCGTTTGGAAGCAAAGGAGTGGCACCCTCTCAGCGTCGCCATGGCAGCCCTCCCACCCCCTCGTCCTCAAGATATGACGAGCAGCCCCAACCACGCCAATTTCGGCAGCCGCCCCAACCACGCCAACTGGGGCAGCCGGGACAAGGCAGAGGCAAGTCCAAGGGGTTCTCACTCGACCTTGACGAGGCCGATGGTGAGGATGGACAGTTCCAGCGGTATTAGGTTGGCTAGGGACGTGAAGTCAGGGAGGACTCTGCGATGAAACCGAGCGCGGCGGAGAGCGCGTCACGCAGCTACGTTACCCTAGGCGTCGGCGACGACGTTTTCGCGGTGGACGTAACCTATGTGCGCGAAATACTCGACTACCGGCCGATTTCCGGTCTGCCCCACGCCCCGCCGTTCCTGGTCGGAATGATCGACGTGCGCAACCGGACGGTGCCGGTGGTCGATCTGCGCCGTAAGCTGGGATTTCCTAACGCGGTCGCAACCGATAAAAGTCGAATCTTGGTGTTGGAGATTCCGGCTGAAGGCCGGCCGTTGGCGCTTGGCCTGTTGTGCGATCGGGTGTTCGATGTCGCCGAATTCAATACTCTCGGCCTAGAAGCCGCCCCAGAGGTCGGGGTGGGTTGGAAATCGGAGTACATTAAGGCCATCGGCCGTTGGCGTGGGCAGTTCGTAATCATTTTTGACATGGAGCGTCTGTTCAGTACCCATGAAGTCGCTAGCCTGGATGGGACGAAATGATCGCATCGTTTGTGCTGGAACCCGCATCATGAAAAAGATCCGCGTGTTGATTGTTGACGATTCCGCCAGTGTCCGGGCGACGCTGTCGGAAATCCTGTCATCGGACCCCGATATCGAAGTCATGGCGACCGCAGCCGATCCCTACACCGCCGCCAAGCGCATCCAGGAAGAGGTTCCCGACGTTATCACCCTCGATATCGAAATGCCGCGCATGGATGGCCTCACCTTCCTGCGCAAACTGATGGCGCAACGCCCCTTGCCGGTGGTGATGTGCTCGTCCTTGCTTGAGGAGGGTTCCCAGGTGTTGATGGACGCCTTGGAAGCCGGAGCGGTCGATGCCATCCTCAAGCCCCGGCTTGGATCGCGCGCGGCACTGATCGAATCGCGCATTCGGATTTGTGAGGCGGTCAAGGGTGCCGCCGCAGCCCGGGTCGGTTCACGACGGCCGCTGCCCTCGCACTCCGTACAGCCTAAGTTGAGCGCTGACGTTATGCTGCCGCCGCCGTCCGCACGGTCAATCGTCGCCACGGCGGAAAAGGTGGTCTGTATCGGCGCTTCAACCGGTGGCACGGAATCGCTGCGAGTATTGCTGGAAATGCTGCCCCCGGATTGCCCGGGCATGGTCATCGTTCAGCACATGCCGGAAACTTTTACCGCCTCCTTCGCGCGTCGGCTGGACAATTTGTGCCGGGTTGCGGTCAAGGAGGCGGTGGATGGAGACGTGGTGATGCGCGGGCAGGTGCTGATTGCCCCCGGTAATCGTCATACTCTGTTACAGCGCAACGGTTCGCGTTATCGGGTCGAGGTCAAGGATGGGCCGCTGGTTTCCCGCCACCGACCCTCGGTGGACGTGCTGTTCCGCTCCGCCGCCTTGGTCGTCGGGGCTAACGCGGTCGGTGTGATCATGACCGGCATGGGCGATGATGGTGCCCAAGGCCTGTTGGAAATGCGTCAGGCCGGAGCCGTGACCCTTGCCGAAGATGAATCCACCTGTGTGGTGTTCGGTATGCCTAGAGAAGCGATTAAGCGCGGCGCTGCCCAGTCGGTGGTGCCGCTTGATCGGATCGCAGCGGAGGTGCTGCGGCTATGCCCATGACCGAGCCGCCATCACAGAAAGGCACCCTCCAAATCGTCGTCGGTTTCGGCACTCGGTTCAGCCGCGTCGGGTTCCAGCCCCCCGACCAGGAACCCGGCCAGAATGGCGTGTTCTGCGGCCATGGTATAGCGTGGCCGAAGCACGTCGATCAGCCGCGCACGCTGCGCCGGGTCTTCGCCCGCACCCAAAGTGGTTTTGTCGGCGCTCGCTTCGAGTCCGACACAGATCGTCTCCAATCGTGTAACGATGGCTTGGCCATCTCGCGCAACGATGGCTTGGCCATCGGCACTCAAGCCGGTGATTTGTGTCAGTGCGGCCAAGCCGTTGCAGAAGTCGGTGGTTGCCGCCCGCAGTTGCAGCGCCTGGAGCCGACAGCCGGGGCCGTACAACTCGGGATCAACCGGAATCGGCAGGCCAGCCAGGACGGCGAAAGCCTCGGCCACATGGTTGACGCGCTGGGCGGCGATGTCCCCGGCCTGAAGAGCGGCGAGCGCGGCGGCCGGCGGCGTTTCCATGTTGGCGGCCAGGCGTTCGCCGAGAATCAAGCAAAGCGCATCGATTGCGGCGGCAAGCTGCGACAGTTGATCGGCGAAGAGGTGAAACGGTATCGCGGCCATAAGGTTAAAGTTCCAGTGGGTTTGCGGTTCGTCGGGGTCGATCGCCTGCCGACCATGGTTAACGTAAGGGGCACTGCATGAACGCCGAGCGGTTTCGTATTGTCGTGATCGACGACAGCCGCAGCGTTTTGTCGTTGCTGACTAGGCTGGTCGAAACGGTGGATGGTTGCGAGCCGGTTCCATTCACCGACGCCCGCGCGGCCCTGGAGTGGAGCCTCGCCAACGAGGTGGATCTGGTCATCGTTGATTACATCATGCCCAAGATGGACGGGCTTGGCTTTATTGAGGCGTTTCGCCAATTGCCCGACCGCAGCGATATTCCAATCGTGATGGTCACCGGCTCCGACGCCCAAACCGTGCGCTACAAGGCGTTGCAGCTTGGTGTCACCGATTTCGTCAATAAGCCGATCGACAACGTTGAGTTTGTTACCCGTCTGCGTAACCTGCTGGTAATGCGCCAGCACTTCAAGGAAATTCGTCAGCGTACCGAAATCTTGCGCCAGGCCAAGGAAGAGGTTGACCAGGCGTTCGGGCAATTGAGCGTCGCCCATGCCGAATTGGAACAAACCAAGGATGAACTTGCCGAAGCGTTCTCGGTGATTGAAGGCAGTATTGAGTACGCCAGTCGGATTCAGCGCTCGATTCTACCCAATCCCGACTTTGTGGCCTCGGTATTTTGTGATCATTTTATCTTGTGGGAGCCGCGCGATGTGGTCGGTGGCGATATCTATTGGTGTTGCCCGTGGGGCGATGGCGTGCTGTTCGTGCTGGGCGACTGCACGGGGCACGGCGTTCCCGGCGCCTTCATGACTCTGATCACCACCGGTGCCTTCGAGCGCGCGCGCAGCGAAGTCGTCCCCGGCACTCCCGGTGCGCTTGGCAAGTTGATCGCGCGCATGCACCAGTTGGTCCAGATCACGCTGAAGCAGGACACCAAGCAGGGTGAGTCCGACGACGGTATGGAACTGGGGCTGTGCTACCTGACCGAAGGCGGGCGACGGATGAGTTTCGCCGGTGCGCGCTTCTCCCTGTTCACGCTAATTCCAGGCGAACCGGCGACCGAGATCAAAGGCGACAAGCGCGGCATCGGCTATCGCAAATTGCCATTCACACAGAGCTATAATGAAGTTGTGGTGGATTTGAAGCCA
>CAUYTZ010000210.1:0-4416 GCA_963575695.1 uncultured Gammaproteobacteria bacterium | reverse complement strand
GTGCAAGGCGAGATAAAGCGCCTTTCCGATCGCATGGGATCGGAAAGGATCTCTAGCGTAAACGGTCGCGTACGGAGCGGGTCATGGCAGTTCCTCCTTTTACCGTCGGACGGTTCACCACACGCTGGTTCTTGTCGGCGTGCCGATTGCGGAGGCGGAGGCTAAGGAGAAAGTGGACGAATAAGGCCACAGAAAAGAAAGGGGGCTGGGGAATTGGTTCCCCAGGCGGGTTTGGGCGGCAGCCCAATCGAGGTTCCTGGACAGTTACAAGGAAATTCTATCTACAATGGTTTGGTTCCGATCGCCGACCAGGAGTTCTCATTAACCCAGGCAAGCTTAACTTCATTAAGTCCGGCATCCCCCATCAACTTTTCCACATGGCTCCGTGGCCAATAGCCTGCGATCTTGGGCAACATCTGATCAAAGACGATCGAACGCAGATGCCAGAATTTGAAGCCTGCGATCAAACGGAAATACTCGGTCGGTCGCAAGCCCAGCCGTAGAAGAAGCCAGATCGCCGCCGTCGGGATGATCGACAGGGCGAAGACCAGTTTGATCGGCATCCAGCCGAACAAGGCCTTGCGTAGCGGGTCAAGAAAAGTCACCACCCATTGGTTGTTTTCCAGGCCATAGACCCAGATCAGCATTCGTCCACCGGGCTTGGTCGCCGCAACCATCCGACTGAGGGCGATTTCCGGATTGCTGAGGTGGTGGATAACGCCGATCGAAAAGGTGATGTCGAAGTGGTCGCGGTAGTCGATGTCGTAAGCGCTGAGCTTGCGTACCTCGACCGGCAGACCGTTTAGGGTGTTGCGCGCGGAAGCCAGCGAGCGATCGTCGATATCGATTCCGACCCCAGAGGCGGCACCGTATTTGATTGGCCAGAAGCTGTTGCGGCCCATGCCGCAACCGACATCCAGAAACGTTTTTCCGGCCCATTCTTCGGGCGGCAGATGCACAGCCCAGCGCCGAAACTGAGTTTCATATTCCGGAATCAGTTCAGAATATTTATCCCAGGCAAAGCCGAACCGCTCCGGAGAACCCAGTCCATCGAGGGGAGCTTCAGAGGTCATCGCTTATGTCCGTCGCCGTGTTTGTTAATTTGGGTTTTGGCTGATTGCCGTCACGATGTCGTGGTCGTAACACTGTGTGCGATTAACGGTCAAGGCGAAGTCTTGCCCATCAATATCTTACGACCACAGCCAGGGTTGCGAGGTTTGCTGGCGGGCTTCGAAGCTGCCGATCTTGGGGGCCTGGTTCAGGGTCATGCCGATATCGTCCAGACCGTTGAGCAGGCAATGACGGCGGAACGGATCGACCTCAAACGTGATTCGCTCGCCGTCTGGGCAAATGATTTGCTGCTGGTCCAAATCCACGGTCAAGGTGGCGTTGGCCCCCTTGCTGGCATCGGCCAGCAGTTTATCCACCTGCTCACGCGGCAACGGAATCGGCAGAATCCCATTCTTGAAGCAGTTGTTGAAGAAGATATCGGCGAACGAGGGCGCGATGATGCAGCGGATGCCGAAATCCAGCAGCGCCCATGGCGCGTGTTCGCGTGACGAGCCGCACCCGAAATTCTCCAGCGCAACCAGTATCTTGGCCTGACGATAGGCGGGACGGTTGAGCACGAAATCGGGCCGTTCCTGACCGGTTTCGGTGTAACGCATTTCATCGAACAGGTTGCGGCCCAGCCCGGTACGCTTGATGGTTTTCAAGAACAGCTTGGGAATGATCATATCGGTATCGATGTTGATCATCGCCAAGGGCGCGGCAACCCCAGTCAAAACGGTGAACTTATCCATCGTGGTCTCCACACTTCCCAAATAAGGCTCAGACCAGGGTCCGGATATCGGTCAACCGGCCAGTGATCGCGGCGGCGGCGGCCATCTCCGGACTGACCAGATGCGTGCGCCCCCCCCGACCCTGGCGGCCTTCGAAATTGCGATTCGAGGTTGAGGCGCAACGCTGGCCCGGCTCCAGCCGATCGGCGTTCATCGCCAGGCACATCGAACAGCCCGGCTCCCGCCACTCGCAGCCAGCGGCGCGGAACACCGCGTCCAAGCCCTCGTCTTCGGCCTGATGCTTGACCAGTCCCGAGCCGGGTACGACCAGCACCCGCACGCCCTGGGCGACCTTCCGCCCTTTGAGCACTTCGGCGGCGGCGCGCAAGTCCTCGATCCGGCCGTTGGTGCAGGAACCGATGAACACGGTATCGATCGTGATCTCGGTCAGTGCCATGCCCGGGGTGAGGCCCATGTAATCTAGGGAACGCTTGACCGCATCGCGTCGGCCGGCATCGGCGAAATCGGCCGGATTGGGCACGGTCGCGGTGATCGGCAGCACATCCTGCGGGCTGGTGCCCCAGGTCACTTGCGGCTCGATCTTGCTCGCGTCCAGCCGTAGTTCCTGGTCATAAACCGCACCCGGATCGCTGGCCAGCGTGCGCCAGTATTCGCACGCGGTCTGCATCGCCCCGGTCTTGGGTGCCATCGGCCGTCCGCGCAGATAGCTGAAGGTGGTGTCGTCGGGCGCGATCAGCCCGGCCCGGGCCCCGGCTTCGATCGCCATGTTGCACACGGTCATGCGGCCTTCCATGCTCAGGCCGCGAATCGCCTCGCCAGCGAATTCGATGACATAGCCGGTACCGCCGGCGGTGCCGATCTCACCAATCACGGCCAGGATGATGTCCTTGGCCGTCACCCCCGGCGTGAGCGCACCATCGATTTCAATCAGAAAATTCTTGGCCGGCTTCTGCAACAGCGTCTGCGTGGCCAGGACATGTTCAACTTCCGAGGTGCCGATCCCGAACGCCAGCGCCCCAAACGCGCCATGCGTGGCGGTGTGACTGTCGCCGCAGACGATGGTCATGCCCGGCAGGGTGAAGCCCTGTTCCGGCCCGACGATATGGACCACACCTTGACGAATGTCGGTCATCGGGAAGTAGGGCACGTTGAAATCCTGGGCGTTCCGCTCCAGCGTTTCGACCTGAATCCGACTTTCCTCGTCGGCGATGCCCTTGGAGCGGTCGGTGGTCGGCACGTTGTGATCGGCCACCGCCAGCGTCGCCGGCGGTCGGCGTACGGTGCGCTTGGCCAGGCGCAAGCCTTCGAACGCCTGCGGACTGGTGACTTCGTGGACCAGATGGCGATCGATATACAAGATGCAGGTGCCATCTTCCTGGCGGTGGACAACATGGCTGTCCCAGATCTTGTCGAACAGGGTACGCGGCTTGGACATGCTTTTCCTCGTAAGCCGGGCGGAAAACTGGCAATAAAGGTATCCCGCTCCAGCGTCCGGAACAAGGCGGCTTGACCGCGACCGGAAACGACGCTGCATTGCGGGAACAGGGCCAAGCTATACCCTTTTGCGATTCGGGAAGGAAGATCATGAGCACCGATGCCGAGATGATGGAAAACGTCACCTATGACGAAATGACCATCGGTCAGTCCGCCAGCATCACCCGCACCGTCACCCGCGACGATATCGCCCTGTTCGGGGTGGTTTCCGGAGACTACAACCCGGCCCATTTCGATGACGAATACGCTGCCGGCAGTATGTTCAAGCAGGTGATTGCGCATGGCATGTTCGGCGGCGGGCTGGTTTCCGCCGTGCTCGGCACCAAGCTGCCCGGTTTGGGCGCGATCTATATGAGCCAGGAATTTCGCTTCCGCCGCCCGGTCAACCTCGGCGACACCATCACCGCGACCGTGATCGTCAAGGAAAAGCGCGACGAGAAGAAGGTGGTGGTGTTTGATTGCAAGGTCACGAACCAGGACGGTAAGGACGTGATCACCGGTACGGCGGAAATTCTTCCCGCGCCGGGCAAGATCCGGCGCGTCAAGCCGACGCTGCCGGAAGTGAAGGTGATTCGCTAAGGCAAGCCGAGTGGGTCTTGCCGTGAGTGACCGGGGACAGGACATCGGGAGGGTCTGGTGCGTAAAGCGACACGAGCGGCGATCGCGCTGATGATCGGCGCTTTGGTTCTGACCCCGGTCGGCGGCAAGGCTCAACCGCAATCACCGGAAGCGGCCAAGCCGCAGTCAGCGGTGACGGCCAAGCCGCAAACATTGGTCGTGGCCAGGCAGCCACTGACGATCGGTGCCGGCCTGGTTAGCCGGGAATTGGTGCTGATCGCGGGTGGCGTTGCCGGACCCATCAGCATTGATATCGTCCAGGACCATGTGCGACCGACCGACGCTGGTCTGGATCAAGTCGCCGGCTTGCAGCACTCTGGCCGCATTGGCGGTGAAGCCGGTCAGGGTCAGGGTGCGGCCGGTCCCGGATGTCAGACGCGGCGCTCCGGCCAGCGATCCCAGCGCCGCCAGCCGGCGGAAGTCGGGGACCAACACTTCCCCGGCCGGGCCACGCAACGAGGCCAGGAAGGCGTCGAACGCCCGTGCTTGAGCGCCGGACAGA
>CAUYTZ010000209.1:0-1664 GCA_963575695.1 uncultured Gammaproteobacteria bacterium | reverse complement strand
CCCGTCGCGAAGGTCGATCACCCCGCCGGGTGTATTCAGTAACCATGGGTCAGCGTCCCATTGTTCAGCGGTTGCCGCGTGCTTCCGATCGGCACGGGCCAGTTTCTCGACAGATGAAATGGTGGATGCACTGGCAATCTTAGTTTCAGCGCTCGGTTTGCCCGCGTTAATTGAAGCATCGCGACAGACAGAGCGAATAAGGTCAAACACCTGAAGCGTAGGTTCAGCTTCCCAATGGGTTCCAGTCCAGCGATACCACTTCCCCCATGCGGCGACATAGCGCCAACTGTCGCCGTGTTGGCGGGTGAACTCTAGGGCAATCGAGTCTTCTGTTTGCGTGACCGAACGAACACTTAGCGAGTGTCCTGAGCCGCTTGGCGTAAAGTCGGGTTCGGAATCACCGAATTCTGGTGGGGTTTCGTTGCGAGACAGCCCATCGGCGCGTCGCCGGCGAGCTTCTTCAAGAGTAATTATCATGCTCATACTGCCACCATCATTTGAGCGGCATCGATCAAAATCTCAGGGGTGCGGCCAGCGCGGCGCATTTTGGCATCTAGATTTTCCGCAAGAAAAATACTATATGAAAAACAAACGGAACTTTAAGCAGCAACTTTACCGCTTGATCGTAATTAACGACGTACGCGCCGGCTTCCTCTCCGCCTGCCAGAAGCCAACTCAAGGCGTCACCAAAAAGATGTAAGGCCATGCCGTTTTCTACCGCGCGATCGATTGTAGCAACTCCGAGCAAGCCGGCGTCTCCTGTCCATCGGTAAAGCACAGTTGGTCGCTTCGGCTTGAAAGTAACGAGATTAATAAGCCGATCTGGGTTGGTATCGACGCCATCAATAGCCGATCAGGCCCAGGCTGGAACCACGATTACGCGCGCTCTAGACTTGTTATGCGACCAATAGTTGCCATCTTCGTGAAGCTTTGCGCTAGCAACGCCGATGCCGCCACGCCAGCGAACACGATATGACAAACCAAGGTTGTCGAACCACTCGGCCCGCGGCGATCCGTGGTCACACGCTGGCGCTCCAAATGTCGCGGCCGTCCATTCAGCCCAAAGCTCGGCAATGAACGGCTCGGGAGCGGTCAGGGGGATGTTCATAACGCCGTGCGCTCCGCTGCCCAGTCGCGGAAGCTGGAACGGAACCCATGTGTGGTCATGTCGCCACGCTCCATGCGCCGCAGCAACATCGCCATCGCCATGTTTGAGAGCGGCTTGCCCTGTGCGCTAGGGAACACAATCTCGCCCTGCCGGTGTTCCGCCATGGTCCGCAGGATGGCCAGCGCCGGGCCGGACAGCGGCACCTTGTGAACCCTTCCCGCCTTCATGCGCTCGCCTGGAATGGTCCAGGTGGCGTCATCAAGATCAATCTCGTTCCAGGTCGCACCGATCACTTCGCCCGTGCGGGCAGCGGTCAAGATGGTGAATTCCAGGGCACGAGCGGAGATGGCGTCCCGGCCGCTCAGGCTGGCCATGAATGCCCCGATTTCGACATAGGGCAGCGCCGCGTGGTGCACGACCGTGGAAACCTTTGCCGGAGCCGGCAGCAGGTGCGACAACTGCCCACGCCACCGGGCCGGGTTGTCGCCTTGCCTGAACCCGCGCACCGTGGCCCAGTCCAGCACGGCCTCGATCCGGCCTCGCACCCTCGCGGCGG
>CAUYTZ010000208.1:0-2272 GCA_963575695.1 uncultured Gammaproteobacteria bacterium | reverse complement strand
TCGACGATGCGGCAAAGCTCGGCGTCTTCCACCGGCAGCCCGGCATAGTCGAACAGGGTCAGTGCCGTGGTCATGCCCGCCCCCGCTCGCTCGTGATGGCCGGCATCGGTCTTGATCGTCAAGGCCGGACAAGGAGCCTTCGAGGGTGCTGCCGTCGGCTTGGGTCACGCGCTGGTATTTAATATATTTATGGTGTTGATGGTGATATTTCGCATATTAGATTTGTTAATATCGGTGTTTAAGAGTCAATCTATGTGGGTGCTGCGTGCTATCACATAAATAATATGTTAAATAGTTGAAGGCGGCGGCTTAAGTGGGTGAGGCTCCGATTGCGGGCAGGGGGACTTTGACGGCGCTATCCGTACCCCTCTCAGGGCCGGTAGGAAGCCCGCTGGATGCAGTCTGGCTCCAGCGAGTCCCAGAGCGACCGGGAAGGCCATTACTGGCGTAACCGACGCTCGGCCGCTTCGATGAGCTGCCCGGCCAGCCGCAGCGCCCGCAGTGGGTCCAGGTGCGCGTCAATCCGAAGGTCTCCGGCGTAAACGGTGAGCACGAGCGGGCTGGGTTCGGCATCGGTCAGCACCAAGCGCGGCGTCATTGCGTGGCTCCCGTCGCTTGCTGAAAAGTCCGTATTTGGTGATAGACCCAGCCGGGCTTAAAACCGCGTTCCGTGGCGATTTGCTGCAAGCGGCTTTTATCCCCCCCGGCGGCTTTCAGCATTTGAAGCCAATGATGCCCTCTGGCCGTGACGATATTAATTCCAGGTGGGGGCCAGGGCGTCGGCCACGCGGGGGCCAGTTCAACCGGCACCTCGCGCTTCACTTCGATTAGGATGCCGGTTCGCTGATCAAGTATACGAATTTTTATTGCGTAGGTATGACCGCATTCCGGGCAGGTAGGCGCGGGCCGGTGAGCACAAGAGCAAACCGGGCACTGTCGGACCGCTGGCGGGGTTTTCGTGGCCTCCTTCTTCGGCTTGGAGTCCAGCGACCATTCGCGCGGATCGTCTGGCAAGCCAAGCCGGGCGATGTTGCCGACGTGATCCAGGATCAACGCATGGTCTTTGCCGGGTGACGGGCGCAAGACGCGGCCGATTTGTTGCAGATGCAAGGCAAGACTTTGGGTTGGTCTTGCCAGGATTGCCACTTCAGCGTCAGGAACATCGAAGCCTTCGCCGAACAATTCCACGTTGCAAAGCACCTGCACCTTTCCCCGCGCGAAATCGGCAACCATGGCTTCCCGCCAGCTTTTATCCGTCGTGCCGTCCAGATGCACGGCGGGGACACCGGCGGCATGGAATGCGGCGGCAAGGCTCTTGCTGTGAGCAATCGACGCAGCGAACAAGATCGCCTGCCGGCCAGGGGCCAGTCGCTGGTAGTGCTCGACGATACCGCCGGTGATTGCCGGCCGGTCAATCGCTTCAGCAGCGCCGCAGCGTTCGTAGTCACCGGCCAGTGTTGCCACCCTGGACATGTCAACCGTGCCCGGACAGAAGGCCCGATATCGCGACAGGTAGCCATCGCGGATTAGTTCCTCGACCGTCGGCCCCTGAACCATCGCGTCGAACACGTCGCCAAGCCCTCGACCATCGAGACGTGTTGGCGTTGCGGTCAGGCCGATCACGTATGCGCTTGGCCACGCAGCCAGGATCGCGGCCCAAGTGCCGGCCGTGGCATGGTGGGCTTCATCGATGAACAACAGTTCGGGAACCGGCACCTGATCCAACCGCCGGACGATCGTCTGGGTCATGGCAATCAGCACGGGCACGTCCGGCGTCGGTCCGCCAGCCCGGAGTACGCCATGGTCTATGCCCTCATCCGAAAACGTGCGGCTGGTCTGTTCGAGCAACTCGACGCGGTGAACCAGGAAAACCACCCGCTTGCCATGAGTCACCAATTTTTTGACTACCGTGGCGGCAATGCACGTCTTCCCGGCTCCGGTCGGAAGCTGGAGCAGCACAAGGCGATAGCGGCGCAGTTTCGCCAAAATGTCAGCTATCGCCTTGTTTTGATAGGGTCTTAGTGTTCGGGCAGTGGGTTCAGGACCGGATACGGCCGGGTTCTCCGCATCTCCCTTACATGTGTGTGTGCGCGTATGCGCGCGCACACCTAAAACCGATACGGGAAACCCGGCCGTATCCGGTACTAGCTGATCAGTGGTCATATCGGCCCCCATCGGTATAGTCGGGCCGAACCAGACGGAAGCCATTGAAACCGCGAATTTTCTTGTCACCTTGCCTGACATGCCGAACATCCTTGGTGCCGAAGGTCTG
>CAUYTZ010000207.1:0-12035 GCA_963575695.1 uncultured Gammaproteobacteria bacterium | reverse complement strand
GGCCCTATTCCGGTGGAATTCATCTTGATTTCCGTCGGAATGGGTTTGGTTTTCCGCTGGAATTCCGTCGGAAAGTGCGGCGTCCTCCGCTGGAATTCCGCTGGATTTGGCCTTGCGCTCTTCATCCATGGCGTGGGCGGGTCGGGCTGGTGCTGCAAGACCCGGATGATCAGGTGTTTGCGGCGACGGTGGCCGAGGATGTTTCGTTCGGGCCGCTCAATCTGGGGCTGGCCTGTCTGGCTTTGAATCGAACCGATGAGGCGGAGGCGCTGTTCCAGCGCGTGTTAACGATCAATCCGGCCGATGCCGAAGCGGCCAACAATCTTGTGCAGCGATGGCCGGCTGTATCACGGCTTCTTGTGCAAGATGGCGACTGAAGCCTACGCCGAAATGATGCGCTTTGAAGCCCGGCTACAGCGTGACCGCGACCGCAAGGCCAAATCCAGCGGAATTCCAGCGGAGGACGCCGCACTTTCCGACGGAATTCCAGCGGAAAACCAAACCCATTCCGACGGAAATCAAGATGAATTCCACCGGAATAGGGCCAAAGTTCCAGCGGAAAACCAAACCCATTCCAGCGGAATTCCAGCGGAAAACCGGGGACACTACACTACAAGACAGGAATCTAACCCCCCTAACCCCCCTCGGCAGGGGGGAACTGGAAATCAATCAAGGGTTGAAAAGCCATCCCGCCGTCGTCGGGACCAATCGCCGGTTGTCCAGTTCGGCGATGCCGTGGAAATCCAGTGGCGGAACCGGCTGGCCAGTGGACCCGGTGGCCCGTGGCTGTCGGGCTGGGGACCAAAGCCGGACGAACCCGGCTGTGAAGCCCCGCCCGCCCTGATCACAGCCAGCCCGTGGGCCAGCCAGGGCAGGGCCGCATGAACGACCCCCAAATCATCCTCGCCCTTTTGGATCGTGCCCTGGCTCGGCATCCAAACGACGACGAACGGGCCTTGTTTCTGGCCAACAGGTTCCGCGCGTACCTGGAGCGCCAACAGCCAAGCGGGGGCAATACTCGGAGTGACATCCTCAACGCCCTGATCCACTTCGAGGGTCGGGCGACGCTTGCCGCCATATCGGACGCGATTGGGGAAAAAACGACGACGACCTCCTCACTGCTCACCCGGATGGTCAAAGCCGGACAGGTAACGGTGACCGGAGAGCGCGGGAGCCTAGTTTATCGGCGGGCCGGACAACTGTCGGTCCGTGAAATAGGTAAAAGATACGGCGTTTCCCATGTCGCCATTGAAAAAAAGGCCAAAAGGAATGGATGGGCGCGCGATCTATCGGGGAAGGTGAAGCAAGAGGTTAACAGGCGGCTGGTTACCAGCGAGGTTACCAGTCCCAAAGCCAACCATCGCGAGGCGATCGAGGCGGCATCGGCGCGCGCGGTCGATGTGGTGATGAGCCATCGCAAGGATATTCAGCGGTTGCACACCCTCAAAGCGCAGATCATCGACCGCGCGGAGGCGCAGCAAAGGGGCCTCGCCCCTGCACAGGCATCATTCGTTGTTTGCCAGTGGGATAGGCCAGAAAAGCGAAAACGCTTTACACCTGATGCGCGCGCGAGATAGCCGGCCCGCCCGGTCACCACCACCAGCCCCGCCCGGTTCGCCGGGCGGGGTTCGTGCTGTCTGGGATAGGCCGCCAAGGGTGTCCACTCTGACCGACCCCCTTTTCATCGTCATCCTCTTTCGGCAAGGGGCTTGACCCGGTTCTCGTCGATCCCGAACAGCCAGCCGTTGACCAGATCAAGCCTAAGCACGGTGTGCTCCCGAACCTGTACGTCGCCGAAGACCTGCACCTGTATAATACAGGTGCCCTCAGTCAGAACGGTGTCGCGCTTCATGCGCTGGCGTTGTCCTTCCCAGTCGATACCAAGCCGATCACTGATGGCTTTGATGGCGACGGCCACGCCGTCGGCGGTTTCGAGCGCGAACAGGGTGTCGCCGTGGGGACAGTCAAGCCGCCGATCCGAGCGACGGTCGCAGGCAAGGTGCAGGGGGCAAGCCCCTGGCTGTGAATGTGGAGTGATCCAGCGAATCACATTGGCTCTGGAGTGGGGAACTGTCCCCCGGCTTCACGCAGCGTCACGAAAAAATGGGGGACAGATGGGGGACAAAACCACCCATCAGATGGAATGCCGCTCCCATCTCACTTAAAGTTTTCCGCTAAGTCATTGGTGGAAGGGGGAGGATTTGAACCTCCGTACTCCTAAGAGGGCAGATTTACAGTCTGCTGCCATTAACCGCTCGGCCACCCTTCCATCCGCGCCGCCGAGCTTATTTCCCGTCGGCTGGTGCGCACTATCGAGATTTTGGTATCCTTGTCAACAAAAAATTGAGATTAATGGTCCAGATTGGTTTTTCATCCACAAAACTCCAGGTGACCATTGTCCCGCTCCCGCCCGCCGGCCACGCCTCGTTCTTCTGCTTCCAGCGAATCTCGTTCCGAAACTCGACGCACAGCCGACCACTCGCCGCCGCGAGCTGCTGAACGCTCGCCACCGCGAGCCGCCGGGCGCGGCCCCGATCACGGCCCCAACCGGAGTAGCGGTGAAGCCGGCGACGGCGGTGGGTCAAGGGTTGGTGGACCGAAGGGGAGCGGGCCGAGGGGGGGGGGATCGAAGGGGGGGGGATCGAAGGGCAGTGGACGGGGTGGGCTGTTGTTCGGCCTTCACACTGTGGCTGCGGCTTGGATCAATCCACAGCGCACCTGCAAGCGATTGCTCGTGACCGAGTCTGCGCTGGAAACGCTGACACCGACGTTGAAGCGGGCTGCTGCGTTGGGTCTGGACCGGCCGCCACCGACTCCGGCTGGCCGGCTCGATCTTGACCGGTTGGTGCCGGGCGCGGTTCATCAAGGTGTGGTTCTGGAGACTTCACCGCTGCCAGAGGTTGATCTTGACGATTTTCTGGCTCTAGACCCGCGCCCCGGGTTCTTGGTTGTGCTCGATCAGGTCACGGATCCGCATAACGTTGGTGCCGTGCTACGCTCGGCGGCGGCGTTCGGTGCCGGTGCGGTGATCGTCACCGAACGCAACGCCCCCGACGCCACTGGAACCCTGGCCAAATCGGCCTCTGGCGCGCTGGAGGTGGTGCCGCTGGTGCGGGTGGTTAATCTGGCCCGGTCCCTCAGCCAGTTGCGTGACGCTGGCTATTGGTGCGTCGGGCTGGATGAATCCGGACGGCGAACCCTGCCCGAACTGGATCTGTCCGGACCAGTGGCGCTGGTGCTGGGTGCAGAGGGCGAGGGCCTGCGTCGGCTGACGATGGAACGCTGCGATGAACTGACCCGGCTGCCGACCAGCGGGCCGGTATCCACGCTTAATGTTTCCAATGCCGCAGCAGTGGGGCTTTACGAACTTGCCCGCCGCCGGGTATAGTCGAGCGCATAACCTTTCTGGTGTCGAAACCGATGACCATCCGCCCATTCCGTTCGTTGTTGATCGTGCCGCTGATCGCGCTGGCCCTGGTTGCTTGTTCTAGCGATGAGGTGGCTTACGTCGAAAAACCGGCTGAACAGTTGTACAATGAAGCTTCGGCGGCGATGGAGGACAAGGACTTTAAGGAAGCTGCGCGACTGTTTGACGAAGTTGAACGCCAGCATCCCTACTCTCAATGGGCAACGCGGTCGCAGATCATGGCCGCGCATGCCTATTATCAGGATATGAAATACGATGAATCGATTGTGGCGCTCGATCGCTTCATTCAATTGCATCCGGGCAGTGAACAGACGCCATATGCCTATTACCTGAAGGCATTGTGCTACTATGAACAGATCACGGACGTGCGCCGGGACCAGAAGACCACGAAGCAGGCGCTGGACACCTTGACCGAAGTTGTGCGCCGATTCCCGGATACCGAATATGCGCGTGACGCCAAGATTAAGCTGGATCTGACGAACGATCACTTGGCCGGTAAGGAAATGGAAATCGGTCGCTTTTATCTGCGCCAGAACAACATCAACGCCGCGATTGGCCGGTTCAAGGCGGTGATCGACACCTATCAAACCACCAGCCACGCTCCGGAAGCCTTGCATCGGCTGACGGAAGCCTATCTGTCGATGGGCTTGACCGAGGAAGCGCGGCGAACGGCGGCGGTGCTTGGCCACAATTATCCGGGCAGTGAATGGTATCAAGACAGCTACGCTCTGCTGGTTGATCCTAACGCGCGTCCGGAAGACAGTCGCAAAGGCACCATGACCAGAGTTTGGGAGTCGATCAATCCGTTCTGATCCCTTCCATATCCAAATGTGGTATGACCCCAGAAGAGGTTATCGCCACATCTGGGGGAGTGGAGTAGGTCCGCGGCCATAAGGTTCTTTGGCCACTGACGAGCGCGTCGGTCTTCACGCCGGCAAACCAATGGACCGGCCTATGCTTGCCGCCATCACCATTCGCGATGTGGTGTTGATTGAACGATTGACCCTGTCGTTCAGTGCCGGGTTGTGCGTGTTGACCGGCGAAACCGGGGCCGGCAAGTCGATTCTCCTGGATGCGTTGGGTTTGGCGTTGGGGGCGCGCGGGGATTCCGCTCTGGTTCGTCATGGTGCCAGCCAAGCCGTGGTCACGGCTGAATTCGATTTGCCGCCGGATCATCCGGTGTTCGCCTTACTGCGGGAACAGGGGCTGGATAGCGGCGACACGCTTACCTTTCGCCGCTTGATCAACGCCGACGGGCGCGGGCGCGCTTTCGTTAACGATCAGCCGGTCGGCGTGACCCTGCTGCGCCAGTTGGGCGAGGAATTGGTCGAGGTTCATGGCCAGTTCGACACCCATGGCCTGCTCGATCCGCGCACCCATCTGGCGGTGCTTGACGCCCATGCCGGCGTGCAGGCGGCGGCGGCACGGGTGGCGGCGGCACACCGCACTTGGCGTCAGCTTGAACAGGCCCGGTCACAGGCGGCCGGCGATGCCGACCGAGCCCGAGCCGAGGAAGACTATCTGCGCCACGCCGTGGCTGAACTGGATACACTCGATCCGCGTCCGGGGGAGGAAGCCGAACTGGCTGAAACCCGGACCATGCTGATGCACCGGGAAAAACTGGCCGAGGCGATTAACGGCGCGCTGGGTGACATGGCGGGGGAGCGCGGGGTGGAGCGGGCGCTTTATGCCGCCTTGCGTGTGTTGACCAGGGTGGCGGACAAGGCCGGCGGCCGACTGGATGCGGCGATTGCGGCGCTGGATCGGGCTGGGGCCGAAGCCGGGGAGGCGGGTGCGCTGTTGCGTTCGGCCGCAGCCGACATCGACTCCGACACCGGTGCCTTGGAACGATTGGAAGTGCGCCTGTTCGCGCTGCGTGCGGCCGGACGCAAACATGCGGTGGCGGTGGATGGTCTGGCGGCACTACGGGCTGATTTCGTCCGCCGGCTGGCGCTGATCGAAGATCAAGGCGACACCCTGTCGCGGCTGGCGCGTCAGGCGGAACAGGCCCGGGCCGGCTATCGGGAGGTGGCCAAGAAATTGAGCGCCGCCCGCGCGGTCGCGGCGCTGACTCTGGATCGGGCGGTGGCCCTGGAATTGCCGCCGTTGAAGCTGGACCGGGCCCGGTTTATCACGCGGATCGAACCGCTGGGTGAAGCCGAGTGGGGGGCCTGCGGCATCGACCGGGTCGCGTTTCAGGTTTCGACCAATCCCGGAGCCCCCCCCGGCCCGCTGAACAAGATCGCGTCAGGCGGCGAGTTGTCACGTTTCATGTTGGCGCTGAAGGTGGTGCTGGCTCGGGCCGGCACCGTGCCGACGTTGGTGTTCGACGAAGTTGATGCCGGCATCGGTGGCGCGGTGGCGGCGGCGGTCGGCGAGCGCTTGGCGCGGCTGGGGCGCGAGGTTCAGGTGCTGGTGGTCACGCACAGCCCGCAGGTCGCGGCACGGGGTGTGACCCATTTGCAGGTCCGCAAATCAATCATCGGCGAACGGGTTGTGACCGAGGTCGCAACGTTGGATGGTCCTGCCCGGCGTGAGGAAATCGCCCGTATGCTTTCTGGTGCCCAAGTGACCGAAGAGGCGCGGCGGGCAGCCCAGGCGCTGCTGGCCTAAGCCTAAATTCAGGACGAGAACTTAAGAATGTGGATCACCGGATGGCCGAAAACGGCGGTCAAGGCTGCGCGCAGGGCCTGATCCGTGGGTGCGAATTCTCGCAAAGCTTGCGGCGGCAGGGTTAGGGTTAGAGCGCCGTCGCTGGACTGGTCTAGGTGGAAGTGGGGTAGGGCGAAGGGCTTGAGGGCCTGGGTGACATCGACGCTCGGAATCCGCCGTCCGTCGGTGCTGACGAAGGTAACCGGTGTCCGCCCCTCCAGCCCGATCAACATCCGACGGGTCAACATCGGATGGCCCGACATCAGACGGTCACTGTGCCAGGTCAGCGCGGCGTGGTCGCCGGTGCGGTAGCGCAGCAGGGGCAGCGCCGGATTGCGGCGGCTGGTGACGACGATTTCGCCGCGTCCGCCGTCCGCGACCGGTCGCCCTTGCGGATCCAGGCATTCGACGTGGAGATCATGACCGAGTACGGCGTGGCCGTTTCCGCTGGCCACCGCGATCATCCGGCATTCGGTCATTGAATAGACATCGAGCACCGGACAGCCGAAACGGGCGGCAAGGTGGTCGCGCAGTTCCGGCAGCAGTGTGGTGGCCGAGCTGATCAGCGCCTTTGGCCGGATGGTTATCGGCAAGCTGGCCAGTTCGCTCAATGAAAACGGATCGCCAGTAACCAGTTCTGGGGCGCAGGCGTCGATATAGGCGATGCGATCGGCGGGGTCGTGCCACTCGGAGGGGCTGAGGTTAAGCTTGACCACGCCCGCCTGATCCAGCACCGATGACACCGTGGCATAGGTCAACGTTGAGCGCTGGGCGCAGACGAAGAGAATCGCGACCCGGCCGGGACCGCCGGTTAGGCGCAGCCCGGAGCCGGGCAAAGCGGTGGCCAACGCCAGATTGAGCAGCGGTAGATAGCCGGCTGCGGCCTCCGGGGTGGTTGGGATCAGCAGCGGTGCGCCGGTGGTTCCGGAGGAGTCGAACACGATCAGCGGCGCGACAGGCAGATCATCGGGCACGAACGCCCACGGCACCCGCGCCAGATCGTCCCGGGTCAGCGGCGGTAGATCGAGGAAACCGGCCGGATCACCGCCACGCTGACGATAGAACGGCACCGTCCGCAGGCACCGGTCGACGAATTCGGCCAGCCAGGGCGGGGGGGAACCGGCTGGGGCGGGCGGCTGGTCCACAAAATGGTCGAGCGCCCGCTGGTGGTTGCGTACCGCTTCTAGCCCGGCGGCGTCCAGGCGGTCGCCGCACGCGAAATTGAACTGCGGGGCGGCCGGATGCTGGCGCAGCCCGTGCAGCATCTTCGCTCCGGCCGCGTTCAGCAGCGGATGGCGCTGGGCTTCGGGCAGTTCCGCCCGCCTCATGGTTAGCGGCCGCCATGGTTCTGGCCGGGGTTCTGGCCGGGGTTCTGGCGGGGCCGGTGTCCCGGAGGTTTCACCGGCATCAAGGTTATTATTCCCGGCCATAGTTTGCCGCCGCCTCCTCTGCCGCCTTGCGTGCCAGCGCCTCGCGCACTTCGCGCGCGCGCCGTTCGGCTTCGGCCACCGCGCGCCCAATGCGTCGCCGCTCCACGCTGTCGAGCGACGACAGCCGGTCTTGCGCTATCCGTGCGTTTTCTCCGGCCGGCACCAGATCCAGCGCCGACAGGCAACGGCGGATGAATTCCTCGCGTCGGTCGGCATCGGTCACGCAGTCGGCCGCCCGCACCACCTGGGCCAGATCGATGAACCCGGTTTGGAGCAATTTCAGCACGCGCGTGGCCAAATCCGGACGCTGAAGGAACCAGTCGTCGGCAAACAGCCAGCAGGCGAGCAGAACCAAGCGCGGCGCTTCAACCGGAACGGAAGCCTTTTTCTTGCCCTCAAGTGCAAAGCTGAAGCCGCCAAGACCCGATGGGCCATCGCCTGATGGGTTGAACAGGCGCAACAGATCGCCCACCACCGCGTCAAGCTGTATCACTCCCTGTTCGCCATGCCGAGGCGGCATCAGGAATTCGGCCGGGGTTTCGGTCAGTCGGCGCAACAGGGTTTCAAGGATTGGCCCCTTGCCGCTCGCCGCCGCGATCATCGCCGCTTGCCCTTATCCAACCAAGTGGTGCGGGCGAAGGCGCGGGCGAAGGCGACCACTTCGGCCCAGTCGGTGACGTGATGCACCGCCCAGCCCTGCGCCCGCAGCCGTTTAACCTCATCCTTAAACGAACCCTCGTGCATGTGCAGCAGCATGGTGCCGGCCCCGCCCGCCGCCTTCAGCGACCGTTCGGCGATGTCCCAGCCGCTTTCACTGCCGGGCAGCCGCGAGACCTTCTCCACAACCTTCCCCTTGCGCCGGGTCTTGGCGCTGCCTTCCTCCAACATGGAAAAGATGTCGCCGTCGCTGATGATCAGGATATGGGCCGGAGTCGGCCGTGTTTCCGCAAACGTCTTATTCAGTCGTGGAATCCCGAAGGCATAGCCGGTACCCAGATAGCCGGTGAGAATCGCCATCACCGCCCGTTCATCGCGGATGAAGCCTTCGGTGCTGGTGCAATCGCCCGGATCGCCCGACAGCACCGCCATCACCCGGGCCCCGGCCCGCAACGCGGACAGGGCCATGATCGTGCCGCCCAGGACCGGATAGGAGATGTTGTAACGCGGGTTAACCATCGAGCCTGAACAGTCGATGCCGAGATAGAGGTCAACCGGCCGGTGTTCTGGTTGGTCGCCGATGGCGGTTTCCATGTGGCGTTGCTTGGTGGTGTAACCGGGTACGACGCGCGGACTGACCAGCACACTTTCGAACCAGTCGATAGCCTCCGCCGCGTCGCCCAGGCTCCACGGATCCAGGCCCTCCAATTGTGGCTCGCGCGTGTCGGGCTGAACCTTGGCCGGAAAGGGAATCAGGTGCGGCAGCGCCCGTTCGCGGTAATAGCGATACGCGGCCTCGTCCGGAGCCATATTGATACCGGCGGCTTTGAATAACTCCAGGTATTCCGAAGGCTGGCGGTGGTGCTCCCCGGCCGGATGGGTGGAGCCAGCCGGATTACGGCCGGTTTTGCCTGAAAGGTCGCCCTCTACGCCATCGGTTATTTCGGCAAGCTCCTCATCGCGCGGATGAACGGCACCGGTGATCTCGTCGTCCTCCACCTCGCTCAGGCCGGTTGGGTTTGCCCCTTGTCCGGCGTCGCGGGTGTCGAGCAACCGCCGCCACGGCACCGCTTCCTGGCGCGATTTCTCTCCATCCTCCATCAAGTAGGGCAGGCAGACGGCGGCAAAGCGCCCGGCTCCAGACAGCCAATCCTTGGCATAGCCGCGCACCAGCCGCGCGATCAGTCCGGCGTCGTAATCCAGCGTCGGGTCGATCCGGCCGTGAGCCAGATCGCCGCGCTCCAGCCCCCACAAACGCTCATAGGCGCGCATGTACAGGGTCCACAGCCGGAGTTCCGCGCCCTTGGAGGGGTGCCCAGCCACGTGAAGCCCGGTCAGGCGGCGATAAACCTCGGGCAGGCGCAGATCGGCCAAGCGGTGCAGGCGGTCGTTGATCAGCAGGTCGGCGTAGAGGTTGGCGATCAGCGGCGTGCGGTCCTCAACCCCGGGCAGGCCACGGCGCAGGCGAGCCAGCAATCTTAGGTGATCGTTGGCATTAGCCGGAGCGAAGACATGATGGCCGATTTCATGCGCCAGGATTTCGAGCGCGAACTCGGTCATGCCCGAGGCTTCAATCTGGCGCAGGCTGATCACCACCGCGTGGTCGGTCAGCCTGATCATGGCGAAGCTGCCGGTCAGGCCTTCCCGCTTTTCGTCCTCCTCACTCAGGCACCACACCGGGTCTTGCAGCTTGGTGAATCGTGACCATAGCGCCAGCGCCTGTGGCCAGGACTCCAGCCACCGTTGAACAAGCTCTTGCGTAACCATGGCAGGGGACTGAGCGGCCATGACCGGGCTTTACCCCCGGTCTACATAGTCGGCGGCCTGCTTGAGCACAACAGCCAAAAGATGGCGAACTTCCTGGCCAAGCAGGGCTGAGCGTTCGTGTTCGTTCCTGCGTGCGGCATTCTGGAGCATTCCGGCGACGGCGGACAAAGACGCCGCGCCGATGTTGGCGGCGACGCCCTTGACGGTGTGCGCGTAGTCGGCGATGGCGGCAAGATCTTCGGCAGCAAGCAACCGGGCCATGGTTTGGTCGGCATCGGCAAAGGTTTCGATGAATACTTTCAAGATTTCCTTAACCAATTCGCCGTCTCCGCCGGCGTTTTTAAGGGCTAGGGCTAGGTCGATCTCCTGTCCTTCGCCAGAGGATGGTTCCGGGGTTGACATGGCGGCGCTATCCTTCCTTACCGGCTGGTTACCCGGCTGGTTACCCGGCTGGTTACATTGAGCAATCGCGGTCAACAGGCGTTCGATATCCAGCGGCTTGCTGATGTGATCGTTCATGCCCGCCGCCAGACACTGCAAACGGTCGTCTGGCATGGCGTTGGCGGTCATGGCGATGATCGGCAGCGTGTGGAATTCTGGCTGGGACCGAATGGCGCGGGTGGTTTCATAGCCGTCCATGCCCGGCATTTGTATATCCATCAACACGACATCGAAGCGGGTGATTTTTTGCGCGAGGATATCGAGCGTCTCCTGGCCGCTGGCCGCGACGATCACCGTTGCTCCGGCGGACTCCAGTATTCTTTGCGCCACCATCTGGTTGATCAGATTGTCTTCGACCACCAGCAGCACTCGACCGGCAAGCGGGGCCCGCTCCACCAGTGTTGGGGACATGGTTTCCGGCATACATGGCGCTCCGGTCCGGATCGATACCACCGCATCCATTAGGGTCGAGGCCGTTACCTGCTTGGTCAGAATCATTCCCAGATTGACCGTATCGCCAGCCTCATGTCGCACGCGATCCTGTTCGAAGGCGGTGACGACCAGGATTACCGGCATGGTCGATGGCGAATGGTTGTGTTCGATATGGCGCATAACTTCGCGCCCCCCAATTCCGGGCATCGACCAGTCAAGCAGGATCAGATCGAACGCTTTTTTCTTCCCGATTGTCCGGTCGATCGCCTCCAGGGCTTCCTGGCCGGAGGCTGCGATTTCTGTCTGCCAGCCGAACGGCGAAATCATCATTGCCAGAATCTCGCGCGCGGTCTGGTTGTCATCCACGATCAAAACCCGCAAGGACTGCGGCAGGGCGGCGGGCAGGGCCGGCTTGACCGGTGCCTGTGGATCGCGCCGGAAGCAGGCGGTAAAATGGAAGTTGCTGCCCTGTCCGGGTTCGCTGTCCACTGTCAGCTTGCCGCCCATCAACTCGACCAGCCGAGTGCAAATTGTCAGTCCCAGACCGGTGCCGCCGAAGCGACGGGTGGTTGAGGAATCGCCCTGGGAAAAGGCGCTGAAGATTTGTTGCCGATGTTCGGCCGCGATGCCGATGCCGGTGTCGCGGACACAGAAGGTCAGGCAAGCATGGTCCTTATCCTGTTCGTGGCTATGGCCTCCGGCGTCGGTGGGAGCCACCGACAACACCACTTCGCCCTGGTTGGTGAACTTGATCGCATTGCCGGCCAGATTGAGCAGAACCTGTTGAAGCCGCAACGGATCGCCGATCAGCGCCAGCGGCGTTTCTGGTGCGATTTGGAATAGAACCTCGATATCCTTGTCCCTGGCACCGGCGGAGGTGATCGTCGCCAGAGTCTTCATCAGGCTATCAAGCGAAAAAGGCACCTTCTCCAGATCCAGCCGTCCGGCCTCGACCTTGGAAAAATCGAGAATGTCGTTGAGGATACCAAGCAGGGACTGGGCGGAAATCCGAGTTTTTTGCAGATAATCACGTTGAACCGGGGTGATTTCCGTCTGTTCGAGCAGATGGACCAGTCCGATGATCGCGCTCATCGGCGTGCGGATTTCGTGGCTCATGTTGGCCAGGAATTCGCTCTTCGCCTGGTTGGCCCGCTCGGCATAGTCTTTGCTAGCCTCCAACTGGCCGTGGATTTCGGCTAGGATGCGGTTCTTGCGCAGCACCATCAGCA
>CAUYTZ010000206.1:0-3190 GCA_963575695.1 uncultured Gammaproteobacteria bacterium | reverse complement strand
CCACGGCTTCGCCGAGGAACGGGAGAAGCCGGCGATGCTGACGGGCGGGCGCTGGGTGGCGACCGCCGAAGGCGATGGCCGCACCGCGGGCTTCCACATCTCGACGCTCTACAGCCCGTTCGAGACCTGGGGCGAGATCGCGATCGAGCACGGTCAGGTCTACCGCGACCCGCCAAGATTGCAGGCCTGGACCAACAACAAGCTGGGCGAGACTTGGGAAGATCAGGCCGGTGAGGCGGTGGACGCCGATCCGCTGATGGCCCGGCGCGAGCATTGGGGCCTGTTGCTGCCGGCCGGCATTGCCGTCCTGACGGCGGGCGTCGACCTCCAGGGCGACCGCATCGAACTCCAGGTGGTCGGCTGGGGCCGCGACGAGGAATGCTGGATCGTCGACTACAAGGTGATCTGGGGCGACCCCTCCGGACCGAAGGTCTGGGCCGATCTCGATTCAGCGCTGTACGCCACCTACGCCCACAGCCGCGCCGTGCCCGATCTATCGATCCGGGCGGTTGCCATCGACACCGGCGGCCACCACACCAAAGCCGCCTACGAGTTCTGCCGCACCCGGCTCTCCCGGCGCATCTGGGCGATCAAGGGCCGGGGCGGTCCCGGCGTTCCGGTCTGGCCGCGCCGGCCGAGCCGCTCGAACAAGGGGAAAATCCCGCTGTTCATCGTCGGCGTCGACGCGGTGAAGGACGCGCTGTTCGCCCGTCTCAAGCTGACCGAGGCCGGTCCCGGCACTGTCCACTTCGGCTCGGATCGCGACGCCGACTATTTCCGCCAACTCACCGCCGAGAAGGTGGTGACGCGGTATGAACGGGGCCGCCCGGTGCGGATGTGGCAACCGAAGCGCGAAGGCGAGCGCAACGAAGCGTTGGACACCATGGTCTACGCCACCGCCGCCCTCCAGGGCCTGATCACCATGGGTTTGCGCCTCAACTTTGAGGCCACAGCCATGCTCGCCGCGCCCGAGAAGACCGGCGACAGCAAACCGGTGTCCCGGACACCGGTGCGGCGTCGAGTCATCGACAGTTCGTACATGTAGGCCGCCATGACCGACCTCTCCTTCATCGCCGACCGGTTGGAACGCCGGCCGATCGGCTGGTTGCGTCCGTTCGACCGCAATCCCCGAGTTCATGATTCCGAGCAGGTGGCGCGGATCGCCGGCTCGATGGCCGAGTTTGGCTTTGTCGTACCGATTCTCGCCGATGGCCAGGGCAACATCATCGCCGGCCACGGTCGGTTGCTGGCGGCGGAACGGCTGGGACTCTCCGAGGTGCCGGTGGTCGTGGTCGACCATCTCTCGGAAACCCAGCGCCGGGCCTACGTCATCGCCGATAATCAGCTCACCCTGTCGTCGCGCTGGGACGACGAACTGCTGGCCGGGCTGCTCCACGAACTCAACGGCGAGAACTTCGATCTCGATCTGCTCGGTTTTAGCACCGAACAACTCGACGAGCTGATGGCGCCGCTCGGCGATGATGATGAACCGGGTTCGTCGGGTGCGACGGACGGTGACGAGGACGCGGTGCCCGAGCCGCCGGCCCAGCCTGTCTCGCGTCCCGGCGACCTCTGGCATCTCGGTGAGCATCGTCTGCTCTGCGGAGATAGCACCGATCCGGCGGCGGTCACCCGGTTAATGGCCGGGGAGGCCGCCGCGCTACTGTTCACCTCGCCGCCCTACGGTAACCAGCGCGACTACACCACCGGCGGCATTGGCGATTGGGATCGCCTCATGCGTGGCGTTTTCGCCAACCTGCCGATGGCTCCGGAAGGCCAAGTGCTTGTGAATCTCGGTCTTATCCATCGTGATGGTGAATGGGTGCCCTACTGGGATGGCTGGATCGAATGGATGCGCAACCAAGGCTGGCGCCGTTTCGGGCTTCTGACCTGGGATCAGGGGCCTGGACTGCCCGGTGACTGGGGAGGGCGCTTTGCCCCGTCGTTCGAGCTGGTGTTTCATTTCAACAAGAAGGGCCGAAAACCTCATAAGATCATCCCCTGCAAGTATGCCGGGCAGGACACGCATCTGCGCGCCGACGGTCATTCCACCGCCATGCGCAAACCCGACGGGTCAGTCGGCGCCTGGACTCACGCCGGAGAGGCGACGCAGTCTCATCGGATTCCGGACAGCGTGATCCGTATCGGCCGGCACAAGGCGCGTGGCATCGAAGTCGAGCACCCGGCCGTATTCCCGTGCGCATTGCCCGAGCATGTGATGGCGGCGTTCACCGATGAAGGTGAAGTCATCTACGAGCCGTTCGGCGGCTCGGGCACCAGCATCGTTGCGGCCGAGAAGCTTGGCCGGCGTTGCCGGGCGATCGACATCGCTCCCGAGTATGTCGACGTGGCGCTGCGCCGCTTCCGCCAGTTGTTTCCGACCGTCCTCGTCACCCGCGATGGCGACGGTCGCAGCTTCGACGAACTCGCCGCCGCGCGGCTATAGGACACCCAGCCATGCCTGAGCTTCAAATCGAGAACTGGTCGCTGGACCGGTTGATCCCCTATGCCCGCAACGCGCGCACTCACTCTGACGAGCAGGTGGAGCAGATCGCCGGGTCGCTGGCCGAGTTCGGCTTCAACAACCCGTGCCTCGTTGATGAGCAGGGCGTGCTGATCGCCGGCCATGGCCGGGTGCTCGCCGCCCGCCGGCTGGGGCTGGAAACGGTGCCGGTGATCGTGCTGGCCCATCTCAGTGACGCCCAGAAGAAAGCGTTCCGCATCGCCGACAACAAGCTGGCGCTGAACGCCGGCTGGAACGACGAACTGCTGCGGCTGGAGATGGCCGAACTCCTGGCCCTGGAGTTCGATCTCGACCTCACCGGCTTCGGTGGCGAGGAACTGGAAAACCTGCTGGACGGAGATGGTGAAGAGGACGGTGCCGGCGGGGACTCCGCCGACGAGGACGCCGCCCCCGAGCCGCCGGCCGATCCGGTCTCCCGTCCCGGCGACCTATGGATGTTGGGGCGGCATCGGCTTCTCTGCGGTGACGCCACGGTGGCGACGGATGTCGAGCGGCTGCTGGCCGGCACCGTGCCGCATCTGATGGTAACCGACCCACCCTACGGGGTTTCCTACGATCCGTCCTGGCGCAACGAAGCGGGGGTGTCGAGCACCAGCCGCACCGGCAAGGTGGCCAACGACGATCGCGCCGATTGGCGGGAAGCCTGGGCGCTGTTTCCGGGCGAGG
>CAUYTZ010000205.1:0-9068 GCA_963575695.1 uncultured Gammaproteobacteria bacterium | reverse complement strand
CGACCCCAGGCCAGCCACCTGGCGCGCCGCCAGGGTGCGCAGTTGCACGGAGCGCAGACCATCCAAGTGGCTGTCCGACAGGTTGAGCAGTTGCATGGAGCGCAGACCATCCAATTGGCTGTCCGCCAACGTACCCAACTGCGTCGAGGTCAACCCTTCCAACTGGTGAATTTGGCAGATACGCAGTTGGATGGTTTGGCCTCGACGCAGCTGGGTACCCTGGCGGGTACGCAGTTGGATGGTCTGTATTCGGTGCGCCTGCAGAATCTGGCGGATACGCAGTTGGATGGTCTGGGTTCGCTGGGGTTGTTGTCGTTGGTGGACACGCAACTGGATGGTCTCTATTCGGTGCGCTTGGTAAACCTGTCGGATACCCAATTGGATGGTCTGACCTCTCTTGGGTTGAAGTCGCTGGCGGACACGCAACTGGATGGTTTGCAGTCATTGCAGTTGACGAATCTGGCGAATACCCAGTTGGATGGTTTGGCGTCGCTGGGGTTGAAGTCGCTGGCGGACACGCAGTTGGATGGTCTCTATTCGGTGCGCCTGGTGAATCTGGCGGACACGCAATTGGATGGCCTGGCGTCGCTGGGCTTGAAGTCGCTGACGGACACGCAGTTGGATGGTCTCTATTCGGTGCGCTTGGTGAATCTGGCGGACACGCAGCTGGATGGTCTGGGTTCGCTTGGGTTGTTGTCTTTGGCAGGCACGCAGTTGGACGGTCTGTATTCGGTGCGCCTGCAGAATCTGGCGGACACGCAGCTGGATGGTCTGGGTTCGCTTGGGTTGTTATCTTTGGCGAGCACACAATTGGATGGTCTCTATTCAGTGCGCCTGCAGAACCTGGCGAATACGCAGTTGGATGGTCTGGGTTCGCTTGGGTTGTTGTCGTTGGCTGACACGCAGTTGGATGGTCTCTATTCGGTGCGCCTGGTAAACCTGGCGGATACGCAGTTGGATGGCCTGTACTCGGTGCGCCTGCAGAATCTGGCGGACACCCAGTTGGACGGTTTGGGTTCGCTTGGACTGTTGTCTTTGGCTGGTACGCAGTTGGATGGTCTCTATTCGACGCGCTTGGTGAATCTGGCCGACACGCAGTTGGATGGTTTGGGTTCGCTTGGGCTGTTGTCGCTGGCCGACACGCAGTTGGATGGTCTCTATTCGTCGCGTTTGGTGAACCTGGCGGACACGCAATTGGATGGTTTGGCCTCGCTGGGCTTGAGCCCCCTCTACACCATCCAGGATGTGCTGGATGGTCGTCTGACCCTGTTTCCCTTCACGGTGTTGTCTGGTGGTAGTTACGAGCTGAAAAGCTTCGTGGTCACGGTGCTGGGCGGGCTGGGTAATCCGGCTGGGGCCCTGATGGGCGGCATTCTGCTTGGCCTGATTGAAGGCGGGATTTCGCCGTTCATCGCCGTAAGCTGGATTCCGGTGATCGAATTCGTGCTGTTCGTGTTGATCTTGATCGCCTTTCCCAACGGCCTGTTCGCAAGGGGACGCCGATGAGCCCGACCAAACCCTTCTTTTGGATTCTGGCGGCAGTGATCGCGACTTTCGCGCTGCTGCCGTGGCTGACCAACGACATTGGCCTGCGTGAAGGGCTGATTCTAAGCGCGATCTATATCATTCTGGCCAGCAACCTGAACTTGATGATCGGCTACACCGGCTACGTTAATTTCGGCAATATTGTGTTCTTCGGCCTGGGTGGGTACATCGGCATCTATCTGACGCTGGCCGCTGGCGTGCCGATGGTGTTGGCGGCGGTCATCTCCGGTGCGGTGGTGGCCGGGGTGGCGTTTCTGTTCGGGTTGGGCATTCTGCGTCTACGCGGCGCTTTCTTCGCGCTGTCCACGATCGGTATCGCCGAAGCGGTCAAGGCGTTCGTGTCCAACTTTGAACCCTGGGGCGGAGCCACCGGCCTCTACCTGGCGCGGGCGGATTTCGATACCCTAGGCGGCCGGCGCGAGGCGATGTGGTTGATCTATTTCTTGATCGTGGCCGTGATGGGCGCCTCGCTCTATCTCAGCTACTACATCAAGACCTCAAAGTTTGGGCTTGGTCTGTTCGCGATTCGGGAAGATGAAGATGCGGCCTCGGTGCTTGGGGTCAAGACGCCGCTGTATAAATCGATAATCTACAGCGTGTCTGGATTTCTGCCAGCGGTGGCCGGAACTCTGTTCTTCTTCAAAAGCGGCGTGATTCAGCCTGAGCAGGCTTTCGATTTGCAATTGTCGATCGAAGCGATTGTGGTGCTGATGCTGGGGGGCCAGGGCAGCATTACCGGAGCGGCGCTGGGGGCGTTCACTTATGAGCGGTTCCGCAGCTATCTGCTGGTTTCACCCGAGCTGTCCAGCTTTCAGATGGTCATCGCCGGCGCTCTGCTGCTGGTGACTGTGTTGTTCGTTCCGGGCGGACTGATGGGCTGGGCCTATCGCCGTTGGCCCAAATTGCGGGAGATTTTTGAATGATCGCACCGCTGCTTGAAGCCAAGGGAATCGGCAAGCATTTTGGCGGCTTGCGTGCGGTTTCCGATGTTAGCTTCACGGTCAATGCTGGCGAGATTTTGGGGCTGATCGGTCCCAACGGTGCCGGCAAATCGACCGTGTTCAATCTGATTAACGGTGTGATTCCGCCCGATGAAGGCCAGGTTCTGTTTGCCGGCCACGACATCACCGGCCGTCCGCCTTACGAGGTGGTGCGGTTGGGTCTGGCGCGGACTCATCAGATCGTGCGTCCGCTTAACGATATGACCGTGCTGGAAAACTGCGTGGTCGGTGCCTGCTTTGGCCGGGAAAACCTGCCGTTGACCAGGGCGCGCGAGGTGGCGCGTGAGGTGATTGAGCGGGTTGAACTGAGCGATCGGATCAATGTTGAAGCCCGTCACCTGACCATCGCCGGCAAGAAGCGGCTGGAGGTGGCGCGGGCGTTGTGCGCGCGGCCCCGTCTGCTGTTGCTGGACGAGGTCTTGGCCGGGCTTAACCCGACCGAGGTCGCGCGGATGATCGATGTCTTTCATGCCATCCGCGCCGAAGGTATCGCAATATTGATCATTGAGCATCTGATGCAGGCGATCATGAGCCTGTCTGATCGGGTGGTGGTGCTTACCTTTGGCCAGAAGATCGCCGAAGGCAAACCGCATGATGTGGTCAATGATGCGCAGGTGATCGAGGCCTATCTGGGTGATCCCGATATCGGCCGCAAGCTGATGGAGGATTCGTGACGTGAGCGAACCGATCCTCAAGATTGAAAACCTTGAAACGGGTTATGGCGAGGTGCAGGTGCTGTGGGGCGTGTCCCTGGCGGTGAAGCCGGGGCAAGTGACCACGATCATCGGCACCAACGGTGCCGGCAAAACCACCACCCTGTATTCGGCCATGGGCTCGATCAAGCCGTGGAAGGGCCGGGTGATGCTGAAGGGGGAGGATGTGACCGCCCTGCCGGCCTATGCCAAAACTCAGCGTGGCGTGGTCTTGGTGCCCGAAGGCCGCCAGTTGTTCAACAACATGACGGTAGATGAAAATCTGGAAATGGGTGCCTACTCGCAACGTGCGCGGGCCAGATTCAAATCCAACCGCGATCGGGTGTTTGATCTGTTCCCGCGTTTGCGTGAGCGTCACGATCAAAAGGCGGGCACCTTTTCCGGCGGCGAACAACAGATGCTGGCGGTCGGGCGCGGGCTGATGAACGAACCCGAAGTGTTGATGGTCGATGAAATGTCGTTGGGGCTGTCGCCGTTGCTGTCGCAGCAACTGTTTCAGATTCTCAAGACGTTGAAGAAACAAGGCACGACCATTTTGCTGGTTGAGCAAAATGTGCATCTGGCGCTGGCGTTGAGTGATTACGCCTATGTTTTGGCTGAGGGTAAGGTGGTGATCGAAGGGCCGGCGGCTGATGTGGCGGAGAATCCGGATGTCCGGACGGCCTATTTGGGGCTGTGATTTTCTCAAACGAAAAAGTTTGTTGGGGTAAACTGCATTTACCCCAACAAACTTATCAAGTTACGCCTTTCTGGAAATTCGCCCTGCTATGTTCTCCTCACCTCCTGGTGGGGCCAGGGCGAAGCCCCGGTCGCCGGAGGCGAAATTTATGGGAGTCGCCGGAGTCGAAACTTACGGGAGTCGCCGGAGGCGAAATAAATCAAGCGCTCCTATTCGTGCTCGGTGTATTGTGTACCTAGTGGCAACACAGGGAGGTCCGGCATGGATCTCATGACTCTGCTGGTGGTGGGCAGCGGTGGTGCGCTGGGTACGATGGCGCGTTTTGCCGCTACCCAGGCGGTCGTCTGGTGGCTGGGCGGTAATTTTCCCTATGCCACGATGAATATCAATATTGTTGGCTCGTTTCTCATGGGAATGCTGACGCAGGCCGCGAGCGAGGTGTGGTCGCCGTCGGTGCCGTTGCTGTCGTTTTTCAAGATCGGTGTGCTGGGGGGGTTCACCACCTTTTCCAGTTTTTCGCTGGATGCGGTCAACCTGATGAATGAGGGCGACTGGATCGGCTTTACCGCCTATGTTTCCGGATCGGTCGTGGCTTCCATCGGCGGGTTGGTCGCCGGGATGATGACGGTCGATTTCTTGTTTCCGTGAGGTTTGCGACCAGGGCCTTGCCCTGGACCCCCTTTATTTGCCCCTCTTATTTGAGATGAAACGCGCCCATCTCAAGGAAACTTGATCCCTGGCAGGCTGAGGTTTATCACACCTCCTGAGCGACCCTCGCGATCCTGCCAACTGGGGACAGCTATGTCTGCGATTATCGATATTCACGCCCGCGAAATTCTCGACAGCCGTGGCAGTCCCACGGTTGAGGTTGAGGTTTCCCTCGACTCCGGTGCCTTCGGCCGCGCCGCCGTGCCTTCGGGGGCGTCCACTGGTGCCCATGAAGCGGTCGAACTGCGCGACGGCGACAAAAAGCGGTATGGCGGCAAGGGCGTGCTGAAGGCGGTGGAAGCGGTCAACGGTGAACTGGCTGATCTGCTGACCGGGATTAATGGTAGCCAGCAGCTTGATATCGACCAAAAGATGATCGAATTGGATGGAACCCCGAACAAGAGTCGGTTGGGGGCCAACGCGATTCTCGGTGTCAGTCTGGCAGTGGCCAAGGCTGCGGCCGACGAAGCCGGCCTGCCGCTCTATCGCTATGTCGGTGGTGCCTTCGCCAGCGTGCTGCCGGTACCGATGATGAACATCATCAACGGTGGTGCCCATGCCGATAACCCCATCGATATCCAAGAATTCATGATCATGCCGGTCTCGGCACCGAGTTGCGCCGACGCGATTCGCATGGGCGCGGAAGTGTTTCAGGCGCTGAAGAAAAAACTGAAGGATGCCGGACACAACACCAATGTCGGTGACGAAGGCGGCTTCGCGCCTAACCTGGCTTCGGCCGATGAAGCGTTGGGCTTCATCATGAAGGCGGTCGAGTCGGCCGGCTATCGGCCGGGCGAAGATATCATGCTGGCCCTGGATGCGGCTTCGACCGAATTTTTCCACGATGGCCGTTACAAGCTTGTCGGTGAGGGCAAGATTCTGGACGGTGTCGGCATGGTCGGCTATTGGGCCGATCTGGTCGCGCGTTACCCAATTATTTCGATCGAAGACGGTATGGCCGAAGACGATTGGGAAGGCTGGAGCGGCCTGACCGAGGTGCTGGGGCGCAAGGTTCAATTGGTTGGCGATGATCTGTTCGTGACCAATCCGGTGCGGTTGGAACGGGGCATCAAGGGGGGGATCGCCAACTCAATTCTGGTCAAGGTCAACCAGATCGGCACACTCAGTGAAACCCTGAAGGCGGTGGATATGGCGCACAAGGCCCACTATACCGCCGTACTTTCGCACCGTTCAGGGGAAACCGAGGACTCGACCATTGCCGATCTGGCGGTGGCAACGAACTGTGGCCAGATTAAGACCGGCTCTCTGTCGCGTTCGGACCGATTGGCTAAGTACAACCAGTTGATCCGGATCGAGGAAGACCTGGGCACCTCGGCCCGGTTCGCTGGGCGGTCTGTGCTGCGTAGTTAGGCCTCTAAATGAGGTGGGTCCAGGGGCCTCTAAGGCTCCTGGTCGGGGGCAGGGGTGAACCCCCTGCCCTCCGGAGGAAAATCAACAATCACACTTCGCGCAAGCGCGGCATCAGCTCCACGAAATTGCACGGCATATGCCGGCTATCGAGCTGATCCTTGAGAATACCGTCCCAAGCGTCGCGGCAGGCCCCAGGCGAACCGGGCAGGGCGAAGATATAGGTACCGGTGGCAACCCCGGCCAAAGCCCGGCTCTGAATGGTTGAGGTGGCGATCTTCTGATAACTCAGCCAGCGAAACAACTCGCCAAACCCAGGAATTTCCTTATCGAACAACGGCCGTAGCGCTTCCGGGGTGATGTCGCGTCCGGTCAGGCCGGTGCCGCCGGTGGTGATCACGGCGTCGATCTGTGGATCATCAATCCACGCTTTTACCTGAATTTGAATTGCGCCGATGTCGTCACGCACGATCGTACGCGCGGCCAGATGATGGCCGGTTGAGGTCAACGACTCGACCAGCACCGCACCAGAGCGGTCGCTGTCGAGATCGCGGGTGTCGGAAATGGTCAGAACCGCAATGTTAACTGGAACGAATGCGCGGCTACCGTCAATTTTGGCCATGATTTGCTACCTGGGTCCGTTGGCTGTCCGCAGGCATGTAGACCGGCCAACGTCCGGCGGCAAGCGCATCCAGCGTTTCGGTACCCTGATCCAGCCGCGATTGATAGGTCCAGTAATTGCTGAGTACCTTGCGCACATACTCCCGGGTTTCACGCCAGGGAATGCTGTCGATGAACAGCAGCGGATCGTCGATGCCGTCCAATTCGTTGCGTCGCCACACATTGACCGTGCCCGGCCCGGCATTGTAGCCAGCGGCCAGCAGCACCAAGTTCGGTCCGACCTCAGGCGTGGCCAGCAGCGTCGCGACATAGCGCTGGCCATAGCTGAGGTTTAATTCCGGCTCGAACAAGCGCTTGCGGTCGATTCCGGCCGAAGTCGTTCCGGCGATGTCGGTGGCGGTATCCGGCATAATCTGCATCAGCCCGGTTGCCCCGGCGCGGCTGACGGTGCGGGTATCGAAGCGCGACTCCTGACGCATGATCGCGAACAGCAGCGAACGATCGATGCTGAAGCCATCTGATGGCACCCAGTGGGGTAGGGGATAGAGCACCGCATCATAGGTGCGGCCGCTGGCGGTGGCCACGGCGTTACCCAAGCGCAGGGCCAGGGCCGGCAAACCGGCACCGTCGGCCAGCGCGACCAGGGCTTCGGCCAGTAAGCCGTCGTTGCGCGGGTGAATGCGGATCAGTTCCCGTTCGGCCGCTTCCAGTCGTCCGATCTGCAACAGGGCCAGGGCCCGCCAGCCGTTGCTGTTGGTGGCCAGGGCGGCAACGTGGCGCACGGTCAAAGCCGGTGTCCGCCAGTGGAAATTCGCCTCCAGGCCCAGATGCCGACGTGCGATCATGCCGTGAAAGTTGCGCTGGTAGCGGCTGGCCTTGGTCCAGAATTCGGCCGCCGCTTGCGGCCGTCCGATTTTGTCTAGCGCACGCGCCGCCCACAAGGACGCTGCCGCAGTCCGCCATGGCGCACCGCCTTCAACCCGGGCCAGAGCCACGAACTGGCGTGCGGCCTGGTCTGGTTGTCCCAACCGCCACGAGGCCAAGCCGGCAATCCACAGCGCTTCCGGCACCCGCGTTCCGGAGCGCTGGGCGCTGGCCAGGGCCAGGGTTAGGGCGGAGCGTGGGCTCCCGGCGTAATAGAGTGCAGCGGCCACCCGGCTGCGCAAGGTGTCGTATTCATCGGGGTCGAGCTGACGCACCGCTCGGTCCTTGGCCATAAACTCCAGCGCCGCCCCCGGTTTGCCGGCGCGCAGAAAGGTTTCGATTCGCTCAACCAGGATTGCATCCGGATCGGGCGTGTCTTGAACGCGGCCGGTGGTTTCGTTTTTGCCCCAGATGGCGCGGGTTTCTAAATCTCCGGTCAGCCGCTCGATCTCGTTCGGGGCCGGCGGTGGCTCGGCATCGTGCGGTTGACGACGCAAGGCCAGGGCGTAGACGCGCTCAACGCCGCCGTGGTCGCCGTGACCCTTCAACCATTCGACCAGTTCTTCATAGGCGATGGGAGAGCTTTCGGATTGCAGATAGCGAGCCATACGCACATGACCGGCTAGGCGATCATCGGTCAGCGACTCCGTTTCGTGGTCGGCGGCGGCCCAGTCCCCGGTATCCTGAAGTTCGAAGATTCGCCGGTAGCGAGCGACCTCATCAGTCCTCAGCCACACCTTATGCAGCGACGGGTCCAGCACCACCGCCGGATCGATTCCGGGCACGGCCGACTCCGTGTCCAGAACCGCAGCGCCACCCGCAATCGCGGCCGGTGGCTGCGATTCGGGTTCCGAAGCCATTGCCGACGACCGTTCAACCCCCGGCTCAATCGCCATGCTGTGCGATTGAGCCGGGGGTTGCCGATTGTTGATCAGGCTGACCCAGAAGTCGTAATTAAAATTATGCCCAGCGGTGATTCGGCTCAGTGTGGGTCGCAGCCAGCTCTTGCCGTCGGCTCGGCCCGTCACGCCCATGGCGAGGACGGCAGCCATCACCGTCACAAAAACCAAAAAAACTCCGTTCCGCCAACGCCTTATCGGAGATGGCCGGTCCCAGGTCGCAATCAAAGCAGATGGAGCATGGCTTTTCGGCATTTAATGCACATACCGCGCTTGTGTGGCACAAAGCAAGGCCTGCATGGAGAGCGTCATTCGGGGTGTACGTGCCGCCGTACGTGTTGTCTCTGAACACGATCAACCCACCATACCTAGAGGTTGGGGGGGAACCTACGAATGTCAAGACTGAGGTGATAATCAGCGAATCGGGCTATGCCGGGGGCTTCGCTTCCGGTCCCCTAACCAGGAGCCTGAAGGCCCCTGGTTGAGGATTTTGGGGCGATGCCCCCGAAAACAAAAAGTCTTATGGCGAGTCGGCGACAAGTTATCTCAGGATTATTCGCCTTGCTTAACGTCAGCGGCTACCCTCATGCTAATGATTCGGTCTGGATTG
>CAUYTZ010000204.1:0-1767 GCA_963575695.1 uncultured Gammaproteobacteria bacterium | reverse complement strand
CTCTCAAAAAAGAAGCCCCACCCTTGCGGGTGGGGCCTTTCAGGGTTCTTTTCCATTTTCTTGTGCGGAGCTTAGAAATCGTACCGAACCTGCAACCGGCCGGTGTGCCCGAAGTAGTCGCTCTTGACATCGGGAGCGTCGTTGCCGTCATTCATGTAAGTCAGGCCGGTACGCAGATAGCCCCAGGCACTCAACACCGTGAACAAAGCCGCATCCCGTGAAGACTTGATGCCCGTGGTGGTGATCGCGGGTCCACCAGCGGCGAAGGTGCCGGTGGTCTTGGTCGTGTCATCCATGAACTCATGGCTCCAAGCCAGCGAGAGTTCCGGAGTCAGGGTCGCACCGCTGTCCAACTTCACCGGGGTGCTGACCCGGCCACCGAGGCCGGTCTTGAACGAGTCGCTGCTGGTCGAGGCATAGATCATGCGCGCCGCGCCACCAGTTTCCGTGTAAGCAGCCGTGCCCACGTTGCTGTAGGTCAGGTTAAGGAACGGGGTGGCCGTGAACCGGCTGCCAACCTGAACCGGGTAACCCGCTTCACTGCGCACGGTGAACTGATCGGCACCGTAGTTTGCACTCAGAGCATCAGAGAAGCCGGTGAAGGCCACACTGCGTTGATCTTTGTACTGGTGACGGGTGTAGTTGAACATACCGTCAACATACCACGGGTTGCCGGTGTAGCTGCCGTAGAGGGTACCACCGTAACTGTCGATGTCGGTCTTGTCACCGTTGCGGGTGCCAGACTGACTGATCCCAGTTGCCGAATAGTTGAAGGCGACGCCGATCCGGATGTTGTCGTTAATCCGAGTATCCGCACCCACCGCCATACCGCCGGTGGCAGTATCGAAGCCATCAATCGTGCCGACGCTGTTCTGGGTGCCGAAGTTACCGTAACCCCAGCGGCAACGCCACCCTGCCCACAACGACCACTGTGGGCAATCCGACCGAAATCACCATCACCGTCCAATATGGTACACTTGGTCCGCAGCAGATCAAGCTCAACTTGGGCAAATTCGGGCGCGGCGAAGGCGTCACCCAGTTTTCCGACCAGACCTATAGTTTTTCGGGCATGACGCAAGACGGCCTGCCCATGGGTCACTTCAAAGGCGTGTCGATCGACAACGATGGCAATGTGGTCGTGGATTATGATAATGGCCGCAGCAAGAACATCTACAAAGTTGCTGTCGCCACCTTCAATAATCCCAATGGTCTACGTCGCGAAAGCGGCGGGGTGTTCATCAACACTTTGGACTCCGGAGCCGTGACCTATAACCTGCCCGGCACCAACGCGGCTGGCAACGTGGTCGGCAACGCGCTGGAAAGCTCAACCGTGGATATCGCCGATCAATTCACCAAGCTGATCATCACCCAGCGCGCCTATTCCGCGAACTCAAAGGTCGTAACCACGGTCGATGAAATGCTCAAAGAAGGAATCAACCTGAAGTAAACATTCACCCGATACCATGAAGTGCCCAAGGAAGGAGTTGCCATGACGTAAATATATGCCCGATGCCATTTCTGAACCGACAACAACATCAAAGATCGCGCCCACGATCGATGGACTGATCTTCATTTCCGTGCTTAAATGTTTGCTATTGTGTGCCTTCATCAATTTACGATTACTGTTTTTTGTCTAACTTTACCGTTGCGAAGCATGGCATAGCTATGGCAAACAAAGTCACTGCAATGACCTGAAAGCAGCCCGATCATGACCGCCGATCACAGCCACGGTATCGACGTTGTCACCCACTGGCACACAGAGTTTCG
>CAUYTZ010000203.1:0-3933 GCA_963575695.1 uncultured Gammaproteobacteria bacterium | reverse complement strand
AGATAAGCAAAAGACACAAGAGACGACAGGATGCCACGGCGTCATTCCAGAAGCTACAAAGTACTAATCAGTAGCATGTTGTTATATTACCTATGTTTGCATAACATGAGAAGGAGTGCCTAATGTGACATTGTAGAACTACTGCAATGGGATGTTTGCAACACGTATGATTTTCCAGAGGAGCACGACGGGCACCACGAGGGGCTGGTCTGTAGAGACGAGAACTTCATTGGGCCGGCACCGCCCCTAGTTCTGGTGAAAAATGAAAAACCAGGTACCAGAATGCGGCTAAAGTCGAAATATGTAATCTCAGTCCATGAGTATCGCAGGCGCAGAATCCTGGAATCGGCACTCAAAGCCTGTGAAGTTTTTAAGGTCGGGGGCTTGGTTCTTCCTGAGTACAGCGTGCGTCCCGAGACCGTAAATTGGCTCGCGAGGCAACTTGAGAAGCGAACTTATCCTCAGGCGATCTGGGCAGGGACATTCCGGGTGCCGAGTGGCCAGACCTTAGCGCTCGATCGGCGGATACCAAAATACCGGCATGGAAAAACTTCTGATAAGAGCACGAAAGGTGACACTCCAGATTACGCGGCAGTAATGCCCTGCATTTATCGCATGCCAAAGGATCCGCGCGGCTTTAAACTTTCTTCAGACATTTCGAGTTCTATCCTCATTGAGAATCGTTCTAAGCGTCACCCTTCTGTTGCCGCAGGCGAGTTGATCCGGCCCCTCGAAGAGCGATGGAGACCACTGTTTGCTGACATTTTCTGGGGACACATGCACCTGCAATCCTTCACGGCGGAACTCGTCTGTTCGGAGATTTTCCTGCATGCAAGCAGCGGAAATATCCCCGGTGCGATTTCCGCTGCCGAACACCTTCAAGAAAGGCTAGGCATACGGGGGAACCGAGCCGTTGCGGACGACATCATTAAAGAAATAACTGATTTCTCGCGCTTTACAAGTTTTCAGGAGTGGGCAGAACAAGATCAACGTCGGGGAGGCGATCTTCAAAGAACTGTAATGATCGTCCCAGCGATGACGAGTCGATCTGCTGACTATCACATCTTTGGGCAAAATCATCACCTTGCCTCGGGTCTAATCACAGTTTTTGCCAACGCGGTCTGTGGCGGTTACGCAAATGGTGAGTCCTGCTTCATCGGCCTAGATGCCTGGAAAGAAATGGAGGTCAAGCACAGCCCCTATGGAGATATCGGACCCGGTATATTTCATTTCCAGCGCGATGGTTTTGGTCCCCTCGGTTCGAAAGAAGCGGCTATGGTCATTGCCGATATCGATCCAATCCACTCGACTGATCACAAGCCGCGCCCACACTTCCAGCCGCGCCCGTTACGCCTCGTCGCACATCTTCCTCTCATATTCGCAACAAAGTATTGCAAAGGTACAACGCCTCGTGACGCAGGCGACTATCCGGTCGGTTATCGCGTGATTCGCCGCGAGATCATTAGCCCTGAAGAGCCTGAAAAAATTGCCCATATCAAGACCTTCAAGGAAGCAATCATGGAGGTTTGGAAAAAACTAGAACTCAGCCAGTTTGGGGCTGATGATGTAAACTATGCGCTAAAAGTTCTAGAGATATTCGCCGATGACCCGAAATGGCTTATCAGAAGGCGAGAAACGCAGCAAAAAAAGAGCCACATTTATCCTCAGCGCGATATACCGCCTCCGGCGCTCGCGGATTGGATATTCGTGGATGATGCTTGGCCGACCGACCAATCAACCCTCGAGCGGTTCGCCGATACAGATCAGGCGAGACGAGCGGACGACGATCCTTGGCTAGAGTTTCCCGAGCTTTCCTAGGCCAAGTTTCCAGCTCTGAGAAGAGGTCCCATTTTATTCATCCAAAATGTATTTAGAAAGGGGCCTGCGGGGGTCGTAGTACATAATGACTGATCGATTGAATTGGTGGACAGATTGTGGATCGCAGCCTTACAGTGATCCACTGTACGATAGCCGGATAATGGAGACCGGGATCCGAAAGCGCCGGGACCATGGGAGAAGCCGCACTTCGGAGCGGAGCAAGCATGGTGGTGGGAAAGCTGGCGACCCCAGTGAGGCCCACCAGGGCGAACGTTATAGGTTCGCCTGCGCGGCGCGTGGATTCCGAAAGGTCGATTCCGCCGCGACTTGAAGAAGGAAATGAGAGCCGGCGGCAGGCTGGAGCCTCGGTTCGCCGCCGCCGGCACGTCTTTTCAGTCCCCGATGATGCCTTTCATCTTCAGGTCCAAGATCAACGCCCGCAGCACGTCCCGCGTCGCCAGGAGCCGGTAATTGATTGCGTTGACAACATCGCGGCTGTACTCCCAGCCGACATTGGAGATTTCGTCGGTGTTGTAGACGCCGCGATTGAAGCCGCCGCCGTCGGGCGAGGCCCAGCCGGTGATCGGGGTGTCGTAGCCGCGCGAGGCGATGTACCACTGGGCGCCGTTCGAGATCACGGACACGAAGTCGCCGAACTTGCCGAGCACGACCATGGCGCCGTCGGGTCCGGCGGCGCCATCGGCGACCACCAGCACCGGGTTGTTGGATGATACCAACGGCCCTAGATATTGACCGGTTGAGCCCATTTACGGCTAGCAATTGACGTAATCCGCTCTGGCATCCCCATGAGCCAGTTCCACGCGTCGCAGCACGAGTTAACGATTGCCTCGTAATCGTCCCAGACCTGAATGGCGAGTTTATTCCCTCGAAGGAATTCCCAGATATTTTCGACTGGATTGAGTTCCGGTGAATAGGGTGGGATCGGGAACAGGGTTATGTTCTCGGGAACTTCGAGGTCATTGGCAATGTGCCATCCAGCTCCGTCAAGAAGGACGACCGCGTGAGCACCTGGGGTGACGCAGAGCGACACTTCCTTGAGATGCAAGTTCATGCTCTCGGCGTTGGCGCACGGCAGGATCACGGCGGCACCAGTGCCGCGCTCAGGACAGACGGCACCGAAAATGTAGGCCGAAGCCCGTCGCTGATCGTGCGGTGCCCGCGGTCGTGTCCCTCGTCGCGCCCATATGCGGGTTAGTGTGCCTTGCTGACCAACTCGCGCTTCATCTTGAAACCAAATTTCTATCGACTTACCAATGAGTGCGGTATTCGTTAGGAGAATGCCTCTCAGCTCACTGACAAAGTTTTTTTAAATTCCTCTTGGGCCTCAGGTTTGCTCTTCGGGTGTTGTGGGCGCACCGTCATCTTGCGAAAGTCTAGCTTCTTCAATATCTTGCCAACAGATCGTTCGTGGAGTTTTACATTGAAGAGCTTCTCAATCACCGCCTGAAGGTCGACTCGGCGCCACCGGATAACTTTGTGTTCATCGGGGTTCGGCCCAGCTTCCACGATCGCCGCCAGTTCGGCGAGCTGTTCGGGGGTTAACCGCGTGGACGGGCCAGGGTGGGGACGGTCCCTCAGTCCAGCCAGCCCCTCGGAATTGTATCTGTGAACCCAGTCCCTCAGCGTCTGCCGGTCCATGCCGACCAAGCGCGCCGCCTCTCCACGCGAGGCACCGTCCATCACCTGCGCCAGGGCCAGCATTCGTCGCGCCGCCGCACCATCTGTGCAGCGCGACGCTTCGCGTCGAAACCCGGATCCATCAAGCCCTTCTCGCGTAACAGCCACCACCATCGCTGCCTCCCACCAATCTCTGGAAGGCAACGAATCGAAAAATGCCGGCTCGCGCAACCCTTACTTCTCAATGAGTCTCTATCTGGGGCCGTTGGTATGAGTCGACCTTCTTGATCGTGACCTGCCGGCCCCAACCTTCCGGGGAACCCGGTGCCGGCAAGGTGGCGGTGGCTTGGCCGGTCCAGGCGCTGACCAGGCAAAGCGGCCGGGCGGTGTCGACCCAGAAGCCGGCGGCGCCTTCGATGTAAGCGGCCCCCACCGAGGGCGTCGAGGCGCCGATGGTGTGCCAGCCGGCGCCGTCGG
>CAUYTZ010000202.1:0-1626 GCA_963575695.1 uncultured Gammaproteobacteria bacterium | reverse complement strand
ACATGAGCGAAAGCGGTGGTGTCGGTGTCGCGGATGCCGTCGGACACGACCACAAACGGACACGCCGCCAGCGCCGCGCGCACCGAGTCCGCTTCGGGCAGACTGGCTGCGGGATTGGTGCCCACGACCCACAGCGCCTTGATCCGGCCGTCGGCGACAGCGCGGAACAAATCCACCGCTTTCAGTCCTGGCTGGGTAGCCATATTGGGCGCGTTCCAGAACCGCCGAACCCGGTCCACATTGTCCGGCGCGAAATCCATATGCGCGGCAAGCTGGTTGGCCAGACCACCGACCTCGCGCCCGCCCATGGCGTTGGGCTGGCCAGTCAGCGACAATGGCCCCATGCCCGGCCGACCGATGCGGCCGGTGGCCAGATGGACATTGAGGATGGCGTTGACCTTATCGGTGCCTTGGCTGGACTGGTTGACTCCTTGCGAGAACAGAGTCACCGTGCGTCGGGTCTGGGCGAACCAGCGGTAGAAATGCAGCACCGAACTCAGCGGTAGGCCACAGCCTTCGGCCACCGCTTCCGGCGAACGCGCTTCCGCTTGCGCGGTGATCAAGGCCTGATCATAGCCGGTGGTGTAGCTGTCGAGGTAATCCGGGTTGATCTCGCCGGTGCGGGCCAACTCGGCCAGCAGGCCGTTGAACAGCAACACGTCGCTGCCCGGTTTGAGCGGCAAATGCAGGTCGGCACCGTCACAAGAAGCGGTGCGGCGTGGATCGATCACCACCACCCGGGTGCCACGCTCGCTACGGGCGCGGTTCAGGCGCTGAAACAGAATCGGATGACACCACGCCGCGTTGGAGCCGACCAACACCGCCAGATCACACTGTTCCAGATCCTTGTAGCAGCCCGGAACCAGATCGGCACCAAAGGCGCGACGCTGCCCGGCCACGGTTGAAGCCATACACAGCCGCGAATTGGTGTCGATGTTGGCGGTGCCGATAAAGCCTTTGATCAGCTTGTTGGCGACATAATAGTCTTCGGTCAGCAACTGGCCGGAAACATAGAACGCCACCGCATCCGGGCCATGTTCGGCGACCACCCGCCGGAAACGCTCCGCCACGGTGTCCAGAGCCTCGTCCCAGGGGACCGCGACGCCGTTGACTTCCGGAGTCAGCAAGCGCCCGTCCAGCCCCAGCGTTTCGCCCAAGGTGTTGCCCTTGCTGCACAGCCGGCCGGCGTTGGCCGGGTGCGAGGAATCGCCGGAGACTTTCCAGCCGCCGGTTCCATTCGGGCCGACCAGGACTCCACAGCCGGTGCCGCAATAGGGACAGGCCGACTGGGTCGCGGCGCGCGAGGGGCCTCGGAACGAGGGCAGGTCGTCAGGCATTGCCAGCGTCCGGAATTGCGCTCGGCGGTATATCCAGCCGAATGGTGCCGTTGAACACCTGAACCGGGATCGTGGTTGCGCAGCCGCCATTTGGTTCCAGAGATTGTCCGGTACGCAGGGCAACCACCTGCCCATGCAGTGGGCAAGTTACCCGGCGGCCATGAACGATGCCGGCCGACAGGGGGCCGCCTTTGTGCGGGCAACGGTCGCGCAGGGCATAAATTTCGTCGTTGCCGGTGCGAAACACGGCGATGTCGCCGCCGGAGGACTTGACCACCCGCGCGCCTCG
>CAUYTZ010000201.1:0-1978 GCA_963575695.1 uncultured Gammaproteobacteria bacterium | reverse complement strand
GTGCTGTATTCGCTGCGAAGAAATGGCCGGGTGTAGCCATCAACCATGACCCAGTTGGAGCCAAAAAGGGTCAATCCACCCGACTGCGTGGTTGAGCCGAGATTGGCGTAACTGGTCTTGGCGTAGGCCGATGGATTGACGCCGCCGACAAGGCCCCATCGCCACCGCTCACCGTCCCGGTGGCGACGGCATTGCCGATTCTGCCCATGTTGGTTCCAGCCAGCATGCCATACCCGCCGAACCCGCTGCCGCCACCGGTTACGCTGCCGCCGATCAGGCTGATGTTCTGCACGGCGCTGCCGGAGCCGACCCAACTGAACAGACCCAAATTGTTGGCAGCCGTATTACTGATGGTCAGGCCGGAGATTGCGTGGCCGAGCCCGTCAAAGGATCCTGTGAAAGACGTTGGAGTGGCATTGACGCCGGTCAGAGTGGTGTCGGGAATCGAAGCATTGGTCGTACTGGCCGATGAGTACCCAATCGGCACGAAGCCATGCCCGGCGTTCCAATTGCTGGTATCGCTGGCGTCGATATTGCGGTTGAGCGCGTAATAGCCGGTGAGCGGCAAACTCTGGAGGCCGGTCAGGTCGTTGATCAGCGTATAGACATGGCCGCCGATGGTCAGGACTCCGGGCGTGCCGCCGGTCATGCTGACGGAGCCATTGGTGCCGGTCACCAGCACGCCACCCATGGCTCCGATGTTTGGTGTTAACGTCAGCCCGCCGGTCCCGGTGCTGGTCACAGCGGCGTTGATCTTGATACTGTTGTAGGCGTTGAGGGTTAATTTACGGGTTCCCGCCCACGATACCGGGGCATCGACAATGATATTGCCATCGCTGCCGGCACTGCCGCTGGTGGTCAAGGTGACGTTGTTGGAGCCAAGCGCGGTCTGAAGCTGGGTATTCAGAATCGTGCTGCCGCCGCTGACCGAATTGAACACTCCGCCGGCGGTCGACACCGTGATGCTGGGGGTTCCCGCTCCGATTACAGTGAGGTCGTAGGGGTCCAGCAGCCAGTTGCCGGCCTTGCCCGTGAAGGCGGCGGTGCTGACCACGGCCCCATCCAGCGAAAGATAATGGCCGGAGGTTTCAACGAAGCCGCCATCGCCGCCATTGAGACCGCCGCGCGCCGAAAAGGTTCCAAACGCACTGGTTGAGCCATCGGACCAAACCACGATCTTGCCGCCCTGGCCGGCGTCGATGGCGTCGGCGGCGATGATCGCTCCGGCCTCGACCGTGGTTTCGATGGCGTTGGGCACCGGCGGCTTGCGCGACGGCAGAATCGTGTATTCGGCGTACTCCTGGGGCGTGGCCTGGCCGCCGCGGAACGCGCCGCCAATCAGCGCCTCGCCGCCCCCGGCCGAACCGGAAACATCGACCCGGGCGCTGGCGGTCAGCCGGACCTTTTCGCCCAGCACCTTGACCGAACCGCCCTTTTGTCCGGCCTGCTTGCCGCTGGCGTCGAGCGTGCCGGAGACCTGCACGACTCCGGCCTCATCGCCGGACAGGATGATCTCGCCGTTGCGCTGTTCGACCGAACGCGCCTGAATCAGGCCGCCGGTGTTGGTCTTAGTCATGGCGACTTCGGTCACGGCGACGGCGAGCAGGAAGACGCCGAAGCGGTGCTGAATTGGCTGGCGCACGCGCACCCGCGCGACCACACTCGTTGTGTGTAACGCCGATACGGTCAACGATCTGGATCTGGCTGCGGTGCTGGCGGCGCATTTGACTCGTTCACCCTCGGTCGGCGCGACGGCTCTCCGGGAGAGGTCTTCGTTTACGGGGCCAAAGTCGGTTCGCAAGACCTTCCATTTTTCCGATTTCAGCCAAGCCTGGGCGTTTATGATCCGGGTGGCGCTGCTTGCGGGAAAAAAACAAAAAAAACCACAAAAAATAAAATTACAAAACCCCCGTGTAGAGAAATTAGTCGTTTGGGGAGTTGGTTGTTTTTTTACGCCCCGACCCCGGCCGATGCCGAA
>CAUYTZ010000200.1:0-4704 GCA_963575695.1 uncultured Gammaproteobacteria bacterium | reverse complement strand
GGGGGCGAAGCCCCCTTAAAAGATGGGGGATATCTCCATGACCATCATCGGCCTGGCCGGCTGGAGCGGGGCCGGGAAAACGACATTGCTGTCGCGGTTGCTGCCGGCGTTGATTGCGCGCGGCTTGCGGGTCTCTACGCTCAAGCACGCCCACCACGCTTTTGACATTGATCAGCCGGGCAAGGATTCCTATGTCCACCGCATGGCTGGGGCGAGCGAGGTGCTGGTGGCGTCGGGCAATCGCTGGGCGCTGATGCATGAATTGCGTGGCGCGCCGGAACCGGATTTCGAAGCCTTAGTCGCGCGGATGGCTCCGGTTGATCTGTTGCTGGTTGAGGGCTTCAAGCGCCACGCCCACCCTAAGATTGAAGTCTTTCGGCGCGCCAACGGTAAGCCGGTGCTGGCTGTGGATGATCCGTGGATTGTGGCGGTGGCCTCGGATGGACCGGTGCCGGAAGCGAACGTGCCGGTACTGGGGATCGATGATATTCCGGCGATCGCGGATTTCATGATCACTCACCTTAAACTGACCATTGCCGCAAGGACCGCGCCATGACCGGCTGTTGTTCCGCTTGTGATCAAACCTCGGCCCCAGCCCCGGCCCCCGCCGCTGCCGGCAAACGCCTGCTGCCTTGGGCGGAGGTGTTGGCGCGCCTACCCGAACTGGTGCAACCGGTCGCAGCCACGGAACTTGTACCGCTGGCTGCGGCGCGGGGGCGGATTCTGGCTGAAGATGTGATCGCCGGACGGGCGGTGCCGCCGGCGGCGGTCTCGGCGGTCGATGGTTACGCTTGTTTCGCGGCCGATTTGTCGGCACTGCGGCCCACGGCGCTGCCGGTGGTCGGTCGAATCGCCGCCGGCCACCCGTTCCATCGTCCGCTGGCGCGGGGCGAGGCGGTACGGATTTTTACCGGCGCGCCGCTGCCGGCCGGAGTCGGAGTCGGAAACGGCGGTCCGGAAGTGGTCGCGATGCAGGAGGATTGCCGACTCGATGGCGATACGGTGCTGATGCCGGCTGGGTTGGGGGCTGGGGCCAATCGTCGCGAGGCCGGGGAGGATGTGCGCGCGGGGCAGGTGCTGCTGAAGCGCGGTCAGCGGTTGCGCGCGCCGGATTTGGGCGTGGCGGCGGGGCAGGGCAGGGCGCAACTGCCGGTATTTCGGCGGTTGAAGGTGGCGATTTTTTCCACTGGGGACGAATTGAGCGAACCCGGCACCGTTGTGCCCGAGTGCGGGATTTACGACTCCAATCGTTTCACCCTGGCCGGGCTGCTGGCCGGGTTGGCGATGGTTGAGGTTACTGATTTGGGCATTCTGCCCGACCGTCCGGCGGAAATGCGCGAGTCGCTGGCGCGGCTGATTGCGGCCGGCGATCACGATGCGGTGCTGACCACCGGCGGGGTTTCGGTCGGGGATGAGGATCACGTCAAGGCGGTGGTTGCCGAGTTGGGTCGGCTGGATTTGTGGCGGCTGGCGATCAAGCCGGGCAAGCCGGTCGCGGTCGGACGGTTGGGGCCGATGCCGTTCGTCGGTCTGCCCGGCAACCCGGTTGCGGTGGTGGTTGGGTTCATGGTCATGGCCCGGCCGCTGCTGCTGCGTCTGGCCGGGGCCGAGCGGCTGGAACCGTTGCGGCTACCGGTACCGGCCGGGTTTTCGTTCAAGAAAACCGGTGGGCGGCGTGAGTTTGTCCCGGCGCGGCTGGAGCGGGACGAGGCCGGGATGCTGGCCGCGCAGCGAATCGTGGGCAATTCGGCGACGCTGTCGGTGTTGACTGGGGCCGATGGCTGGGTCGAACTGCCGGAAGCGGACTGCCTGATTTCACCGGGAATGATTATGGATTTCATTCCCCTGAGCGAAATCCTGTAACCCAGATCCTTGTCCCTATAGCCGGATATCGATCCCCCCGCCTGAACCGAGTCCCGAACCGAACCCTGAACCAAACAGCGACGAGAGGCTATTCTGTTTCGGCTTTGAAACCGGCATGGTGATGCCGAGCGACAGGTGCAGGGCGTCGGGATCGTCGGTTTTGGCGGCGGAACTGGAGTTGTTCTTGGCCGCGAACACGCCGCTGCTGTCCGGGGTGGTCGCGCCGCCTTGCCCGGCGAACACGGCCGTAAGTTCGCCACCCTTGGACAGGGCGTTGAACAGTTGCGGCAGCGATTCCTGGAGTTGTTTGGTTTCGGCTTCGGAAAGTCCCTCGGCATTGACGTCGAGTGAACTGCTGGACAGCATGATCGAGGTCGACTGCTGCTGGATATTGACCGAGGTTTGGCCGGTTCCGCCGGTTCCGCCGGTTTGGGCGACCTGCATCAAGCTGTGGTCGGATTTCAGTGACAACGATGCGCCTTCGAAATGAATCGCCACGCTCTTGCCGCCGGCCGAAATGTTGAGGTCGATGTCGCGCATTTCCAGCGAGAGTTGCAGGCTGGACGACTCGGATTCGGTCAGGCTGATCGGCTTGGTCAGGTCAAATTTTTTCGCGACCTTCTCGGGATCGAAATGATCGGTGAAGTCACGGCGGATCTGGGCGATGTGCTCCGGCTTGGCACCCATGAATTTGAGCAGCCCTTCGAGTTTGCGCCCCATCTGCGACAGCGCCTTGCCCAGCCATTGTTCGGTGGCATCGGCTGCGGCCGAGGCTTCCTTCATCTTTGTGTTGGCTTCGACCGCACGCATCGCCTGCTTCAGAATCTGGCCAGACTTGTCGGAGAACATCTCGTCCATCGACTTGCCGCCAGACCGGGAGTCGGTGCTTTTCTTGGCCTGGAAATTCGGGGTGTTGTTTTTGCCGACGGTGGCCAGCGGCGAAGGGGACGGGCTTTGCGAGTTCCCAAAGAAGCTGGACAAAGTTTTCGGAATCGCCAGGGATAGTCCGGACATGGGGTTCTCCTGCGTGCGTGGCAGTCCGGACTCGCTGCTTCCGCTGCGACTGAGGCGGCACCGGCTCTCCACTCGCTGACAGTCTGCCCCCCTCATAAATAAAAAGTGGTTAAGTTCTCTCGAGGAAGGCTCAAATTAATCGAATTTTTCTCATTTCAGCGATGCTGCTCACGGATCTTGAGGAAGCGCAGGGTTGGATAATCTTCTTGCGCGCGGTTGAGGTGCCAAGCGTTGCGGGCCAGGAAGACCAGCGCGCCGTCGTGGTCTTCGGCCAAGCTGGACTTATTGCGTTCGATGAAACCCTTCAGGTCGAACTCTGGGTCGGCTTCGATCCAACGTGCGGTTTCGACGCCAGCGTCCTCGAAGCGGATCGACAGGTTGTATTCGGTCGTGATTCGCGCCGCTAGAATTTCAAATTGCAGCGGCCCAACCACACCCACGATCCAGTCGGCCCCGGCCATGGGTTTGAAGACTTGGCTGGTGCCTTCCTCGGCGAAATGCTCCAGCGCCTTGCGCAGATGCTTGGCCTTCATAGGATCTTCCAGCCGGGCCCGTTGCAGAACTTCGGGCGCGAAGCTGGGTACACCGGTGAAGCGCAAGTCCTCGCCTTCGGTCAGGGTGTCGCCGATGCGCAAACTGCCATGGTTGGGAATACCGATGATGTCGCCGGGAAAGGCTTCCTCGGCCAGTTCCCGGTCCCGGGCCAGAAACAGCACCGCGTTGTTGACCGCCAGTGTTTTCCCGGAGCGGATATGACGCAGTTTAATTCCGCGTTTGAACTTTCCAGAACACAGCCGAACAAAGGCGATACGGTCGCGGTGATTGGGGTCCATGTTGGCCTGGACCTTGAACACGAAGCCGGTACATTTTTCTTCAGTGGGTTCCACAGGCCGTGGCGTGGCCGGCTGCGGGCGCGGCGAGGGCGCGTTGTTCGACAGTCCAAGTAGAAGTTCGCGGACGCCAAAGTTGTTGATCGCGCTGCCGAAGTAAACCGGGGTCAGGTGGCCTTCAAGATAGGTACCAAGATCGAACTCCGGCATCAAGCCGCGCGCCAGTTCCACTTCCATGCGCAGTTGCTCGGCCGCGTGAGCGGGCAACAACTGATCCAGGCGCGGATCATCCAGTCCATGGCATTCAATACCTTCATCGATCCGGTCGCCTTGGGTGCGGTCCATCAGAACCAGGCGATCATTGATCAAGTCATAGCAGCCCAAGAAGTCGCGGCCCATGCCGATCGGCCAACTGGCCGGAGTGACATGAAGTTGCAGGTCTTCTTCGATCTCGCTCAACAGTTCGAACGGGTCGCGCGCTTCACGGTCCATTTTGTTGATGAAGGTCATGATGGGCACGTTGCGCAACCGGCAGACTTCCAACAGCTTGCGGGTTTGCGACTCGATACCTTTGGCCCCATCGATCACCATCACCGCGCTGTCAACCGCAGTCAGGGTGCGATAGGTGTCTTCGGAAAAGTCTTCGTGGCCGGGAGTATCGAGTAGGTTGAAGGTTCTATCGTTATAATCGAAGGTCATCACAGAAGCGGTGACCGAAATGCCGCGCTCGCGTTCGACCTTCATCCAGTCGGATTTGGCCCGGCGTTGTTCGCCACGCGCCTTGACCGCTCCGGCCATTTGAATCGCGCCGCCGAACAGCAGCAGTTTTTCGGTCAGCGTGGTTTTGCCGGCGTCGGGGTGGGCGATGATGGCGAAGGTGCGGCGTTGGCTGATGGCGTCTTCGTTCATTTTCGACAATCAAAAAGGGCGTGGGGCCAGGGGGCTATGGCTCCTGGTGGGGTGCAGGGGCAAAGCCCTTGCCCGCCGGAGGCAAAGG
>CAUYTZ010000199.1:0-4427 GCA_963575695.1 uncultured Gammaproteobacteria bacterium | reverse complement strand
ATCAGCGTGGCCACCCCCAGGGCGATGCCCAGCAACGAAAAGGTGGCAATGACCGAAATGAAGCCTTCCTGACGCCGCGCGCGCAAATAGCGCATCGCGACCATGCGCTCGAACGCTCCAAAGATCATGGCGGGGGCTCCGTGCCGGTGGTCGCAGGGTTAAAGTAGGGAAGCGGAACCGTGGCCCCAGACCGCTCCAGCGCGGCCAGAACCCGATCCACGGTCTGTTCGACCGAACCGTCATCGCTATCGATGGTCAGATCGGCCTCAGTATAGACCGGATAGCGCCGTTCGATCAGTTCGGCCAGAATTTCGCGCGGGTCGCCTTGTTTCAGCAGCGGCCGAGTGGCGCGGCGCGCGGTACGTGCGACCAGGGTGTCGAGACCGGCCCGCAGCCAGACCGTGATCGTCTTGGCCTTGAACAGGTCTCGCAGACCGGTATCCATGAACGCGCCGCCACCGGTGGCCAGCACATGCACCGGCTGCTCGGTGATCAAACGGGTAATCACCCGCCGCTCGCCATCGCGAAACGCCGACTCGCCAAAATGGAAAAAGAACTCCTCGACCGTGCATCCAGCGGCGGCTTCGATTTCGATATCGGCATCAAGGAACGGCAGCTCGAGTCGCGCGGCCAGCCGGCGGCCGACGCTGGATTTGCCCGCGCCCATCAAGCCAACCAGAACCACGGTTTTGGTGGCTCGTTGCAGACACAGGGTGGCGCGGTCGGGCATGGGCGATACGGGGTCCGGTTGCAAGCGGGTGAATCGGCGACTAAACTGATGCCGGTGGCAAAGTCGAATAGCACAAGCGTTTCCGAAGCGTCGATCAGGATTGCGAATGATCGAACACAGCCCGGAATCTTGAAGCAAGTTCGGCCGGAACCGCCCGATGACCATCAATTAAAGGTTGTAAAGCCGTGACCGCTTTTCGATTTCGGGGCAATTCCCTGGGTAGTGCCGTTTCGATCAGGGCATCGAGTCGGATGGTTGGCGTGATCGCCGTGGTTGGCCTGGTGCTGATCGCCGCACTGATGGTGGTCCTGGCTACATCCGATCTGCCACCGCCCACAACCAAGCTTGAACGGCTGATTCCCGACGACCGCTTTCCGCGCTGACCCGTTTAGCGGCAAGAGAACGTGGTCGAATGCACCTGCTCTGGTTGACATACCCGTGACGCAGTGCACAATGGCGACATGAGCGAACATTTGGCGAAAATACACCGCTACCCGGTGAAAGGCTTGAGCGCGCAGGAACTGGAGTCGGCGGACTTGACGCCGGGCCAGGGCTTGGCGATGGATCGTCGTTTCGCCATCACGCATGGCGCGACCACCTTCGATGTCAATGCGCCGGTGTGGCGGCCCAAATCCAATTTCCTCACTCTTGTCCGAACCGAGCGTTTGGCCGCGCTGCAAACTGAGTTCGACGCCGACACCGCGACGCTGACCGTACGCCGGGGGCCCCGAGTCGTGGCGCGGGGCCGAATCGATACGCCGATTGGCCGATCGCTGATCGATCAGTTCCTCGCCGCGTTTTTGTCCGGCCATGTGCTGGGGGTGCCGCGGTTGGTCGAAGCGCCGGGGACCATGTTCACCGACCGGGAAGAGAAACTGGTTGCGGTGATCAATCTGGCCAGCCTGGGCGATCTGGAACGGCGGGTGGTTCGGCAGCCGGTGGATTGCCGTCGGTTTCGCGCCAACCTGCTGCTTGATGGCTTTCCACCCTGGGTGGAAAATAATTGGGTCGGTAAGGTGCTGGCAATCGGAAATGCGCGTTTGGCGATCGTCGAACCGATTGAACGCTGCGCAGTCACCAACATCAATCCGACCACCGGCACCTGTGATCTCAATATTCCTCAGGCCTTGCATCGCGGTTTTGGTCATGCTCGATTCGGGGTTTATGCCCGCGTAATCACCGGCGGAACGGTGGCGGTTGGGAACACGGCCGCGATTGTCGCGCCGAATTAAGTGGGCCCAGGACAAAGCCCCTAGTCGCCGAAGGTGATTAGGGCTTCAGGCGGGCCTGATGGCGACGACGGTTATTGGCTATGGTCCCAGCCAGGATCAAGGCCGCAATCAGACTGGACGGATTCGCCTTGCCGCTTCCGGCCAGATCCAACGCGGTACCGTGATCGGGCGAAGTGCGCACAAATGGCAGCCCCAGCGTAACGTTAACCCCGGTGTCGAAGCTGACCGTCTTCACCGGGATCAACGCTTGATCGTGATACATGCAGATCACGCCATCGTAGCAGCCGCGGGCCCGGTCATGAAACAGGGTATCGGCCGGCAGCGGCCCGACGGCGTCGATGCCCTCGAATCGGGCTTGCGCCACCGCCGGAGCGATGATTTCGATTTCCTCCTGGCCAATGGTGCCATCCTCCCCGGCGTGCGGGTTCAATCCCGCCACCGCCAGCCGTGGCCGCGGCAAACCAAAATCCGAAACCAACGCGGCAGCCGTGATTCGCAGGCAATGAAGAATTTCGCCGAAGCTAAGGAGTTCGGGAACAGAGCGCAACGGGACATGGATCGTTACCGGCACCACCCGCAGCCGGTCGCCAACCAACATCATCACCGGCTTGATCCCAGCCCCGGCCTTGGCGGCCAGATATTCGGTGTGACCGGGGTGGCGGAAACCGGCACGATAGAGATGTGCCTTTTGAAACGGGTTGGTGACCAGGGCCGCAGCTTGACCAGAGCGAATCAGGGCAATTCCCAGATCGAGGCTGGCCAGCACCGCTGCGGCATTGGCTGCAACCAGTTGGCCCGGTGGGTTGGGTGCCGCCAGCGGCACCGGCAACACCGGCAAAGACTGATCAAAGCAGTCCACCGCTTCCGCCGTGGAAGCCACCACCTGGATGGGAACATCGACGCCGATCAACCGCGCCAGTGCCGCCAGCCGATCGGGATCATCCAGAACCACAAACGGCGGCAACGGTTGGCGTCTGCGTCCAACCCAGGCCGCCAAGGTGATATCGCCACCGATGCCGGCCGGCTCGCCCATGGTCAGCGCCAGGAGCGTATCTGTGTCTGTTTTGGTCACACTCTGACATCCACAAAGGCGGCGCGACGCAAATCGCGCAGGTAACGCCGGGCCAGCATGTCCAGACGCTCGCCGCCGATGGCGTTGGCGATGGCTTCGCGTGGTGGTGCCGAGCCGGATGGCGGCAAGATCCGGTCGCAGACCATCAAAACGATGACCTGTTTGTCGTCGGCCAGGGGAGGCGTTGCCTGCCCAACCGGGGTGCTGGCCACGACCTGTGCCAGTTGCGGCGGAATGTCGCCCAGCCGAACCGTACCCAGATCGGTCCGGCCACCACGGTTGATCTCTCTGGCCTTGGCGTCGAACGCCGCGCACCCCGACAATTCACGCCCCAATTGAGCGGCAAGCGCAGTCTGGGCGGCGCGACCGGCGGCGGGAGTGACCGGCAACAGAATCTGCTTCAGCGTTACTTTCATTTCCGCCGGATTACCGGCGTTGACCGTACGCTGTTCGCGCAACAGCAGCAGGTGATAACCGGAAGGGCTGCGGGTCGGCCGCGACAACTCTCCCGGTCGCAATTTCCGCAGCGCACCGTCAAGATCCTCCGACAACTGCCCCTGCTGAACCCAGCCGAAATCGCCCCCCTGGGCGGCGGTCGCCGATTGCGAGAACTGGCGGGCCACGGCGGCAAAGTTGGCCCCCTGACGAATCTGATCGAACAACCGTTCGATCGCGCGCCGGACCTCGTCGTCCTGGTCGGGGGTATCAACCGTCAGGAAAATTTCCGCGATCAGATATTCCGGTTTGCCGGCGTTGGCTTGAACCCGCTGAACCGCGGCATCGATTTCTTCTTCACCAATTTGAATCGACGGCCGCAGACGCCGTTGAACCAGCTTGTTCCATGCCAATTGGGCCTTGGCCTGGGCCTTGAGCGTGGTGATCGGCACCCGACGCTCGGCGAAGAACTTATGCAATTGCTCCGGAGTCATGCGATTTTGCTCCGCGACCCGGGCTACGGCTTGAGCAACGTCTTCGTCACCCACCGTAATATTCAGACGCTTGGCTTCCTGAAGCTGAAGCCGCTCGTCGATCAACTGGCGCAGCACCTGCTGAGTCAGTCGTTGCCGGCCCTCCACCGAGTCGGGAATACCGGAGGAAACGAGGGCCAGTTGTGTCCGCGCCAGCAAATCAGACAGCGAGATCACGTCTTCATTGACCACCGCCGCCACCCGCTCCATCGAGCTGTCGGCGGGCGGGCGGCCGGCCGGCGAAGCCTGTTGGGCATTGCCGCCCTGGGCGTTGGCCCCGGTCTCGGCACCGGAACGGGCGTTGCGCGGAGCGGTGGCGGCCGGACTGGCCGCTATCAGGAAACCCACCACCGCGCCGACGACCAGGGTACGCACCACCCGCTTCACATTCATGGTCCTTTGCTCCGCAACACCGTGACCTCAGA
>CAUYTZ010000198.1:0-1258 GCA_963575695.1 uncultured Gammaproteobacteria bacterium | reverse complement strand
ACGCCTCCGTAGTCTTGCGGTTCAATCTGGCGCACCAGCGGGCAAGCTTGAAGAATACGATGAGGCGGCAAGTCAAGTTAAAGCCCTTGCCGACGCTCAATTGCGGGCAGACGCGGCCAAGGTATCATCTGCCCGAACCGTCCACAACGTGCTGGCCGAGATCGCGAGCGAAGAAGCGCGCCAGATTGCTGAGGTTACTCAATCAAGAAACAGTTCAGCCAGCAATGGTTCTGGATCGCAAGCATCCGGGAACGATGAACTTACCCGGCGGATCGATTTAATTAGGCAGGCCGCCGACGCCGAGCGTGAGGCGGCCGATACCAACGCAAAATTGATCAGTGGAATGTCTCAAGAAGTAGAGGCATCAAAGCTATCCGGTGTCCAGAAAGCGGTTGTAACGGCGCAACGAAGACTCTCGGCCGATGCTACGGACAAGGAACGTCAGGAGGTCGCTGACCTTGCAGCCCAATTGTATAAGGAGAATGATGCCACCCGTGACGCACTCGACCCCAATGCTAAACTCATCGAGAGCCTGCAAGCCGAATTGATCATGGTCGGATTGTCCAACCGCGACCGGACAATCGAACAGGCGTTGCGCCGGTTGTCGGCCGACGCCACCGACGATCAGCGCCAGAGGGTTCAAGAGCTTTCCGCAGCACTGTTCGACGAAAAACAGGCGATCGACGCTTCCAACCGCGCCACCGAAGTCATGACCCGGCTGCGGCGAGAATTGGCCGAACGCTATCAGCAAGAACTAGAAAAAATCAACCATTTGCTTGAAGTCGGGGCCATTAGCCAGGAGACCTACGGCCAAGCCGCTGAAAAATCCTATCGCAAGATGCTCGATGGCAGCCGTGAGTTCGGCGACGGTGCCGAGCGGGCGTGGCTGAAGTGGCGCGATGCCGCCACCGACAGCGCTGCCCAAGCCGAGCGGATGTTCAATACCACCATGAAGGGCATGGAGGATGTCTTCGTTCAGTTCGTCACCACCGGGGAACTGGATTTCGACCACTTAACCCAGAGGATTGTTGAAGATTTGGCCAGGATTTTCTGGCAGCGCCAAGTGAGGGCTCCAATCGGCGACGCCTTGTTTGGAAAAGAAGGCGAAAGTGGTGGTGGTTTGGTCTCCAGCCTGGTCAGCGGCGGTGGTGGCGAGGGCGGCGGAATCATGAGCGGGCTGTCGGGCCTGTTTCACGAGGGTGGGGTTGCCGGTTCGGCCACCACCAGCCGGGACACGCCGGCGTGGCTGTTCGCCGGG
>CAUYTZ010000197.1:0-28200 GCA_963575695.1 uncultured Gammaproteobacteria bacterium | reverse complement strand
GAAATGCAGGGATACATGCAAAAATAAATATGCCCGCGTGGCAGACCCAGATATGGCGGCGACAATCGTTTAGGGCCGCACAGCCTGCTTTCGGTCTTCTCCATGGATCATCGTCTGATCGCCCGCCATCCGATGCCGGCGACCTTTGCCGCCGGCATGCGCGAATGGCGCCACGCCACCGATCGCGTCCTGTATCCGGCACCGTTGCGCGACCTGCTGATGCGGTTGGCCCTGACTGACCTGTTCAGGGCGAAGTGGACCGACGCCATCCACTCTGAAAATTCATCCATCTTCACCACCCCCGCTAAAACGCCTCATCTTACCTCAGACCAATAAAAATCGCAATAAGAGCGATCTTTAATGCTGTTGAAATGCAGGGATACATGCAAAAATAAATATGCCCGCTTGGCAGACCCAGATATGGCGGCGACAATCGTTTAGGAATAACAACCATGATCCCTGGTTGCTTAGAAACTGAACCGGCCGCAGCGGTGCGCGCGCAAGTTCTGGTGATTGATGACATGCTGCCCGCCGCCCTGCTGGTTGCGGCGCGGATCGGAAGGATTGAGGGCGTGGAGGCGATTCCATTCGAGAGCCCGATTAAGGCTCTGGCGTGGTGTCGGCAACAGGTTCCCGATCTGATCATCGTCGATTACCGGATGCCGGAAATGGACGGCATTGATTTCATTAAGGCGTTTCGGACGCTGGCGGCAGACGAATTTGTGCCGATCATCGTTCTGACCGCCGAAACTGACCGGAGCGTGCTCTACGCCGCGCTCGACGCCGGGGCCACCGATTTTCTGCGCAAGCCGTTCGACGAAGTGGAACTGATCGCGCGCGGCCGCACCATGCTGCAACTGCGACAGTACAATCGAATGCTGTGCATGGCCAACCAGGAACTTGAACGGCTGGCGACCACCGACCCGTTGACCGGTGCCCTGAATCGTCGTGCGTTCCTGACTGCGGCGGAAAACGAAATCACCCGAACCCGGCGTTTTGGCGGGCCGATGTGCGTGCTGATGATTGATTTGGATCATTTCAAGCAAATTAACGACAGCTATGGCCATGCTGGTGGAGACCAGGCGTTGCGACAGTTTGTCTCTGGTGTGCTGTCACTGATTCGCGGTACCGACCGGTTGGGCCGGATTGGTGGCGAGGAATTCGCGGTTCTGCTGCCACAAACCGATACCGATCACGCGCTGATTCTGGCCGAACGCATTCGCTCCGGCCCATGGCAGGTGGCTTGGCCCGCCTGCAACCCGGGATCCTTCACCTTTGCCGTCAGCATCGGGCTGGTCGATACCAATGCGCCCACAACCAGTATTGAGGATATGCTCCAGAAAGCCGATGCCGCGCTTTACCAGGCCAAGAAGACGGGCCGCAATCGGGTTGTCCGCTTCGTGGCCGATGGACCGGAAGTCATCACGAACGGCCAGGATCAAGAATAATGGCCCCAGCCCCAATACCGGATAATGAAAAAGAGAGGCTGGCGGAACTGCGGAGTTTCGAGATCCTCGATTCTCCGCCTGAGGAAGTATTCGATCGCTATACCCGCCTCGCGGCAAAGATTCTGAACGTCCCGATCGCCGCGATTTCTCTGGTTGACGAAGTGCGCCAATGGTTTAAGTCGCACCATGGGCTAGACGCAAGCGAAACGCCTCGGGATTGGGCGTTCTGCGCCCATGCGATTCTGGAAGCGGAGCCGTTGGTGGTTCCAGATGCGACCCTCGACCCGCGCTTTTGCGACAATCCGCTCGTAACCGGCGCACCCGATATTCGGTTCTATGCCGGTGCCCCCCTGAAAACGCGGAATCATTTCAATATCGGCACCTTGTGCATCATCGACAGCAAGCCTCATAAGGCGACGACGAAGTGGGAGTTGGATGTTCTACGAGAGCTTGCCGATGCCGTAATCAACGAACTCTATCTTCACAAACAAACATCAGTCCTACAAAGCTTGGGAAAAGCACAATCTCAGTTGGCTGCCATCATTGAATCCTCTGATGATGCGATCATCAGCAAAACGCTCGATGGCGTTATTACCAGTTGGAATCAGGGTGCCCGAAAAATATTTGGCTACTCGGCGCAAGAGGCTATCGGCCGCTCCATGACTCTGCTCCTGCCGCCGGAGCGTGCCCATGAGGAACCGGTTATTCTTGCCAAAATCATGCGTGGTGAACGCATCGATCATTTTGAAACAGTGCGGATCAGGAAAGATGGCAAAGAGATCGATGTTTCCGTAACCATTTCGCCGATCGTGGATCACACCGGCACCATCGTCGGTGTCTCGAAGATCGCGCGCGATATTTCTGAACGCAGACTGGTCGAGCGGGGACTCACGGATCGTCAGGAGCGCTTGAGCGCAATCCTTAACACCGTGGTTGATGGCATTATCACCATCGACCGCAACGGTATTATTGAAACGTTCAATCCGGCAGCCGCCATAATTTTTGGGTATTCGGCTCACGAGGTGATCGGTCAAAATATCAAGGTGCTGATGCCCAATCCCTATCAGGACGAGCACGATGGCTACTTGCGCAGATTCTTGAAGACCGGCGAAGCCCGGGTGATCGGCATCGGGCGCGAGGTGGTCGGTCGGCGCAAGGATGGAACCACGTTCCCAATGGAACTGGCGGTCAATGAAATGGGGGTGCAGGGCCAGCGCATGTTTACCGGCATCGTCCGTGACATCAGCGAACGGAAACGGATTGAGGCCGAATTGCAGAGAGCCAGTCAGGCCAAGAACGATTTCTTGGCGGTGATGAGCCATGAACTACGCACACCGATGACCGGCATCTTGGGCATGGCTGATCTGTTGCTTGGATCACCGATGCCGGCCGACCAGCGAAACTTTGTGGCCAAGCTCAAACAATCGGCCGAAATTCTACTGGTTTTGCTGAACGATATCCTCGATTTCTCTAAGATTGAAGCCGGCCAGTTGACCCTGGAAAGGATCGACTTCAGCCCTAGGCAAGTGGCTACAGAAGTGATTGACCTGTTTCAAGGTAAGGCGTCGGAGCGGGGCAATCTCTTGTGTCTTGAAACCGGTCCGCTGCCAGCGGCGGTCAAAGGCGATCCGACCCGGGTTCGTCAGGTTTTGCTCAATCTGGTGGGCAATGCCGCCAAGTTTACCGAGGCCGGCAGCGTCGATGTCAACGTGACCCAGATCGAGCCGACAGAAAACGGCGTGCCCCGCCTGAGCTTTAAAGTTACGGATACCGGCGTCGGTATGACTGAACTGCAACTGGCTGGCCTGTTTCAGCCCTTCTCTCAAGCCGACGCCTCGACCACCAGACGCTTCGGCGGAACCGGGTTAGGACTGGTGATCTGCCGGCGCCTGATCGAAGCCATGGGCGGAGAGATTAGCGTCCGCAGCACCCCAGGCCGGGGAACCACCATCACATTTGTTATCCCAGCCGAAACCGGCGATCCCGCCGCGCTAATTCTGGCTGCGGAGCAAGCTCCGGCGTTGCCTGAAGCGGTGGAAGGTGCGACGGAAGCCCGTGGCTTGCACCTGCTGCTGGCCGAGGACAACGACACCAACCGCATGTTGATCGCCACCGCGTTGCAACGGCTTGGCCACCAGGTTGTCACCGTGGACAACGGACAACGGGCGGTAGAAGCGGTGCAGGGCGGGAATTTCGATCTGGTACTGATGGACATGCAAATGCCGGTGATGGACGGCCCAACCGCAACCCGCGCCATCCGGTCTCTGCCCTCACCACAGGGCACGATTCCCATCGTGGCCCTAACCGCCGATCTTCACGCCGAAGCCCGTTGTCGCACCGCCCAGATCGGATTTGATGATTTCCTAACCAAGCCGGTCAATTGGCGGCAATTGTCCGAAGTCATTCGGCACCACACCGCCGGTCGCGGACCGGCAACCATGCCCGCCCCGATCATTGTCACCGAACCGGTTCCCGTGCCAGATCCGATGGCTGATCTTCCGGATCTGGATCCCGAAATGCTGGCGATTACCCTGGAGGATCTGGACCCCAGGGATATTCGATTGATTCTGAACTCCTTTATCCAACGAATCGAGGATCCGCTCGTGGCAGCCGAGCAAGCGGTGGCCGCTGGCGACCCAACCGCGATCCGCCGGGCCTGCCATTCGCTACGCGGTATGGCCAGCCAATTCGGCGCACGCCGGGCCGAGGTGATTTGCCAACAAATGGAAGACGAGGCCGACAACTTGCCCGCAGCAACCCCCCTGCTGCCAGCGCTTCGGGATACGGTTATCAAGGCGATGTCAGGGGTATCCGCGATTCTAAACCGGACCGAACAGGAAAAATGAGGATCCCCAATCTCGTGCGGCCAGAAGCCTCCTGACCCCTGGCCGCAGAAGATAAATCTGTTGTTATGGCACCAGCAACCGTTCCACCCGCCGGCCCTCGATCAGATGGCTCTGAATGATCTCATCCAGATCGCTTTCCGTCCGGAAGCTGTACCAGACCGCCTCGGGATAGATCACCAACAACGGTCCAGCTTCACAGCGGTCAAAACACCCGGTCAGATTAACCCGTGCCCCCGCGATGCCCAGATCCTTGACGCGCGCACGCATGTATTCGCCCAGCGGCCCGGCACCACGGCCACCACAACAGGCGCGCGGATGCCCAGGCGGACGCTGGTTCGTGCACACGAACACATGATAACGAAAAAACGACTCGGTACCGCTGCTCATCGACCATCACTCCTTGCCGGAAAAAGCTGGTGCAGGCTACACCGTTCCCGGCACTCAAGCAGCAGTTCTTATTATGGGCTGCCTGTGCTATGCCCTCCGGCGGCCGTAAGCCGGCAAGCGGGAACGTGATCATGAATGATGACATGGCAAAACAGAACAACCCGAACCAAGATATCCGGATCTATCGGCCGGACGATTATGAAGCCATGCGCCAAGCCGGGCGGCTGGCGGCGGAGACGCTGGATTTCATTACCCCCCACGTCGTACCTGGAGTGACCACCGCCGAACTCGACCGACTGTGTGAGCAGTTCATTCGCGACCACGGCGCGATCCCGGCTCCGCTTGGCTATCGCGGCTATCCCAAGGCAACCTGCATTTCGCTTAACCATGTGGTCTGCCATGGTATTCCTAGCGACAAACGGGTTCAGGACGGCGACATTCTCAACATCGACGTTACCCCGATCGTTGAGGGCTGGTATGGCGACGCCAGCCGGATGTATCTGGCCGGCGAGGTCGGGATTAAAGGCCGGCGCTTGGTCGAAGTCACCTACGACTGCCTGATGGCCGGCATCGCTGTGGTGCGGCCGGGGGCGACGCTAGGCGACATCGGCCACGCGATTCAAACCCTGGCCGAAAGCCACCGCTTTTCGGTCGTCCGTGATTTTTGCGGCCATGGCCTGGGCCAGCGTTTTCATGAGCCGCCGCAGATTACGCACTTTGGCCAACCCGGTACCGGCCCGGTCCTGAGTGAAGGTATGTTTTTTACCATCGAGCCGATGATCAATGCTGGCCGATTCGAAGTTAAAGTACTGTCCGATCGCTGGACCGCCGTGACCAGGGACAAATCCCTGTCAGCCCAGTTCGAACATTCTCTCGGCGTTACCGCGACCGGATGCGAAATCTTCACCCTGTCGCCGGCTGGCTACACCAAGCCGCCGTACTGAACTTTATAACGCGGGGCCAGGGCCAAGCCCTGGTCGCCGAAGGCATGTGTCAACATCAGGCGCGCGCGGGATCAGACGCGCGCGGCGAAACGCTCCAACTCCAGGCGCAACTTCGGAATTCCAAGCCCGGAGTCCGAGCTGGTGGCCATAACCAGCGGATAGGCAGCGGGATGCTTGCGCAACACCGCTTCGGTCTCGGCCCCGCGACGCTTTAACTCCTCCGCACCAACCCTGTCGGCCTTGGTCAGAATGATCTGATACGACACCGCAGAGGCATCGAGCATAGTCATCATGTCGATATCACTGTCCTTGAGGCCATGACGGCCATCAACCAGCAAGCACACTCGACACAACGTTACTCGGCCCTTGAGAAAAGCACGGATCAGGTCGGTCCACGCCCGCACTTTAACTTTGGATTCCTTGGCATAGCCATAGCCAGGCAGATCGACCAGCCGCAGCCGGTCGCCCAGGTCGAAGAAATTAACCTGACGGGTGCAACCGGGAGTTTGCGAGGCGCGGGCCAGCGAGTTTCGTCCGGTCAACGCATTGAGCAGACTAGACTTGCCGACATTGGAGCGGCCGCCGAAAGCAACTTCGGGCAACCCTGCTTCCGGCAACCCCTCGATATTGGTCGCACCCCAGATAAACTTGCATTCCTGCGCGAACAGCAACCGCCCGGCTTCGATCTGGGCAGCGGTGTCTTCGAGGTCGTCATCGGGAGTCTTGAACTCGGTCATAATCTTGCCTCCGGCGGGCAGAGACCTTGCCCCTGCACCCCACCAGGAGCCTAAAGACCCCTGGCCCCGCGTTGCTTGGGCAGATTGTGGATTAAGTCTTGCCGGCCTGAACCTGACGCATGATCATCCACTGCTGGATCATCGACAGGAAGTTGTTCCACGCCCAGTAAATCACCAGTCCGGCCGGAAAGTTGGCCAGCATGAAGGTAAACACGATCGGCAGGAAGCTGAACACCTTGGCCTGAACCGGGTCGGGCGGCGGCGGATTCAACTGCTGCTGCAACCACATGGTAACACCCATGATCAACGGCCACACGCCCAGCATCAGCATCTGCGGCGGGTTCCACGGGATCAACCCAAACAGGTTGAAGACCGAGGTCGGGTCCGGAGCCGACAAATCCTGAATCCAGCCGAAGAACGGGGCATGCCGCATTTCGATGGTTACAAACAGCACTTTGTAGAGCGCGAAGAACACCGGAATCTGAATTAAGATCGGCAGACAGCCGCCCATCGGGTTGACCTTTTCCCGACGGTACATCTCCATCATCTCTTGGTTCATCCGCGCGGAGTCGCCAGCGCACCGCTCGCGAATTTTGGTCATCTCCGGCTGCAACACCTTCATCTTACTCATCGACCGATAGGACTTGTCGGCCAACGGGAAGAACACACCCTTAACGATTATGGTGAACAGCAGAATCGCGATGCCGAAGTTGCCGACCAGATGATGAATGTAATCCAGACCATAGAAGAACGGCTTGGTCAGGAAATAGAACCAGCCAAAATCAATCGCCAGATCAAATTTGGTGATGCCGTATTGATCGGCGTAGCCATCCAGCAACCGAACCAGCTTGGCCCCCGCGAACAGGCGGTCGGTGGCCTCCAGGCTGGCCCCAGCGGCGACGGTGGCGCTTTCACCCAGAAAATCGATCTGGTAGCGGTCTTCCGCCCCACGCTGATTATAAAGGAAACGGGCGTTGACCGGCCGCTTCTGGTCTGGAACCAGCGCCGTCAGCCAGTACTTGTCGGTTACGCCGATCCAGCCACCGACGGTCCGCCACTCGACCAGCGGCTTATCCTTCATGTCGCTGTATTTATATTCTTTAAGCGTGCTCTCGAACACGCCCAACGGCCCTTCATGCAGTACTGAATAGCCGGCAGTCTGCGGCGTACCATGACGTGAAACCAGCGCATAGGGATGCAGCGTCACCGGCTTATCGGTGGTGTTGCGCACCCGCTGCGTAATGGTGAACATGTAATCGTCATCGACCGCGACCACTTTTTCAAACGCCAGCCCCTGGCCATTGTCCCAGGTCAGGGTTATCGGCGTCTTCGGCGTGACCTCGGTCCCGCCCCCGGCCACTTTCCAGCGGCTGGCCGCATCCGGCACAGGAATGGTACGGTCGCCCGGCACCCAGCCGAATTCGGCGTAATAGGGGTGCGGCGTGCCGGACGGCGACAACAGCACGATGCGGGCGCTGTTCGGGTCCGGGGTTTCGTGATAATCGACCAGAACCAGATCGTCGATCCGGCCACCTTCGAGCGCCAGCGATCCCGACAAACGTGGCGTGGCGATCTTGATCCGCCCGCTGCCGCTAATCTGATCACCAACCACCTGCTCGCGGCTGCGTTGTCCGGCCGGCGTAACTCCGGGTTCGCCTCCCGGCACCGACGGCAACATCGCCCCCGTCGCAGAGGCCCCCGCCGCAGGTGTTGGCGCGGTGGACATCGCGGACAGCGGTTGTTCGATCTTCTGCGCCGCCTGCTGACGAGCCAGTTCTTCTTGCTGGCGGCGTGCTTTTGGCCCTTCGATGAAAAACTGGAATCCGACCAGGATGATCATCGACAACGCAATGGCGAGAACAAGATTACGATTTTCGTTCATGATCGTCTGAAATCCAGGTTTTTCGCCCCAGGCCCGACACCCGTAGCGAAGTCCGTTTTTACCGGTGGCACCGGGTCCACTCCCGACCCGCCCCACGGGTGACACCGGCCTAGACGCCGCAGCGTCAACCAACTTCCGCGTTTCGCCCCATGACGCGCAATCGCTTCCAACCCATAGACCGAACAGGTTGGCAGGAAACGGCACGAGCGGCCGATCAGCGGCGACAAGGTCCAGCGATAGACCATGATCAAACCCAGCAGCAACCGCGCAGCCAGACTTATTCCCGCACTGGTCAACGCACTGGTCCCCGCGCCTTCGTTTTAGCCGTGCCCGGCTTGCCGGACCCAGACTTACTGACCCAGGGCTTTTTTGCTCCAGGCTTACCGGCCAACGGCGGTGGTCCTCGCCATGCACCCAACCGGTGCAAAGCCACGGCGAGATCCGCCTTCAGGTCGGCAAAACCACGGGTCAGAGTCTCCAGCCGGGCGATCGCAACCACGTCGTACCCCGGCGCGGCACCTTCGGCCAACACTTCACGCGCCGCCGCTCGCATCCGCCGCCGAGCCCGATTACGGGCCACGGCGTTGCCAACCTTGCGACTGGCCGTCAACCCCAACCGAACTTCTCCGGCCACCGCCACCTTGCCCTTGCCGCCATTATGACCCTTGGCGGTAACGGCATCCACGACCCCAACCTGAGGCCCCTCGACTTGAGTCCCGACTCCGGAATCGCGCCGGCGAACCTGCACAATTATCCCCGGTGCGGCCCACTTACGCCGGTTTCCAGCCACGGCCAGAAACTGAGGACGCCTGGTCAGTCGCCCCAACAAGACAAGATCTGTCGAAGACACAGAATCACCACCGGCCGCCCCTTCCGGGACGGCCCTGGCCACACTCTGTTCTGAGGCCGAATCCTGATCTGGTTTCCGGGCCGAAGGCACCGGTGCCGGCTCAGGCCGACAGCCGCTTACGGCCCTTGGCGCGACGCCGGGACAGAACATTGCGACCACCTACGGTAGACATACGGGCCCGAAACCCATGCCGACGTTTCCGGACCAGCCGGCTCGGCTGAAAGGTACGCTTCACGATACCAACTCCCTCAAAGTCTCATTCAATTCGATTCGCCAGAGCGGAGCACGGTGTATAGGGGCTGGATCAAAGCCTTGTCAATGATACAAACTCTGCTTCGAGCTTTCGGTGCCTTCTTCCACCCTTTCCGCCCCCTCCACCAGGACCACGAGACGGCCATGAGTGAAGTGATCGCCCGACTGCGCCGGCATCCAACCGCAACTTTTCAACTACTAATTGCCTCGTTGGTCATCAACCTGCTGGGTCTGGCCTCGTCGCTTTACGTGATCCAGGTGCTCAACCGTTACGTCAGCTATGGCGTCGGCGGTACACTCGCCACCTTAACCATCGGTGTCATCATCGCTCTGGCCGGAGAGCACGGCTTTCGGCGACTCCGGCTGCGGTTGGCTGAAACCATCGTCGGCGATGCCGAACAGCGGCTGGCTACCGGCGTGTTCGGGTTGCTGTTGACCGCACGCGCCGACGCCCTGGCCGCACGCCCCCCAGGGGAGCGGATCGAGGTTCTGCGCGGCCTTGACCGCGCCGAAGCGGCCCTGGGTGCCTCTACTCTTGCCGGGCTGGCCGACGTGCCGTTTTCGGGGCTGTTTCTGGCCGCTCTGGCGCTGCTGTCCCCAGTTCTGGCTTTGATTGCCGCCGGATTCTGTCTGGCTGCGGCGGCCGATACCTGGTTGGTGCGGCGGCGGCTGGCGACTCCTACTGCGGAACTGGCCACCTTGGCCGGACGCGGCGGAGCGCTGGTGGCAACTGCGGTCGCCACGGCCGACACCGTACGCCAGTTCCGCGCCGGGGGACGGCTGATGGCCCGCTGGCAGGAAATAGACACCCAGGTGCGAGACCTGCGCCGGACCATCGCCCGTCGTCAGCACGACGCCGCCTCTTTCACTCAGGCGGCGCAAGGACTGATGGGGGTGGCGGTGATCGGGGTTGGGGCGCTGCTGGTGGTCAACGGCGCGCTCGATGTTGGGGCCCTGATCGGGGCCAATCTAATTGCCGCACGAGCGCTGGCCCCGATTCTGCGCCTGGTCAACACCGCCGAAGCCCTAATTCAGGCAGAACAGGGACTGGCAGCCGCCCGCCGCTTCGCCGCGATCGCGGTTGAACCCGAGGGTGGCCGCTTCTTGCCCGGCTGGAACGGGCGACTCACGCTCGATCGGGTCTCGTTCACCCCCCCCGGAGCCGGGACGCCACTGTTTTCGGATCTGTCACTGACCCTGGAGCCGGGCGGGGTGCTGGTGATCACCGGCCGCAACGGCACCGGCAAGACCAGCCTGCTGCGCCTACTGGCCGGACTGGCCGAGTCGGACCGGGGTGAAATTCGAATCGAAGGCGTCGATTTGCGTCAGGTGTCGCTAGGCTGGTGGCGGCGGCAAGTATCCTATGTGCCACAGGAACCGGTGTTCGCCGACGGCCCGCTTGGCGACACGCTGCGCGCGGTACAGCCGGAGGCTGCAGAGGCCGGAGATATTGCATTGTGGCGCTGCCTGGAGCGGGTCGGCTTGAAGTCGTGGCTAGACCGCCAACCCCAGGGACTGAACTTACTGCTCAACGATGGTGGGCGAACGCTGGCACCGGGCTTGCGTCGCCGGCTGGCGCTGGCCCGGGCCCTGCTGATCGATGGACCGCTGGTGCTGCTCGACGAACCTTCGGAAGGTCTGGATCGTGAAGGCGCGGGCATGGTTTATGCCCTGCTGATCGATTTGGTCCGTCGCGGCCGAACCCTGGTTGTGGTATCGCATGACCCGGTGATTTTGCGCGGGGCCCAACTATTGCTGCGCCTGGATGGTGGTGCGCCGGTACTGTCGCAGAACTTTGGGGTTTCGCTTCCAAACCCCTGACCAAAGGGATCGGCTTCAAGGACAACCGGTTACGGGCGTTTGCCGCCGATCTTAAGGGTGGTATCATCCGCCTGCGACCCCCCCCATGGAAAGTCGGCATTGCGGTGCGGAGCACACGATGGACAGAACCTACCAATACGAAATCGTGGTCGATGTCGCCGGAAAATCCGAAATAGAGGGGATCTATTCGGAAGAAAAATCGGCTATTGCTCGGGCCGAAGCCCTGCTGCGCCAGGCGAAATACACTGCGGTCCGCGTTCACCGGATCAGTTCCTCCGGCTCCCAAATCACCATTTTTGAAAAGAGCGCTGCTGCTGGCGGAAAGATCGTCCACATCGGCCATATCGATCAGGCATGTTTGTGCCGCACGGTTCAAGACCTGTTTTGCTACGATAGCCGGCGGGCCCTGCTTCATATGATGCGCCAACACTGCGATGAACAACTACTCCTGCCAAGCGAGTTTCTGCATGGCTATCTGCCTTTGCGCCAGATCGAACGCGAACAGGCCCTGTTTTGGCCGGTGATCCACCGGCTGGCGGCGGTCCAGGCACGGACCACGCGCGGCCGTGCCGACGAACGTGAAACCGTTCTGCTCGCCCTGTTCAAGGAATTGCAGGAACTGGCCAAGGGTGCCGAGGCTAGTTTGGCCGGATTCGCCACTTATCTTAACGAACACGGTCTGACCGGCCTGATCAATCACGTCAACAACACCGTGGCCGAGGCTGAGCGGCCGCGAGTGGTTAACTACGCCCTAGCCCGGCGGTTGGAACAGGCGCGGGAATGGGGTGACAAGGTTATCGAGTTAAGCGCCCTGGCTGAGGCCGCGCTGTCGGCCGAAGCTATGACCTGCCTGGATGAAATGCTGGCCGAAGTGATCGATGGCAATGCGCCGATCCGGTCCCTGCTGGGCTATATTCCGGATTTAGGCTCGGCGCTGCTGTCGCTTGCGGCCTTATCCCAAGGCGTGCTCGACGACCGCTATTGCGCCACCCCGCCCTTATTCTTGCTCAACCGCGTGATCGCAGTCCACACCCTGCCACGGGTGCGGGCGACCCTGCTCGACCGAATCGCCCGCTCGCTCGATGGCGTCACACCCTTAACCAAGCTTAACCGGGCAGATGAAGCCGCCAGTCTGAACCGGCTGGTGCCGTTCCTGACCGAATTGGGTGGCTTCCGTGGAGGACCAGCCCTGTGTTCAGCCCTAACCCGACGGGCTAAAACCGTGCTTGCCGACGGCCAAGAAGACTTGCCGTTTGAAGAAGCGGTGTTGCGGGTGCGAGACTTCCTCAACGAACCAGCCAGCCGTATCGGCTATCTGCTCGATCTGCTGTCCACCGACCAAGGCCGGCGCAAGGCCACATTCCTAATCGGTCAGGTTGGGGAAGTGTTCGCCAAAGTACAGAACATTCAGGAATTTCTGCCCGATGCCCAGGAGCCGGAAGCGCTGAAGACGTTCCTGGCCGGGTTTCCCCTCCGCCTGCAAATCGGCGGCATCCCGGCCGATTTGGCCTCACGGCTGCAACGGCGGCTGGAGACCATGATCAAAGTCGGGACCAGCACACCATCGGCACCGCCCCCGGCTATCGCGCGAAAGGCTACCCGCCCGGCGATGAAGTCGGCGATTAGCATGGAGCTGACGCTTGACTTCCCAATTAATCGGGGTAACAGCCCGGCGATCGATATTCCTCATCTGATCATCAACTTTGAAGATCGGCAATACATTTTTACCGCGCGTGACGAAGAATTTAATTTTGGTCGTTCAAGCCAATGCCATTTGCCGGTGGTGTTCGAAGGCGTTTCCCGCACTCATGCCACCATCACTTGGTCCCCCGACGGCTTCGTGATTACCGACAAGAGCAAGAACGGCACCTTCGTTACCTTTACCAACCGGCCACCGGTGCTACTCAGACGGACTGAGACCACACTCGACGGCGAAGGTCAGATTATGCTTGGCTTCGACGACACGTCGGACGAAATTGTCACCGCCCATGTGGTTCATTTCCGCTATTTGCCCGGAACACTAAAGCCGGGTGACGTATAGACCGACCAAGGCTTTGCCCTGGACCCACTTTATTTGGGACAAATTGGGACCAATCTCACCCGTTTTTCCGGCAAATCTGACGATACAACGCCACTGTCGCCGCTCCCACCGCCGGGGCCGACAAATCCGACAACACCAGCCGCCGGCCGCTAGCGGCGAAGCGGCGGCGAAGTTCGCTGTCTTCAGCCAGCGCCACCAGCGCCTGCGCCAGCCGTTCGGGATCTTCGGCCGGGACCAGCAGCGCGTTTTCCCCATGGCGAGCAATCTCGCGGCAGCCGGGAACATCGGTGGCGATCAGGGGGCGGGCGCAAGCCGCCGCCTCCAGCAGGCTTTTGGGCAGCCCCTCGCGCAACGATGGCAGCACCGCGATGTCGGCTGTGGCCCAGACCGTGCGCACATCGCTCACCGCCCCTGGGATGTCGATCCCGGGCAATCGGGACCAGCGCGCCAGCATATCGAGGCTAATCGAGGTCGGGTTTTCCGGATCGGGGTCGCCGATCAGATGCAGACGCAGTTTCGCCCCCTGCGCCAGCGCCCGTTGATGGGCTTCGACCAGCGTAGCCAAGCCCTTGTCGGCCAACATGCGCCCAACATAGGCGACGATCACCACCGGGTTGTCCGGCTCCGGCAGCGGAGCGAAATGGTCGGTATCGATGCCGGAACCACGAATAACCATGATTCGGTCGGCTGTGGTCAGGCCCGCTTCAAGCAACAACCGCTGGTCATCACCGTTTTGGACCACGGCCACAACCTTTGGACGCGACAACAGAAACCCCAGCAGCGCGCGTAGCGCCGCCCCTTTAAACCGGCGTAGTCTGGATAAGGCCCCGCCGGCTGCGGTGAAGGCGAAGCCCAACCCGGTCAGGGCCGCGACCACCGCCGGCGAACATTCCTCCCCTTTGTTGGCCCCCTTGGCCAGCCACGACACCAGCCACACGGCCAGCCCACCCACAATCACCGGCTTCATCGCCACATGGTGAACCACATCCGGCCGTTCGCGCCGATAAAGCGCCGCGATTTCGACAATCGCGCGCAGGGTGGCAACCGGACCGTGATCGCGCCGCCGCCACGACAGCGGCAGCACCCGAAAGCCCTGGTCAGCGATTCTCTGGCCGTGCCCGGCCACCCGGGTGGCGACCGCGACATCGAATCCAGCGGCCTGCGCCGCCCGCGCCATCGGCAGCCGATGCGACCAGAAATACCAGTCCTCCGTGACCAGATAGATCACCCTGGAGCGGTCGCCGTCTGCCATCAATCCATATTCCAAGAAAATAGGCTAAAGCGGCCCGATGCAGATCAAATAGCGAACATGAATCAGCTTAACGCGCCGCCGCACGACGAGCCGCCACCAGCGCCAGCAGCGCCAGCGGCAGCGAGAGCAAAGCATTGTAGACCGGCAACGACAGCCCAAACAACGACCAGTTGACCTCGTCGCAGCGCACCACCGGTTGGGCCAGCAATTGCGCGCGCAGATCCTCGATCGTGGTGGCCAACGCTGGCACACCGCAAGCCGGGGTTCCGGCCCACCAGTGGTTCTGAATGCCGATGTGAAACACCGCCACCCCGGTTCCAGCCAGGAATCCGGTCCCAACGACGGCCAGCAGCCATGGCAGCGCCCACCCACGTCCCAGCGGCGACACGCCGGCTACGGCCAGGGCCAATGCCAGGGCCCACGGCACCCGCTGCCACAGGCACAGCACGCAGGGTGCCACGCCGAAGCCGTATTCAAGCACCACCGCACCGATCAGACACGCAACGGCAACCGCACCAATCAGCCATGGCGCGCGTGACGGTGCGGTCAAACGATCAATCACAGCAAGCATCCCCGCGCCCTCTCACTGGACCCACTCGATGAGACTAAATCAGGTATTTGATGATCATGAAGCCGCCCACCAACAGCACCACGAACAGTGTGGTCAAGAGCGTCAACCGCTGCTCGATGAAGGTTTGGATCGGTTGGCCATATTTCCACAGCAGCGCCGCCAGCAGAAAGAAGCGCAGACTACGCGAAATCACCGAGGCAATGGAGAATTGCAACAGATCGAAATGCAGAGCGCCACTGGCGATGGTCAACAGCTTGTAGGGAATCGGAGTCATGCCCTTGACGATGATGATCCACGCCCCCCACTCGGCGAACAAACCCTGCATCTGCTCGTACTTATCCAGCGCGTGGTAGAATGCCAGCACCGGCCGCCCCAACGACTCGAACAGATAGAAACCGATGGCGTAGCCCAGGAAACCACCGATTACCGATGCTGCGGTGCAAACGGCGGCGATGCGGAACGCACGGTCCCGGTTAGCCAGCACCACCGGAATCAGCAGCACGTCGGGCGGGATCGGGAACATCGAGCTTTCGATAAACGACACCGCCGCCAGCGCCCATAGCGCGTGACGGTGCCCGGCCAGACGCATGGTCCAGTCATAGAGGCTACGCAGCAAGACTAGGAAACCCCTTCGTTTTTGGGGAAAACCTGGACCGGCACCAGCACAGGCCAGGGTCAGAACGAGCACCAGCCGTCCAGACACAGCAACCCACCCAACACACGGTCGGGCGGGCAAGACTGTGACCGAACAGCAACACTTATGCCACGAACTGGGTAAGGAGACGCGACATTCCCCGCCGGGCACCTCATTTCGCACTTGCACAAGAAACGGTGGCGTGCCATTTTCGCTTTGCAGCAAGCGATTGCTGCATCGCCCTTCTTGGGCGTTTCCTCCCTAAACTCAGGCCGCTGTTCGCAGCGGCCTTTTTTTTGCCAGAATACCGGGGTGACGGCAAGCGTGGTGCCGATCACCGATTGCCTAAACCCTAAACTTTCACCTGAACCGTGACAATTTGTCGCGACCCTACCGGTCCCTCCGGCGGCGACCGGCGAGCCGGTCGCAGCCGGAGGGACCGGATTTATGGATGCGCTGTGCAATGCCCGCGTATTTACCGGCGACTCGGTACTTGATGACCGGGTGGTGCTGATTGAAGATGGCCGAATTGTCGATCTGGTCGCCGCCACGGCGATTCCACCGCTTGCGATTCGGTATGATCTGGGCGGAGATCTGCTGGCCCCCGGCTTCATCGATCTTCAAGTCAACGGCGGCGGCGGGGTTCTGTTCAACGATCAGCCGACTCCGGCTGGGTTGCGCGTGCTCGCCGCCGCTCACCGCCGCTTCGGCACCACCGGCTTTCTAGCCACCCTGATCAGCGACGACCGTGACCACCGTCGTGCCGCCCGCGCTGCGGTGCTGGCGGGACTTAGCCATGATCCGGTACCAGGGCTGCTTGGCTTGCACCTGGAAGGGCCGCATCTGGCCACCGTCCGGCGCGGGGTACACGATCTGCGTTATCTGGGGCCACCCGAAGCCGAAGACGTGGCGCTGATGATGCCGCTAAGTCAGGGTCCACTGAACTTGGGGGCGATGCTCGTCACCCTGGCCCCAGAGGTGGTTCCGGCAGCGGTGATCACGGCTTTAAGTGCGGCCGGAACCCGGGTGTTCCTGGGCCACAGCGCCGCCGACTATGACCAGACCCAAGCGGCGCTAGCGGCCGGAGCCTGCGGTTTTACCCATCTTTACAATGCCATGACACCAATATCCGGACGCGAGCCGGGGGTGGCTGGCGCGGCGCTCGACCATCCCGATTCGTGGTGCGGAATCATCGCCGATGGCCACCACCTGCATGATGCCCTGATCCGGCTGGCGTGGCGGGCCAAACCGGCTGGGCGGCTGGTGCTGGTCACTGACGCCATGTCTCCGGTTGGGGGCCCCGTTGGCCAGGACTATTTCAGCCTCTATGGCCAGACCGTGCGGGTCGAAGGCGGGCGTTGCCTGTCGGTTGAAGGCCGGCTGGCCGGCTCGGTGCTAGACATGGCCGGTGCGGTCCGCCACTGCGTACAACGGGTCGGGATTCCGCTGGAGGAAGCCTTGCGCATGGCCTCAGCCTATCCGGCTGCGGCCCTCGGCCTGGACGGCGACTATGGACAGATCGCCCCCGGCAAGATTGCCAGCCTCGTCTTGCTTGACCAAGGGCTGCGCGTCCGCCTAACTTGGCTGGCTGGAAATATTTCCTCCCTCAAGCGCCTTTGCGGAGTGCCATCATGGGTCTCGACGCCTTGCTGATTGCCGCCACAGTCGTGTTCTTCGCCTCTCAGGTTTATGGCTCTCACTGAGAGTTTCGCCACGGAATCACGTCCCAAGGCCACGGCGTCTTTTAACTGAGACGCCGTGTTTTTTGTCCCGTCGCTTAGACACCGCCGCAAACATTCGCACACAGGCTAAACAACAATTGGGCGGTGAAACCACCTGTAAGTGGTCGCACCGCCCAGCGGTCGGATGGGCTTACAGCAATTGTGACCGTCGCCCCAAGGGGCGCGAAGCTGTGCCAACGATAAATCCAACCGTTCATTCCACCATCATTCACCCAGGTGGCCCGAGGTAGGAACCGATACAGTGTCTCTGGACTGCCTTGTCGTGTCCTAGACTGTCCTCTGCGGTTTTCCTTACGCCTCTATAGTTAAGATGGTTTAACCCTTTCGTCAAGGAAAATCGTTGACCGCAACCACAAAGTTTACTAAAAGCCGAAAAAAAGTGGGAGTGGAATCAATCTTCGATTGCAATCAGCAACGCGGTTGCGTCATCCGTGGGCTTTAGCCGGGGAAAACGGCTGCAATTGGGATCGTCGCCCTCAATTTGACGCAACTGAAGCACGAGTGCGGCCAACCCGTCACGGACCGCCGCCGCGACCAGGGCATCGGCCGAGTCGTAGACGTGATAGGTATCGACCAGCCGATAAAAACCGTCGCTGACCAGCAGCAACACCGCCGGAGCGGCGAGCATGTGGCAATCCTGGTCAAGATGATCGGCAGCCTCTGGTTCCAAACCAAACGCCCAATAGCCACCGGGACGATTCATCGCCGTGCGCCCCTCCAGAATTGGCGCGGTCAGTTGGCGACGAATTTCGGCGGGATCGGTGACGCCCTGGGCATGGAAACGGCTGACCGCGGCATTGACTGCGGCATCGGCACAATCCAGCCCGCCGCGCCCGCGTCTGCCCAAAATCACCGTCGCCCCCTCGCCGGTCCGGTATATGGCCTTGCAGTCGGCCAGCCCGAACTGCTCGAGTCGCCCGCTTTGCCCCTGCCAACGCACCCAGACCCCGGCCGCTGAGGGCCGAACTCGGGCGGGCAGATCAATCGCACCGACTGCGGCCCAGAACGCGGCCCGCACCCGCTCCAGCACCCGCCGGCAAACCACCTGCGGAAAAACCGGAACCAGGGACAGGGCGACGAAGCCGGCATTGAGTCGTTCCGCCAGCCAACGGGCATCGCTGGCGGCACCAGGCACGAATTCCCGACCGGCAAGGCCAGTGGCACCGTCAATCACCCAGGCGGCACCCCACTCCTCGTCGCCGGTATGGCCAGCGATATCCTCGTTAACGCCGGGGCCAGCGGCGTCGGTGGCGATGTCGGTAACGGTAAAACGCATATTAAGGATTCCCACAATCGGAGTATGGTCCTAGTGCAAACAGACGAGTACGAAATGATTGACACACCGGCCTCCGGCGACCAAGGGACTCTGCCCCTTGGAACCCCACCAGGGCCCGCGTGTCATTTTCGAGGTCTGGTCCAGGACCAGATATAGGCACGAACCGAGGCGGGACCAGCCCAGTCTTAATATTATCAATGCTCGGATCATGACCGAAAGGGAGTGACCGATGGAAGAAGCGCTTGGAAAGTCCCGTCTGCATTGCCGCGATCAGGCTAAAGTCCGGCATCCGTTGGCAGAAGTATTGTTTATGGTCGTTGCGGCCACGATTGCCGCAGCCATTACCGAGCAAAAGGGTGATTATATTCTTGCCGTCAAGGCCAACCAGCATCATGGTCGAATCCACCGGTGCCGGAAAACGGCGTGGCCGTCGCCTAAGTTGGGATTGGGGGCTGCGACAAAGTGACCACTGCGGGAGGTGTTGCCCAGTCGGGTTAGGTATGTTACCGTACATCTTAATGGACGCGATTAACGGTTCCTGAGGTAAGAGTTCCTGAGGGTTCCAGGTTCAATCCTCGGTTCGGTCGTTTAGTCGACGTTTGTCTAACACGGGGCCCGGGGTGGTTTCGTGTCGGACTAATGTGGTTTGGGGAGGGGACATATGCCCGACGGAGGGGTAGAATCCGTTGCCGATTCTTTCGGCGACTTGGACAGTTATCGCCAAAGCTTGGGCGGACTGTCGCGGCGTCAATTCCTTAGCTATTGCACCGGTGTTGCCACGGTGCTCGGATTGTCGTCGTCATGGGGGGCGCGCATCGCCAACGCTGCGGTGTCGGCACCCAGGCCGAGCGTGATCTGGCTTTCGGGCCAAGCCTGCACCGGCTGTACCGAAACTCTGCTGCGCACGCATCATCCCAGCCTGGAATCGTTGATTCTCGATCAGATTTCGCTAGAATACAACGAAGCGCTGATGGCCGGAGCCGGACATCAAGCCGAGGCCTGGAAGAGCAAAATCCTCCGTGAGAATAAAGGCAAGTATTTGCTGGTCGCGGATGGATCGGTGCCGCTGGGCGAGAATGGTGCTTATTGCAAGATCGGCAATAAGACCTTCAAGGAAAATCTGATCGAAGCCGCCAGCGGTGCCGCAGCGGTAATCGCGATGGGTTCGTGCGCCGCCTGGGGCGGAATTCCGTCGAGCGGGCCGAATCCAACCCAGGCGGTGCCGATTAACCGCATCATTAAAGACAAGCCGGTGGTGACTATTCCCGGTTGTCCGCCCAATCCCTATAACTTCCTGGCCACGGTGCTGCATTTCGTCGCCTTCGGCAAACTGCCGGAGCTGGATGAAAAGATGCGGCCGAAATTCGCCTATGGTCGCCTGATTCACGAAAATTGTGAACGCCGGGCCCATTTCGACGCCGGGCGCTTCGCGATGGAATTCGGCGACGAAGGCCACCGTCAGGGCTTTTGCCTGTACAAGATCGGCTGCAAAGGGCCGGAAACCTGGGCCAACTGCCCGTCGATCGGCTTCAACGACATTGGCCACGGTTCGTGGCCGGTTGGTACCGGCCACCCCTGTTTCGGTTGTACCGAAGAGGGCGTCGGCTTCACCAAGGGTATCCACGAACTGGCCAAGGTGCAGTCGGTGGCACCGCCGCTCAGTTATCCCAAGGTGGTTGAGGAAAAGGGTGAAGGCGCGACCACGACGGCCGTGGCGCTGGTTGCCGGCATTACCGGTGCGGTGGTCGGCGGAGCGGCGGTGATGTCGAGCCGCTTGGGCATGCAGCCGCCGCGCAACCTGCGCAACCCCGATATGCCGCCGCCGCCCAAGGATAGCTCCGGCCCATCATCCTCGTAAGGGAGGTTTCGCCCATGTCCATGTCAAGGCGGGGCTTCCTTTCCAGCGCCATCACCGGTACCGCCGCCACTGCGGCGGCGGCGGTAACCGGAGGCGCCGGCAACGAGGCACAGGCGCTGGGTATGCGTCACCCCAAGGAGCCGCCCAAGGATGCGGTTGGTTTGCTTTACGACGGCACGCTGTGCGTCGGCTGCAAGGCTTGCGTCAAGGCGTGTAAGGAAGCCAACGACCGCCCAGCGGAAATCTCGGCGCAGCAGGCGGCGTGGAATCCCGAGCTGTGGGACTCCCCGATCGACCTTTCGGCCAAGACCTTTAATATTATCAAGGTCTATCAGCACGGCACCATGGCGACCAAGGATGCCGAGGTTAACGGCTACGCCTTTTCCAAGCGCCAGTGTCTGCATTGCATTGATCCGTCGTGCGTGTCGGCCTGTCCGGTCTCGGCGCTGACCAAAGACCCGCTGACTGGCATCGTCGGCTATGACGCCGACCGTTGCTTGGGTTGCCGATTCTGCGTCTGGGGCTGCCCCTACGGTGTGCCCAAGTTCGAATACGACAAGACCTTCGGCCAGATTCGCAAGTGCGAGTTGTGCCGGCATCGTTTGGCTAAGGGCGAGTTGCCGGCCTGCGTCGATGTCTGTCCGACTGGGGCGACCCTGTTCGGTCGGCTGGAGGATCTTAAGACCGAAGCGCATCGGCGGCTGACGCTGAAACCCGGTGAGCGGACAGAATTTCCGCGCGGCGACGTTTCGGGCAAGCTGGGCGGATCTCGGCCAGGGCATGAAAAGCTGGTTGAAGCGAAGTATCAGCAGCACGTCTACGGCGAGAAGGAAATGGGTGGAACCCAGTGCCTGGCGCTGTCGGCGGTGCCGTTCGAAAAGCTCAACCTGCCCACTGGCGTGCCCGAATACAGCTATCCAGCGGTGGTCGAAGGGTTGCAAGAGTCGGTTTACCAGAACATGCTGACCCCGGCGGTGGTGCTGGCCGGGCTGGTGGCTCTGGCCAAACGCAACGTGCATCCCGGCGATGTGGACGACTAGGCGACCCGCCGCCCTTTCACCAGAAGGGCGGCCCTGATTCTGGGGGGCAGGACCGGGAATGGACGCGGTGGTCGAAGAGCTTCCAAATGCGACGCCGCCCCCCGGTGCCGATGGCGGGATTCCGTCTGCGGCCAAGCGGTGCCATGCTCCGCTTTCCGCTCGCGGAGGATTGAAAAGGATACTCTCCCATGCAGCATGAACCCGTAGGCGGCAGGATACTGACCAAGCCGGTTATCGTTTGCGCGGCGCTGTTTTTGATCGGGATCACCATTCTCTGCTATCGTTTCGTCTATGGTCTGGGGGCGGTGATCGCGGTCAACGATGGCTATCCGTGGGGTATCTGGATCGTGGTCGATGTTATGATCGGCAGCGCCTTTGGCTGTGCCGGTTATGCCGTCGCCGTTCTGGTTTACATGATCAACCGCAACGAATACCATCCGTTGGTTCGCCCGGCGTTGATGGCCAGCCTGTTCGGCTATGGTCTGGCCGCGATCGGCGTGTTCGTTGATTTGGGCCGCTGGTGGCAGTTCTATAGCCTGTTCGTGCCCTGGCGTTGGAATTTCACCTCGGTGATGCTGGAAACCGGGCTGTGCATTTCCGGTTACTTCATGATCATGATGATCGAATTCGCCCCAACCTTCCTGGAAAAATTCGGGCTGCATGATGTCCGGAAGAAACTGGATAAGTGGCTGTTCGTCGTCATCGCGCTGGGCGTCTTGCTGCCGACCATGCACCAGTCGTCACTGGGATCGATTTTGATCATCCTGGGCCACAAGTTGTCGCCGTTGTGGCAGACTCAGATGTTGCCGCTGCTGTACCTGATGTCGGCGGTGCTGATGGGTTTCGGCATTGTGGTGTTTGATGCCGTGCTTTCGGCCCATGGTTTTCGCCGGCCGTTGGAAATGTTCATCTTGCAGCGTCTGGCCGGGGTTATGGTTTGGCTGTTGAGTGCGTTCCTGATCATCCGCGTGGTCGATCTGACCGCACGCGACGCTTGGCCCCACGCCTTTAACGGTACGGTGATGGCGTTTTCGTTCTGGATGGAAATGGTGCTGATGGCGCTGCCGTTGCTGTTCTTGGGGCCACGGATGAACCGGATTATGCCTCAGTCGCTGTTTTCGGGTGCTGTGGTGTTGTTGCTGGGCGGGATACTGTACCGGCTCAACTCGTACATGATCGGCTATACCCCGGCGGTCGGCAACTGGCATTACTTTCCGACCACGGCTGAGATCCTGGTCACGCTGGGCATGTTCGCGGCCGAAGTCGGCCTGACCATCGTGTTCATCAAGTGGCTGCCGGTTCTGTTGCGACCCAATTTGCACCTACCGAAACGCTCCTGACTCTCGCCGGTCGAAACCAAGATCAATCAAGACAAGAATTCATCATCGGAGGAACTCCCGTGGCGACCCGCATCAGCGTTGATCCCGTAACCCGTATCGAAGGCCATTTGCGCGTCGATTGTGAGGTGGATGGCGGCAAGGTAACCAAAGCCTGGGCCTCGGGCCAGATGTGGCGCGGCATCGAATTGATTCTGCAAGGTCGCGACCCGCGTGACGCCTGGGTTTTCGCCCAGCGCATCTGCGGCGTGTGCACCACGGTTCACGCCATCGCCTCGGTGCGGGCGGTGGAGAACGCGCTTAAGTTGGAAGTCCCGCTCAACGCGCAATACATCCGCAACATGATCATCACCGCTCATGGCGTGCATGATCACATCGTTCATTTCTATCATCTCTCGGCGCTGGATTGGGTAGATATTGTTTCGGCGCTTACGGCCGATCCCAAGGCGGCGGCGGCCCTGGCGCAATCACTGTCGCCGTGGAAGCGCAACAGCGTTGAGGAATTCACTCAGGCAAAGGAACGGCTGGCCGGCTTCGTCGGCTCCGGTCAGTTGGGGATTTTCGGCAGTGGTTATTGGGGCCACCCGGCGATGAAGTTGACGCCGGAAGTTAACCTGCTGGCTGCGGTCCACTATCTGCAAGCGTTGGAATACCAGCGTAAGATCAATCAGGTGGTGGCAATTCTCGGCTCCAAGACGCCGCACATCCAGAACTTGGCCGTGGGCGGGGTGGCTAACCCGATCAACCTCAATTCGCAATCGACCCTGACTCTGGAGCGGCTGGAGAAAATCCGGTCACTGATCGACGAGGTCTCCGATTTCGTCAAACAGGTTTATCTGGTCGATGTGGCGGCGATCGGCGCGCTTTACGCCGACTGGACCCAACACGGCAAGGGGGTGGTCAACTATCTGAGCTGCCCGGATCTGCCCACCGACACCAAGGGTGAGAAATTTGATTTGCCTGGCGGCTACATTGCCAATGGCGATATTTCCACCTTCAAGCCGATTTCCAGCTTTAACGACGCCTATTTCGAGAACGGGGTTAAGGAAAGCGCCAAGCATTCCTGGTACACCAGCGGCAAGGGGGCGCTGCATCCTTATGATGGTGAAACCAACCCACTCTATACCGACTTCCAGGATGACGGTAAGTATTCCTGGGTCAAGTCGCCGACGTTCCATGATCAGCGGGCCCAGGTTGGGCCGCTGGCCAATGTGCTGTGCATGGTCGCCGCCGGTCACGAACCGACCATACGCTATCTGACGATCGCGCTGGATTTGGTGTCCAAGGTTGCCGGGACCAAGGTTGGGGTCGAGGCGCTGCATTCGACCATCGGCCGCCACGCAGCACGGGCGGTACGCTGTGCGGTGCTGATGGACTCACTTGATCGGCAGTGGACGTTGCTGATGACCAACATCGGCAAGGGCGATTTCACCACCTTTAATCGGCCGGTGTTTCCCAAAGGTGAGATCCGCGGCTTCGGCTTCCACGAAGCGCCGCGTGGCCTGCTGTCGCACTGGACCGTGATTAAGGACGGCAAAATCGCCAACTATCAGTGTGTGGTGCCGACGACCTGGAACGCCGGCCCGCGCGATGAACAGGATCGCGCCGGTCCCTATGAAGCGTCGTTGATGGATACCCCGATCGCCGATCCGGAACGGCCGCTGGAGGTGATCCGGACCCTGCACTCGTTCGACCCGTGTCTGGCTTGCGCCATTCATTTGGTCGATACCGAGAACCGGCCGATGGTGCAGGTTAAAACAGTATCGTAGCCTTCGACGACCAGGGGCACTTCGCCCCTGGACCCGTTTTCTTAAATAAAGTGGGACCAGGGCAAAGCCCTGGTTAGGGATTGGGGGGTGAAACCCCCGGCGGCAACAACGGTGCCAACGCCTCAAGCGTGGATTCAATCGCCAACCGGTTACGCTCGGCGACGACCAGTGCCGCATCGCTCAGGCGTTGCCGCCGCTTCCCATCGGTCAACAACGCCGCCACCGCTTCGCTCAAGTCGGTGCCGTCGGTCACTGCCAGCGCCGCGTTGGCCGCGCTCAACTCCGCCACGATCTCGCGGAAGTTGAACATGTGCGGACCATGGATGATTGCGCAGCCCAGTTGCGCCGGCTCGATCGGGTTGTGGCCACCGTGCGGAATCAGGGAGCCGCCGATACAGGCCACCGGTGTTAGGCGCAGCCACAAGCCCATTTCGCCCAGGGTATCAGCGACATAGACCGCAGTGTCGGTCGGCGGTGTGCCGCACTCACTCCGCAAAGCCGCGCTTAGACCGTGGTTGCGGGCCAGTGCGGCAATTTCGGCCCCACGTTTAGGATGGCGCGGCACAATCAGGGTCATTAGGCTAGGCAAGCGCGGGGCCAAAGTGGCGTGAGTCGCCAGTGCGTACTGGTCTTCACCAGGATGGCTGCTGACCAGCAGCCACAGCGGTCGCTGGCCAAATATCGCCCGCAGGCGCACCAGTTCAGGCTCATCGGCCGGCGGCGGCGCGGCAGAATATTTGAGATTACCCGGGCACCGAACCTCGGCCGCGCCCAATGCGCGCAGGCGTTTGGCGTCGGCCTCGCTCTGGGCCAAACACAGCCGGAATGAGGCCAGTAGCGAACCGATTAGCCTCGGCACCCGTTGCCAGCGCCGGAACGAGCGGTCGGAAATACGCGCGTTGATCAGGACCGCCGCAATGCCCCGCTGCCGGGTCTGCCAAAGCAAATTGGGCCACAACTCCGATTCTATCCACAGAGCCAGATCGGGGTGCCAGTAGTCGAGAAATCCGGCTACCCAATCTGGGCGATCGACCGGGACATACTGATGGAACGCTCGTGGCGGCAGGCGCAGGGCCATCAGCCCGGCCGAAGTGACGGTGCCGGTCGTGACCAGAATCGACCGCGACGGGTCGAGGGCGAGTAAGCGGTCGATTAAGGTCAGCACCGACAAGGCTTCGCCGACGCTGGCGGCATGCAGCCAGATCAGCGGCCCCGGTGGGCGCGGCAAAGTCGGACGGCCCATACGCTCATGCCGGCGTTGGGCATCCTCCTTGCCGGCGGCGGTGCGCCGGTTGAGGTAGCACTCGATCAGGGGTCCGCCCAAGTGAGTCAGCGTGCGATAAAGGCTTTGGAGCATGGCGGCTCGAGGTTGAGTTCCGTCCCAAATGAAGCGGGTCCAAGAGTTGGATCAGATCACGGCCAGATTGGCCAGAAACTGTTCGGCCGAGGCCCGCCACGAAAAGCCCAAGGCAAAATCGCGGCAACGCGAACCGGGAATGGTCTGGGCCGTACGCACCGCTTGGCCCAGATCTTGATCCAGACAGGCGACATCGCTGCCGCCGACCACATCCAGCGGTCCGGCGACCGGATAGGCCGCCACCGGCACCCCGGCCGCCAAAGCCTCCAGCAGCACCAGGCCAAAAGTATCGGTGCGCGAAGGAAACACGAACACATCGGCGGCGGCGTAATACCGTGCCAGTTCCTCGCCCACTTTCGCACCGACGAAGCGCGTCGCCGGAAAGCGTCGCTCCAGTTCCGCACGCTGCGGGCCATCGCCGACCACCAGCTTGGTTCCCGGCACATCCAGGCTGAGGAACGCTTCCAGGTTCTTTTCCACCGCGACCCGGCCAACGCAGAGCATGATCGGCCGTGGCAGATCCAAAAAGCCCTTATCGCGCGGTCGGAACAAGTCGGTATCGACGCCACGACTCCAGCGGCGGATGTTGGTGAAGCCGCGCGCGACCAGTTCGCGCTCGATGGTGGCGGTGGCGACCATCATTGCCGTTGCCGGGCGGTGAAAATGACGGACCACGGCATAGCTGAGTGCCAGCGGCACTGGCACCCGGTCGCGAACATATTCCGGAAAACGGGTGTGATAGGCGGTGGTAAACGGCAGCTCGCGCTTCAGGCAATAGCGGCGCGCGGCATGGCCCAGCGGCCCTTCGGTGGCGATGTGAATCGACTCCGCGCCGGCTCGGTCGATCATCCGCGCCAGCCTGCGCCCGGGCAGCAGCGCCAGCCGGATTTCGGGATAGGTCGGCAGCGGCACGGTCCTGAACGGCTGGGGCGAGATGATCTCGACCCGGTGGCCCATGGTCCGCAACTCATCGGCCGTCAACTCGATGCTGCGCACCACGCCGTTGACTTGCGGATGCCAGGCATCGGTTACGATTAAGATGTTCACGTCGCCACCTTGGCCGCCAGTCGCTGCTGATAGGCTTCCCGCCACTGAAGGATTTCCAGCCGGCCATCTTCATGTTCGACCAAAGCGGTACAGGATTCGACCCAATCACCATCGTTGCAGTACAGAACGCCCTTCATCTCACGCATCTCGGCGCGGTGAATATGGCCGCAGATCACGCCATCGACCTCGCGCCGCCGGGCTTCGTCGGTCAAAGTGGTCTCATAATTGCCGACGAACTGAACCGCGCGCTTGGCCTTCTGCTTCAGGTAACTGGACAGCGACCAATAAGTAAAGCCAAGCTTACGCCGGATAACGTTAAGGACAGTGTTGATTCTTAGCAGAATAGCATAGGCGGTATCGCCAATTCTGGCCAGCCACTGGGCGTATTCAACCACGCTGTCGAACTGGTCACCATGAATGACCAAGAAACGACGGCCATCAGCGGTGGTGTGAATGATATCATCCAGAACCCGAACTCCGCCGAACAGAAAGCCAAGGAACTCGCGTGCCGCCTCGTCATGATTGCCGGGCAAGAAGTAAACTTTCGCTCCCTGAGTGGAGCGGTGCATAATTTCTTGTATCACTTTATTGTGAGAATGAGGCCAGTACCAGCTCTTGCGCAGCCGCCAGCCATCGACGATATCGCCGACCAGATAAAGGTATTCGGAATTGCTATGGGCCAGAAAATCGAGCAAGGCTTCAGCCTGTGCGCCACGGGTGCCGAGGTGGACATCGGAAATCCAGATCGTCCGGTAATGCCGTGGTACCGCTGCCGTCTCCATGGGGCCTTCCTTGCCAGGGCACTTTGTTAACAGAATTGTCAGCACCAGGCAAGAGGCGCGACGAAAGGCCAGGGCTTGAGCTTCATCCCAAATAGAGTGGGTCCAGGGGCCTTCAGGCTCCTGGTGGGTCCAGGTTTTGGTGCGATGGCCAGCGACGGCGAGTTCCCCGACACGGGCCTCCAAAGAGGCGACCCGCTCAGAGACATTGGACTGATCTGGGGGCATCGAACTATCCTTCGCATTTTAAGCTCGGAAGCTTTCACACCGGTTTAACCAACCACCAAAAAACGTGAACTGGCTGCGATCACGGGTGACGATATCGGTGTA
>CAUYTZ010000196.1:0-8628 GCA_963575695.1 uncultured Gammaproteobacteria bacterium | reverse complement strand
CCGGCACAATTGCCGATCGTTGAAGGGGCCAGCTATGAGATTCAAGCCGGGGCCAAGGCTAAGCCGGTGCGGGTGGCGATGCACGCCGTGCCGGAAACGGTGACTGAGACCATCGCGCTGGTCGCCTGGATGGCGGATCGCGGTTGTCGGCGCCAAGCCATGGTTTTGATCAAGGGCCTGAATTAACCTTTGGCGACCTTGGGTCTGGGGGTGAAGCCCCCAGACCCCTTCTTTATTTTGTGAATTACAAAAATAAGGGGGGTCTGGGGGTCTCCCCCAGGCGGATTTGGGCGGCAGCCCAATCGCGTAAGCGATATATTTTCAGCCTCTCAGTAAGACGGGTAGTATTTCACTTTTGTGACAGCCACTGGGAGCATCCCATCCTCCACCCACTGTCACAATTGTTTTACTTTACCGTTCTGGATTGTCGTGGCACACCCTGGCTTCAGGATTTTCCTTCTTGGAGTCTTTGCCATGAAACTCTTCTGGCCTGTGTCGATCGCGGTTGCCGCCACGGTGTTTGCGGCCGGTGACGTTCACGCCCAATCGTCGCGCGATCAGATTCGCATCTCCGGTTCCTCGACCGTCTATCCGTTTAGTACCGTGGTCGCGGAAAGTCTGGGCAAGCTTGGCAAATTCAAGTCACCGGTGGTCGAATCGGTCGGTACCGGCGGCGGTTTTAAGCTGTTCTGTTCCGGGGTTGGGCCAGCCTATCCCGACATTTCTAACGCCTCGCGACCGATTACGGCCTCGGAGCGTGAAGCTTGCGCTAAGAATGGGGTTGGCGCGTTCACTGAGGTTAAGTTTGGTTTCGATGGGATTTCGGTTGGTCAGAGTACCAAGGCGCAGGCATTCGAACTGAGCCGTAAGGTTCTGTTCCTGGCCGTGGCCGCGCAAGTGCCGGTTAATGGCAAGTTGGCGCCTAACCCTTATCGGACCTGGGCCGACATCGATCCGACTCTGCCCCGAATCGAGATCGAAATCTATGGCCCGTCCCCGGTTCATGGTACCCGTGATGCTTTTAACGAACTGGTGATGGACAAGGGCTGCGAGGCGCTTCCGGAAATCAAGGCTCTTCCCAAGGATCAGATGAAGAAGGTGTGTAACACCTTCCGTGAAGACGGGGTATGGACCGACGTTTCGGAAGATTATTCGCTGATCGTCAATAAGCTGGCCAACCGAACCACCACGGTTGGGGTATTCACCTTCTCCTACATTGATCAGAACAAGGATAAGGTGCGCGGGTTGAAGATTGATGGCGTGGAGCCGACGTTCGACAACATTGCCGGTGGCCTATATCCGATTTCGCGGCCGCTGTTCTTCTATGTTAAGAACGCCCATCTGGGCTTGGTGCCGGGAGTTCGGGAGTTCGTGACCGAATTTTTGAGCGACAAGGCGCTGGGCGAAGACGGTTACTTGATCGCCAAGGGCTTGATTCCGTTGCCGGAGACGCAGTTGAAGGCGCTGCGGGCGGAAATGGCGGCTAAACTGAAGTAGGTATCCAACTTTGAACGTAACTGCCCTGGCTCTGTCGAGATTGGGCTGCCGCCCAAACCCACCCGGGGAATGAATTCCCCAGACCCCTTCTTTATTTCGAGAATTGCAAAAATAAGGGGGGGGGGGGGCTGGGGGATCCCCCAGGCGGGTTTGGGCGGCAGCCCAATCCGGGTACCTGGGCAGTTACCTTTAAACTTAAGTGGGGCCAGGGGCCTTTAGGCCCCTGGTCGCTGAAGGCGTTGGCTATCCGACTTCAACTGGCCGCAGGCGGCCATGATGTCCTGGCCGCGCGGGCTGCGTATCGGGCTGGCGTAGCCGGCGGCGTTGACCAGATCGCCGAAGACCCCGATTGCCCGCATCGACGACGGTTCATAGGACGTTCCCGGCCATGGGTTGAACGGAATCAGGTTAACCTTGGCTGGGATATCGCGCAGCAGCCGAATCAGTTCACGCGCGTCGGCCGGGCTGTCGTTGATTCCGCGCAGCATGACGTATTCAAAGGTAATGCGGCGGGCGTTGCTTAGGCCGGGATAGGTTCGGCAGGCTTCCAGCAGCACTTTGAGCGGGTATTTGCGGTTGATCGGCACCAAAACGTCGCGAATCTCGTCACTGACCGCGTGCAGCGATACCGCCAGATTAACCCCCAGCTCCGCGCCGCAGCGGTGCATCATCGGCACCACGCCCGAGGTTGACAGGGTGATGCGGCGCTTGGAAATCGAAACCCCTTCGCCGTCCATCATGATTTTGACCGCGCGCGCCACCTGTTCGTAATTAAACAGCGGCTCACCCATGCCCATCAGCACCAGATTGGAAATCAGCCGGCCATCGGGCGGTGACGGCCACTCGCCGAGTGTGTCGCGGGCCAGCAGCACTTGGCTGACGATTTCGGCTGCATCCAGGTTACGTACCAGGGGCATGGTTCCGGTGTGGCAGAAGCTGCAATTGAGCGTGCAGCCGACCTGTGACGACAGGCACAGCGCGCCGCGATCCTCCTCCGGAATATAAACGCACTCGATTTCCTGGCCATCAGCCAGACGCAGCAGCCATTTGCGGGTGCCGTCGGTTGAAAGCTGGGCGCGAACCACCTTTGGGCGGGGAATGACATAGGCTTCCGCCAGCCGTTCGCGTACCGGCCGGGCCAGCGTGGTCATCAGGGCAAAGTCGGTCACGCCACGGTGGTAGAGCCAGTGCCAGATCTGACGGGCGCGGAACGGCTCCAGCCCGAGCGTGGCCAGTTCGGCAGTCAATTGCGGACGGTCGAGTCCAAGCAGCGAGCGCCGCCCATCCGCCGCGCACGGCGGTTGACTTGGAATCGCAATTTCCGGCACCGGCGACGGTGCCGGGCCGGGAGGAGGGGGCAGGGTGGTCATGATCGCAAGGACTCGTTACGACTCGGGCCGAGGCACTGGCCCCGATTCTGGCACCCGAGCGTGAGCACGGTTCAGCGCTTTACGCCGCAGGCATCGTTGATCGCCTTATAAGCGGCATCGGTGCCGGACAGGCTGTAGGTGTCGGTGGTGTTGGTGCCGCGCAACGAGGTGCCCTTGACTACCAATTGGGTGCCGGAGCGCATCGCCGTGACGATCAGGGTATCGGTCTTGTCGTCTTTCGCCCAGGCGGTTTCGCGATCGACGAACAATGAGAAAGCCTTCTTGTCGATGGTCACAGTTGCCGCGCTACCCTTCTTATAAGCGTAGCCGGCAACCACACTGACCACATCAAGGCTTTTTTCCGCCGGACGGTGTGTGATCAGGAAGAATATCTTGCCGCGCTTGGCAGTGCCCGGCTCCTTCTTCTTCGGCTCACTTGACATATAGCAAACTTTATTGCCGTTTTCGACGAAGGTATACGCGCTCCAGTCCTTGAAGCTGCCAAGCGATTGAGCCTTTGGCTGCTCGGCGGCCCAAACCTGGGCGGCAAAGGCCGAACACACGGCCAGGATCACGGCGACGCGGAAGATCGTGGTCAACGGGGCGGTCCTCATCTCGGGCGCAGGGTAGGGTTCGAACCGGGCATAGACTAATACAGGTCGCGGTGAGTGTCGATCGGCTATGGTTGGCCACCGCAGCGATTCAGTCGCGATCAAAGGCGGCAGCCCGCTTTTTTCGGCCATGACGGGCGACAGCCCGCTTTTCTCGGCCATGACGGGCGGCAGCCCGCTTTTTTCGGCCATGGTGGATCGAAACGCAATCAGTTTCGTATTGTCCCAATGTCGCAGCCTAACTCCCGAGGCCCTGGACCGCCACGAGCCAGCGTGGGCAAAATTTCATCCCCTTATGTTGACTCGGGCTGTGTCTTGCGGTTAGCGTAGGCCGCTTATCGTGGACCGGAATCGGTCCGGGGCGGAGTGTGGCGCGACCATGACCTTTGATCCATCGCTGTTCGAGCCCTCGGCGGGTGGCGGCTTTTCCGGCGCGGTGACCGAGGTGCGTCGGAGCAGCTATTTTGAACGAGTGGGCGGCTCGTTGCTGGGAATTCCGCTTGGCATCCTGCTGCTGATTCTGCCGCTGTCGCTGCTGTGGTTTAATGAACGGCGTTCGGTGGAGGCGGAGCAGGCGATTGCCGAAGCCCTGACCAAGGTCGTGCTGGCACCGTCGGCGGCGATCGATCGCCGCAACGAAGGCCAATTGGTCCATGTTACCGGGGTTGCGATCGCGCCTGCGGTGGTCGATGCGGTACTGGGCTTGAGTTTCGCTAACGCCTTGCTGGTTCGGCGCCAGGCTGAGATGTATCAATGGGTGGAAACCCAATCAACCCGCACCGCACGCGACTGGGCCGGCAACGAAACCACCACCACCAGCTTCGCTTATAAGCAAGGTTGGTATCCGGGCCGGATTCGTTCAGAACAGTTCAAGCAGGGGCAGGGTCACGAAAATCCGTTGTTGTCGGCTGAAAGTATGCTGATTACCGCTGACAAGGCGACGGTGGGCGCGTTCCGGCTCGATCCGCGCACTTTGAAGGCGATTGCCGAAGGTGCCAACACCGGGGTTGATTTCGTGCCCTTGGCTCCGGCTAAGGCTCCGGTTGGCTTTACCTTACAGCCGGGTGGAACCCTTTATGCCGGTAAGTCGCCGACCGCACCGCGCGTGGGTGATGTTCGCCTGACCTATTCCGGCCTGCCTTCGGGGCGACCGGTTACGGTGCTTGCGCGCCAAAGCGGCGACGGCTTCGCTGAATACAATGCGGGGCGCAACTATCCGATTCACCTGGCTGCGGTTGGAGATTACAGCCCGCAAGTGTTGCTCGATAAATTGGCCGGGAGTGAGGCGTTTTTAACTTGGGTGTTGCGTCTGGCTGGGGTGGTGGTGCTGTTCATTGCTTTCGCCATGATTTTGGGGCCGCTGTCCACGGTGTTGAGCATTATTCCCGGCCTGGGCACGCTCGCCGAGGGTGCGGTGGCGGCGGTGGCGCTGGTGCTGGCTCTGGTTGTGGGTATCGTGGTGATTGCGCTGGCGTGGCTGGTGGTTCATCCGCTGGTTTCGTTGCTGGTGATCGGCGGCGCGCTGGCCTTGGGTGGAACAATTCTGTTTTTGCGTCAGTAACTTCTGGGGCTGTCGCCCAATCGAGACTCCAGGACTGTCATTTCGATTCTTTTTTCAGGCTCTAAGGGCGATGCGGGTGAGGGATGCTGTGACCAGACTGTTGCGCTCGTTGCCGGTGCTACTGCCGTTACTGGCGGGGTTGATCGCTTCGCCTCCCGGTCCGGGGCCGGACTCGCCGATGGCGGATGCGGCCGATTTCGTGCGCTCGGTGGAACTGGGTTTGGATGGGCGACCGCGACAGCCGGAGCGGCCGTGGCTTGAGCGTGGCCCGCTTATGATCGGCTGTATTGGCGGTATCGCTGCGGGGGCACTGAGTCTGGTGGTGGCCCCGGCCGGCGGCTGGGCGATCTATTCCAGTTGGGCTTCTGGTGTGGGCGCGGCCGGAATGCGTAGCGGTCTGGGCTGCTATTACGGGGGGCTGGGCAGCACCGCGTTCTCGATCGGACGGACTCTGGTGCAAGAGGTTGATGACGCCTGGCGTTCGCTGGCCGGGCGGCCGCCGCGCGATGCGTTTACACCCAGGCTGGATGCGGGCAGGCAGGATGCTGGTGTGTAATACCAGCAATCAATAGGCTCGACGGTCTAAGCGGGCAGTGGTACTTTGTTGAACGGTTCCAGCAAACTTAAGATGAGAGGACTTTGCCGTGCTTGAAGTCTATCGCCAGCATGTCGCGGAGCGTGCTGCGCTCGGCATTCCGCCGTTGCCGTTGACCGCCAAGCAGACCGAAGATTTGGTCGGGCTGCTGCTGGTGCCGCCAGCGGGTGAGGAGCAGGTTCTGGTTGACCTGATCACCTATCGCGTGCCTGCGGGTGTGGACGATGCGGCCAAGGTCAAGGCGGCGTTTCTGGCCAAAGTCGCCAAAGGTGAACAGGCTTGCACGCTGATTTCCAAGGTTAAGGCGACGGAGCTGCTCGGCACCATGCTGGGTGGGTTTAATATTAAGCCGCTGATCGAGTTGCTGGCCTGTGGGGACTGCGGGGCCGCCGCCGCCGCCGGCCTGAAAACCACGCTGCTGATGTTCGATTACTTCCACGATGTTAAGGAACTGGCCGATCAGGGCAATGCTCACGCCAAGGGCGTGTTGCAGTCTTGGGCCGATGCCGAATGGTTTACCTCGCGTCCGGCGGTGCCGGAAAGCCTGACCGTGACCATCTTTAAGGTTTCAGGCGAAACCAACACCGACGATTTGTCGCCGGCTCCGGATGCCTGGACTCGTCCGGACATTCCGTTGCATGCGTTGGCGATGCTGAAGAATCCGCGCCCGGGCATCGATCCGGACCAACCCGGCACGCGCGGCCCGATCAAGCAGTTGGAAGCGCTAAGGGCTAAGGGCAATCTGGTCGCCTATGTCGGCGATGTGGTTGGCACCGGCTCGTCGCGCAAGTCGGCAACCAATTCCGTGCTGTGGTTCACCGGCGAAGACATCCCCTATGTCCCTAACAAGCGCTTTGGCGGCGTCTGCCTGGGTGCCAAGATCGCCCCGATCTTTTACAACACGATGGAGGATGCCGGCGCGCTGCCGATCGAACTCGATGTTTCCCAGATGGAAACCGGGGATGTGGTTGAATTGCGTGCCTATGACGGCAAGGCATTGAAGGGCGGCAAGGTTATTTCCGAATTTACGGTCAAATCGGAGGTGATCTTTGACGAAGTCCGCGCCGGGGGCCGGATTCCGTTGATCGTCGGTCGCGGGTTGACCACCAAGGCCCGCGAGTCGCTGGGTCTGCCGGTTTCAACCCTGTTCCGCCTGCCGTCGATCCCGACCAACACCGGCAAGGGCTTTTCGCTGGCGCAGAAGATGGTTGGCCGGGCTTGCGGTCTGCCGGAAGGTACCGGTATTCGTCCCGGCACCTATTGCGAACCGAAGATGACCACGGTCGGGTCTCAGGACACCACCGGGCCGATGACCCGCGACGAACTGAAGGATCTGGCCTGCCTGGGCTTCTCGGCTGATCTGGTCATGCAGTCGTTCTGCCATACCGCCGCTTATCCTAAGCCGGTGGACGTGAAGACCCACCGCGATTTGCCGGCCTTCATCTCCACCCGTGGCGGCGTGTCGCTCCGTCCGGGCGACGGGGTGATCCATTCCTGGCTCAACCGGCTGTTGCTGCCGGATACCGTCGGCACCGGCGGCGACTCGCATACCCGCTTTCCGATCGGAATTTCGTTCCCGGCCGGCTCCGGTCTGGTCGCATTCGCCGCCGCGACCGGGGTGATGCCGCTGGACATGCCGGAATCGGTACTGGTCCGGTTCAAGGGCACGCTGCAACCGGGCGTGACGCTGCGCGATCTGGTCAACGCCATTCCGCTTTACGCCATCCGCGCTGGTTTGCTGACGGTGGAAAAGAAGGGTAAGAAGAACGTTTTCTCCGGCCGAATTCTGGAAATCGAGGGTCTGCCCGATCTGAAGATTGAACAGGCGTTTGAATTGTCCGATGCGGCGGCGGAACGTTCGGCGGCGGCGTGCTCGGTGCGGTTGGATAAAACGCCGATCATCGAATACATGCGCTCCAACATCACCTTGATGAAGTGGATGATCGCCACCGGTTATCTGGATGCGCGCACCTTGGGCCGGCGGATCAAGGCGATGGAAGCCTGGATCGCCAACCCGCAGTTGCTGGCTCCGGATGCCGACGCCGAGTATGCGGCGGTGATCGAAATCGATCTGGCGGATGTCAAAGAACCGATCGTCGCCTGCCCGAACGATCCGGATGATGTCAAGCTGTTGTCGGAAGTCGCCGGGGCTAAGATCGATGAAGTGTTCATCGGTTCGTGCATGACCAACATCGGCCACTTCCGGGCGGCGGGTAAGCTGTTGGCCGGCAAGACCGATCTGCCGACCCGGTTGTGGATCGCGCCGCCGACCAAGATGGATGCCATGATCCTGACCGAGGAAGGCTATTACGGCGTGCTTGGTGGGGCGGGTGCGCGGATGGAAATGCCCGGCTGTTCGCTGTGCATGGGTAATCAGGCGCAGATCCGCAAAGGATCGACCGCGATGTCCACCTCCACCCGCAACTTCCCCAATCGTTTGGGGATCGATACTCAGGTCTATTTGGGTTCGGCGGAATTGGCGGCGGTGTGCGCATTGACCGGCAAGATCCCGTCCGTGGCCGAGTATTTGGAACAGGTGACGATCGTCAACCAGAAGGCAGGCGAGATTTACCGTTACATGAACTTTGACCAGATCCCGGCGTTCCAGGATGTGGCGAATACGGTGTCTGTGTAAATACTTGGGAGGGGGGTGAGCGACACACTCACCCCCTGTCTAGGGAATGCGGGTCCAGGGGCCTTTGGCTCCTGGTGGGTCCAGGGTGAAACCCTGGTCGCCGAAGGCATATGTGTCAATCATGAGGCTCGCTGGGATAAGCCGCCTACAGCAAATCCCGCAGCATCGCCACCAGCGGGACATCCGCCGGCGGCATCGGGTAATCCCCCATCCGGGCTGGACGAACCCAGGCCAGAGTCTGGCCTTCGCGCGGGCTGAGGATGCCCTGCCATACCCGGCAGACATACAACGGCATCAACAAATAGAAGTCTTCGTAGGCGTGTGAAGCGAAAGTAAATGGTGCCAAACAGCTTTCAGTG
>CAUYTZ010000195.1:0-2128 GCA_963575695.1 uncultured Gammaproteobacteria bacterium | reverse complement strand
AAACGTGATCTCTTTCTGGGCCTATCTCGGTGATCGCCTCGGCATCAACCCTGGCACCGTGGCCTCCCTGTCGGACCTAATTCGGAAACGGACAGTCCCGCAACGGGCTTGAACGCCACCGGTTATTGAGCGTTCACTGGTTGTGCGGGTGGTTCAGGAATGGGCGGTTCCGTTGTCGCCGGTTCGGGCACCGCCAGTTGGGCAACCGGCTCCGCTAGTTCGTCCGTGGCCGGCTCCAGCGGGGCTGGCTCAACCAGCGTTACCCCCAGCACCGCTGGTTCGGCCCGGCCGGTAACGCCGCTGGCCTCGACCATCATCGCCAGCACCAAGCCATGGCCAAACAGCGACATCAGGCCGCTCCAGATCACGGCGCGCCGCCCGGCCATGGTCGAGGCCGGGCGGGGTCGTGCCGCCAATTCGGCCGGTTCAGACAAGAGTGGTTTGATGCCCTGCCCCTGCGGGGACACCAGGGGCGTTACCCCTGGCCCCCACCAGGACCGGAGCCAATCCTGGACCTGCATGGTTTAGAACTTAACAGTCAGACCGGCCAGGAACGACCGGCCGGGGCCGGGCACTCCGATGACCGTCGTGCTGTTGGACAGCTTGTAATCGCCATAGCTAACCCCGCCTTGCGGCAGGTAATATTTGGTGTCGAACACATTCTCGACCCCGACATCGACTCGGACAGTCTGTTTCCAGTCATAACCGGCGCGCAGGTTAAGCAGGGCATAGCCCGGGGTCTGCAACTCTTTGCGCAGATTGTCCGCCGTGTCCTTATCGCTGACCAGTTGCACTTCAATGGCACCGCTCCAGCCGTCCAGCTTCTGGCTCAACGCCAGCCTGGCATTGGCCGGCATCAGGTGATAGACGCCGTTGGCGTCGCCGGTGGTTTCACCATGAACCCAGCCGGCCACCCCGGAAAACTCGGTCTGGCCGTATGTCGGGCTGTCCCACAGCGCCACCCGTCCGGACAGATCCACCCCGTAGAACTGCGCTTCCTGATTGACGAAGCGCATCTGGACGAAGCCGGCGGTCAGGTCGGCGGTCTTCTTGACCCCGATATAGTCCTCAACAAAGGTGTAATAGGGCGAAATCTTTACTTCCCAGGTTTTGCGTTCGGCATCGTGCCAACCGGCCGAAACGCTGGCGGTGTGCGCCACCTCTGGCCGCAAGTTGATATTGCCGATATAGCCGTTGCCGTCGCCGAACCAACCGATCATGGTGCTGGCCATGGCACCGCTGGACCACGTATAGCGTTCATAAAGGTTGGGCGAGCGGGATTTGCGCGCATAGCCGGCTTCATAGAGGCTGGTCGGGTTGGGTTCGAACCGGACCAGCGCAGTGGCGTCAAAGTTGAGATCGGCCTTGGCCCGTTCGGCGGCGTTGAAGCGGTTGGCGTCGTAGAGATAGTTGAGATAGGTGGTACCGGACTTGTTGATCGGTGCATAGCCCTGGACCGGATCCGCGCTGGACCAGACCGCATCGCTACGCACACCCAGGAGCGAGGTCCATTCCGGCGTCCATTTGCGCTCCCACTCGCCGAACACGCCCAACTGCTGCCGCTGGCCGTTGTTGATGTTGTAGAAGTCGTTGGGCCCCATGCTGCCGGCCATGCGCATCACCCCCGGCCACCAGTCGGTCAGTTTGTAGAAGTGAAAGTCATTGCCGACCCGCAGCGTATCGCGGTCGTTCAGCGGCACTTCCACTTTCAGCGCATAACCGGCATCGGTGCCGATGGTATTCATCGGCATGAACATCCCGGAATACTTTTCAGGCAGGAAGTCCATCTGGTGCTTGACCTCCTGGCCATAGGCGCGGAGGTCAACTTTGCCCCAAGAAAACTCGCCTACGTAATGCCCGTTCAGGAACAGGCCTTTGTTGCTGGTCATATCCATGCGCTGATTGGGAAACGCTTCATAGGGGATATATTGCTGTCCGGCCTGAACCACTACCATATGATTGGCATCGTCGTCGCGCCCGGCTACGGTCACGTGAATGCTCAATAACCGGTGGCGTTGGGCTGGTTCCGCGATGGGTGCGACAAATCGACTCAGGGGGATTCCAAAACATTTGGCGATGTGCATTTATTGACGCATGACGTCAACCGCCCCACCATCGATTGATCTTG
>CAUYTZ010000194.1:0-12316 GCA_963575695.1 uncultured Gammaproteobacteria bacterium | reverse complement strand
GGTGGGCCCCGCGGGGGTGGGGCGTCCGTGTCTGGGGGAGGGTGCCGGGGGGGGTGGAGGGGTGGGGGGGGGGGGGGCCGGGGGAGGGGGGCGGGTGGGGGGGGGGGGGGGGGGTGTGGGGGGGGGGGGGTGGGTGGGTTGTTCTTTCTCCAACCGTCCAAAACCTAACACTTCTTTATTTCTCGCTTTGTTGCGGGCCCCCCCCACCGCCCCCCTCGCCAAAGGTAAATATGTCGGTCATTACAGTGGCCTCTTGGTCATATCCAGAGTCACCGTGATCATATCGCCTTCGTCGTCGTCCAAACGCCGAAACGATGCCGACGGCACATGGAAACCCAAGTTTCGGCACAGATGAAGCATGGCGGCGTTGTCGCGATGCACCAGCCCCGTCACAACATCGACCTGCCGTTCATGGGCATAGCGCAAAATCTTATCCATCAACACCTGCCCCAGCCGGCGCTTCTTCTGGTCAGAACGCAACAGAATCGCATATTCGGCAACATAGGATCGCGCCGACATCAGCAAATTGACTGAACCTAGGATTTCGGTGTCCAGCCCTTCCCCAGACACCGCGACGATGGTCATGTCGCGGTCGTAATCGATATGGACCAGAGCGGCCAATTGGCTGGCTGGTGCCGATTTAAACACACCCTGAAAGCGCATCCGCATGTCTTCCAAGGTCAAGCCGCGCAGCATCCGTTCATAGGCCGGGGTATCTTCCGGCAGAATCGGACGCATGAACACCGCGTTGCCATCCGGCAGCGTCACCCATTCTTCCAAATCGCTCGGATAGGGACGAATGGCGAGGTGAGTCTCGGCGTCCGGGGCTGGAATCAGCCTGATTGAGGCATGGACCACGGCCACGTCTTCATTGTCGGCGATCATCGGATCGAAGGTCACGCCGGCGATTTCGGGATGATCGACGATCAGGTGCGACAGATTGACCAGCAACGATTGGACCACCGGCAGCGCCGCTCCGGCCCGGTCGGAGGCACGCAGCAGGTCGCGACCGATTTCTGTCCGGCCAATCATTTCGCCGGCCAGATGCATATTCAGCGGCGGCAGGCCCAAGGCGTGGTCGTCGCGCCGCTGCGCACGGAGCGCGCTGGTGCCGAAGCGAATCATCGGCCCGAACAAGGCATCGACCCCAACCCCGGCACCCAGCGGCACCGCACCACGGCGCGCGCTCAAGCTGTGCAGCCCAACCTCGGGCGGGCCTTGCCACGGGTGGCTTTGCTGGAACCGGGCCAGCAGATCCTGTACCGTCGAGCGAACCACGCTGGAAGACCACAAGTTGATCGCGGTCCGCTGCCGTTCGGTATCCTCTTCGCCCCCGGCCGGCAACAGCCGCACCGCCACCGGAAAACCGATCCGCTCGGCCACCGCCTCCGCCTCCTCGGCGCTGCTGGCGCGGAACAACGGTGCCATCGGAATGCCATAGGCTTGCATCACCGCCCGACACTCGGCTTCGTCCAAGGTCTTGCGCCCATGGCCCAGCGCCTTCAGCAACAGCGTCGCCACCCGCCGCTTGCGGTCGGGCCCCTCCCCCGGTCCGGCAATCGGGGTTTGCAACAACATTTGCTGATTGTGATGGTAGCGGACCAGATGCAGAAAACCGCGTGCCGCCTTGTCGGGCGTGACGTAAACCGGAATTCCGGCCCCGGAAAACAGGGCGTGAATCGAAGGCCGCTCGCTTTCACCCAACCAACAAGCGAGTACCGAGCGCCGTTTAGGTTGTACCGCATCAATCACCGCCTTAGCGGTGGTTTCGCTGGCGGCAAGCACGGTTGGCGTGTGCATAACCAGCAGCGAGCCGACGGTCGGGTCATCCAACAACAACCGGGCGATACGGGCGAATCGATCCGGGGTGGCGTCGCGGCAAATATCGACCGGATTGGCCACCTCGCCCGGGCTGGCCAATTCACGAGCCAGAATCTGCCGGGTTTCGTCGGTCAACGGTGCCAGCTTGCCGCCGCCGTTGAGCAGAGCGTCGGCAGCCAGCGCGGCCGGACCGCTGCCATTGCAAATCACCGCCAATCGATCATGGCGCACGGTGTGGACGCTGGCCAGGGTTTCAACCGCATCGAACAATTCATCGACCGTGTGGACCCGCAGCAGACCGGCACGGCGAATCGCGGCGTCGAATGCCTCGTCGGGGTGAATGTCGATGCCGCCATCCGGCCGCAAAGCGCCCTGCCCGCCTTCGTCGCCGGTAAAACCGTTGAGCACCGCTTCGTATTGGTGCCCGGCCTTGATCACGATCACGCGCTTGAACCGCGCCGCCGCCCGCGCCGCCGACAGGAACTTGCGACTGTTGGCCAGATTGCGGACGTAGACCAGGATCGCCTGAGTGGTAACGTCGGAGCCGAGATAGTCGAGAAAATCCCCAATATCCAAATCAATGGCGTCGCCGACCGAAATGACATGGGAAAAACCAATGCCCTGGGCATGGGCCCATTCCACGACGCCGGCCATCAGCGACCCGGATTGCGACAGCAGGGCGATGCGACCGGGACGGACTGCGGTGGTAAGCCAACTGGCGTTAAGGCCGATGGCCGGAACCTGAAGGCCCAACGACGCCGGACCAAGGAGCCGAACGCCACCCGCGCGCGCAGCCTCAAGCACCGAACGGGCGAACGGGCTGTCGCCACCGCCCAGCGGCGGGGGCGTATCAATCGACATCACGATCGCAGCCCGGGTGCCACGCCGGCCCAATTCACTCAGCAGCGGCACGATGGTGTGCGGCGGGGTACACAGCACCGCCAAATCCGGCACCACCGGCAAATCAGCCACCGAATGATAGCACAGCACGCCGGCCACCGAACGGTGGCGAGGGTGAACCGGCAGAATCGGACCCTGGAAGTTGCCAGCCAGCAGGCCGCGCATGACCACCGAACCCAGCTTGTTTGGCTTGAGCGATGCGCCGACGACGGCGATCGAAGCCGGGTTGAGTAGGTGATCGAGCGTGGAAATGGCCATACCGTTCCTCGTTATCCCGTTCCTGGGTGCGCCACATTAATTTGTGCACTGCAACAATCGGGGGCAACCTATCATTTTCAGACGGCGCGTGATACCGGTCGCGGCAGGCATGCGCTGATCAGGCAAGATGGGCGAAAGGCGAACCACCATGACTAGAGACCATATCGTCAAGTCGTTCTCGGTTGAATTGCGCAATTTGACCAATTTGATCGCCCGCATGGGCGGTGCCGCCGAAGCCCAGATCGACGCCGTGATTCAAGCGGTGGTCAAACGCGATATCGCCCTGGCCGAACGGGTGATCAAAGGCGACGTCCAACTGGATACCTATGAACGCGATGTCGATGCCGAAGCGATTCGGCTGCTGGCCTTGCGCCAACCGATGGCCCAAGATCTGCGCGAAATCCTCTCGGCGCTGAAAGTGGCGGCCGATCTGGAGCGAATCGGGGATCACGCCGCCAATATCGCCAAACGCTCGCTGGTACTGTCGCAGCTTCCGATGGTCCGTCCGGCGGCGGCGATACCGCGCATGGGCCGGCTGGTCAGCGAAATTCTGAAGGATGTATTAGACGCCTACACCGACCGCGACCTGGCCCGCGCTACCGCCGCCTGGCGCCGGGACGAGGAACTGGATGAGCTGCATACCAGTCTGTTTCGTGAAGTCCTGACCTATATGATGGAAGATCCACGCACGATCACACCTTGCACTCATTTGCTGTTTATGGCGAAGAACCTGGAGCGAATCGGCGACCACGCCACGAACATTGCGGAAACCATTCATTTCATGGTCGTGGGTGCCCCCCCCACAGAGGCGCGACCCAAGGGCGACCGCTCCAGTCTGGCCATAGCCGGAGGCGAAGTTGGAGGCGAAGTTGGGGACGAAGCCGGGGACGAAGCCGGGGAGCACGCAACTTGACCAAGCCCCCTCTTGACCTGGCCGGTGAATTGCTTTAGGTCGCGACCATGGCCGTCTATACAGAAATCTCCGACCAGGAATTGGATGACTTCGTTGCCCAGTACGATCTGGGCGGCGTGGTATCGTGCAAAGGCATCGCCGAAGGGGTCGAAAACAGCAACTTCATGCTGGTGACCGAGCGCGGCCCCTATATCCTCACCCTTTACGAGCGCCGCACCCGGCCGGAAGATCTGCCGTTCTTTCTGGCACTGATGGAGCATTTGGCCGCTAAGGGGCTGGCCTGTCCATTGCCGGTCCATGGTCGTGATGGCACCGCGTTACGCGAGGTGTGCGGTCGCCCGGCCGCGATCGTCACCTTTCTGAACGGCCAATGGCCGCGCCGAATCACCGCCGAACATTGCGCCGAACTGGGGTTGGCGTTGGCGCGTATGCATCTGGCTGGAGCCGATTTCGCCATGGAGCGGCCGAACGATTTCTCGGTTTCCGGCTGGCGGACCCTGATCGACAAATGCCGGGCCCGAGCCAGTGAAGTGGCTCCAGGACTGGTTGAGGTAATTGAAACCGAATGGCGGGAGCTGGCTGGCTGTTGGCCTCGGGATTTGCCACGCGGCGTGATCCATGCCGACTTGTTTCCGGACAATGTCTTCTTCCGCGATGCTAAACTATCGGGGCTGATCGATTTCTATTTTGCCTGTACTGACTTCCTTGCCTACGATCTCGCAATTTGCCTCAACGCCTGGTGCTTCGAGAACAACGGCGACTTCAACGTTACCAAGGCCCGGCTGCTGCTGGGCCAATACCAACGCATCCGGCCGCTATCACCGGCTGAGCTTCAGGCCCTGCCGCTACTGGCTCGCGGCAGCGCGTTGCGCTTCTTGCTGACCCGGTTGCATGACTGGCTGTTCCATCCGCCCAATGCCTTGGTCACGCCCAAGAATCCGTTGGAATATCTAAAGAAACTGCGCTTCCATCAGAGCACTCGCGGCCTGGGCGATTATGGCCTAAGCCGTGATGACAGCCTGGACGAAAGCAACGACGGCATTCGGGCCGTCACAGGAGTTTCGACAACATGAACGACGATGGAGCGCAGGCGGCTGGACCCGACGCCAACCCCGCCGACAAAACGGTCGATATCTTTACCGACGGTGCCTGTAGCGGCAATCCCGGCCCAGGCGGCTGGGGGGCGATTCTGCGCTATGGCAAAGTTGAAAAGGAACTGTTCGGCGGCGAGGCTCCGACCACCAACAACCGCATGGAACTGATGGCGGCAATTGCGGCGCTGGAAACACTCAGCCGACAGACCAAGGTTCGCCTGCACACCGATAGCCAGTATCTGCGCGACGGCATCACCAAGTGGATTCACGGCTGGAAAGCCAACGGCTGGCGGACAGCGGCCAAAGGCCCGGTTAAGAACCAAGATCTGTGGCAGAGACTGGACGCGCAGCGTCTCCGACACGATATCGATTTTCGATGGGTGCGGGGCCACTCCGGCCATCCCGAAAACGAGCGCGCCGACGCACTGGCCAGACGCGGTACCGAACAGGCTCGCAGTAAACCCACGGCAACGAAAGCGCCAGACATCGGTTGAGGGGCCAGCAAACATGTATAGCGCCACCACCCGTTCGATTCAGGTGACTGTACAACCGATCTTTCTTGATGAGCGGTCATCACCGTCGGACAATCATTTCATGTGGGCATACCGGGTCAAGATCGAGAATTTTGGGGCAGAGGTGATATGGTTGCGCGCCCGCCATTGGCAAATTACCGATGGCAATGGTCGGCAACAGGAAGTGCGCGGCGCGGGCGTCGTCGGAGAGCAACCGGAACTAAAACCGGGTGAAACCTTCGAATACACCAGCGGCACCCCCCTGAACACGCCGTCGGGCATCATGGTCGGAAGCTATCGGGTGGAAACTGCCGGCGGAGAGCAGTTCGATGTCACCATTCCGGCCTTCTCCCTAGACAGCCCCCACCAGCGAGTCCAGATCCACTAGCCGCATTCATCAGTGAACAGAACGAGGAGGGTGCCCATGAGCACCGCTGCGGGCAGTATCGCGGATAATGTCATTCCGGGACCGGGCAAGATCCGGGGTCTCGGTGATTTGCCATTGGTGCGCCCGTCGCGCACCGAGGCGGAAGCGGCGGTTCGCACCTTAATTCTGTGGGCCGGCGATGACCCGACCCGCGAAGGCCTGATCGGCACGCCGGATCGGGTGGCACGGGCCTATGAGGAGTTCTTCGCCGGCTATGCCGAAGACCCGGTCGAACTGCTGGCACGGACCTTCGAGGAAACCGACGGTTATGACGAAATGGTGGTGCTGCGCGATATTCGGCTGGAGTCGCACTGCGAACACCACATGGTTCCGATCGTGGGCAAGGCCCATGTCGCCTATCTGCCACGGCGGCGCGTGATTGGAATCAGCAAGTTGGCGCGTTTGGTCGAGGTTTACTCGAAGCGGCTACAGATACAGGAAAAGCTAACCGCTCAGATCGCCAACGCGATTGACGAGGTTTTGCGTCCCGAAGGGGTAGCGGTGGTGATCGAGGCCAGTCACCAGTGCATGACCACCCGTGGCGTGCGCAAACCGGGGGTGGTCATGGTCACCAGCCGAATGCTGGGCGCATTCCGCGACCATCCGGCAACCCGACGTGAGTTTCTGGCCATGATCGGCAATCCGGTATCACATGCCGAGGGATAGGGCCTGACCGACCAGGACACGTCCCCAAGTAACGCCCTCGGCCTTTGGCCGGGAAGGTTTGGAGGGGTGTACAACACCCCTCCAAGAGTCTTAATTCATGGCGGCGGCGGCGGGCTGGTATACTTCGAGCGCCGTGGCAGCAGCTTAACCGCCGTGCCCACCAGCGGAATCGATTTCAACATCGCGCTGAGGCCATGGCGCAGATATTCATAATGCACGTACCATTCGGCATCAACCCAGCACAGTTGCAGACTCATCCGCTGGCCCTTTTGCGGCAAGAAGCCGTGCCAGGAATGGTCGCTGACCCGGAACATCAGCATCCGTCCAAATTCAGGGGCATATTCAAACGCCACATCGGAACGGTCTGAACTGTTCAGAATCCGCAGCCGACCCCGCTCATACGGCCACTCACGGCTGAACCCGACCAAAACCGTGATGATTTTATGCTTGGAATCGGGGTGCGCATAGCCTTCGTTATAGGAGCCTGAGGTATTGCCCATCATCAGCAACACTTGCGGCCGGGAACTGAGATCGATATCGAACTTATTCTCGATCAAACGGCGAAAGCGCGGCTTGGCCAGATCATCAAGCACGGTCTGATATTTCGGCCCATACTTGAGTCGCGGCACGGCATAACTACCGCGATCCGGGATTACGGGCGCATCGGCCAGAACTTCTTCCTTATACTTGAGCGGAATCGCCTGCTCAACATAGGCGTAGTCATACGGTTTGCGGTTGAGTTCGGCGGCCGCGATCGCGGCCTCATCGAGCATACTAAACTGAGCATCTTCGCTGTTGGTCATCGCCTGCTCCCCTTTTCCCGCATTATAGCCTGCTGTTAACCGGGGTCTTCGCCCCCAAGCCCCCTGAACCCACTTCATTTGGAACGACAATCAGAACGGTGCGAAATCAGCTTCACCCTTACCATCGATGGCCACGCCTTCCAGTTCCACCAGCCACCCCGGGCGGCAGACCGGACCAAATACCATAACCCGGGGCACCCCCCCCAACCGACTGGCGGCGAAGGCCGCTTCCACGACACTCGCGTCGGCGACATCGCGCAAATAGACGATGACATAACGCATGTCGCTCAACTCGGCACCGCTGGCCTCCAACAGTGCGGCAACGTTTTCGATCGCCCGTTCCGCCTGACGGGAAACATCGCCGGGGTAAAGAACCTCACCTTTGTGGTTGATGCTGGCGGTACCGGAAATGTAAAGGTGGCGCCGGTCGCCGAACACCAGTTCCCGACCCCGCTCGAACGCCACACCGTATTCCATGGTCGGGTTCATATTCTTCGGCGCGCACATGGCCCGACTCTGGCCGGTCTTCAGCCCTTTGACCGCCAAAACATCAAGCAGCACGATATCGCGGTGGTCGCTGGACCGGCCATCGATACCGGTGCTGGCTGGAAAACCAGTTTCCTTTGAAATGCCAAAACGATCAAAGACCCGATTGCGCGCCTTACTGATCGCCAGGTAATTAAGGTCAATATTAGAGATATAGATCCAGGTCCGAACCACATCGGTCAGGTTAACGCCATTGCTTTGCACGCAGCAGCCGGGCACACCCATCAGATGAGTGGTCTGATCACCGGCCCCAACCATGCCTTCGGCCAGCAAATTGCGCTGATAGTGGAACTGGTAGGCATCGGTGGTGACGATTACGCCCATCGCCTGCTTTTTGGCCCCATTGACCACGACAGCGGTACGCGTGGCGGTCCCAGCCGGGCGACGGACATGATAGCCGAGCAGGGCAATTTTACCCCCCACCGGCGGCTGCTGAACCACCGTAACCGCCACCCCGGCCTCAACCACGGCGACAAACGCCCAGTGGTGACGCAAGACCTCTTCCTGATTGGCGGCATCGGAGAGGAACACATTCAGCGTTAGACCGGTGGCCAAATCCAGGCCATGCTCCTTCAACGCCGCCTGATAGCCGCTGAACACCCGAACCAATTGCTCCGCGAACGTCCCACCACTTTCGGGCCGGACAACCACGAAAAACTCCTCGGCGCCCGGGATCCCAGACGACCATTTGCTGACATTGCTGTTCATGTGTCGCCGCCGCACCCTTGGCCCACGTTCCGTCTCGCAGCGGCCAGATTTCGACCACCCACGATTACCTTAATACCGCAAACGCAGCCGGTCAACTCAGTGTCCGCATAAGGTCGCCGCGTTCTTTCTGTTACACTATAATCGGCCAATGGCTGCGCGATCACGAAATCGACACCCTAACCGTGGTTGGCTACATGACCTACAATTGCGACGTTTCCACTAGAAAAAACCTAAAATTACAAGAACCCTTCCGGGGCATCAAATAGGAACTCCAAATCATCTTCCCTAAGCGCGCCGACCCAGGTTCCTTCATCCAGCAACGCTTCAGCCAAGGCCCCTTTGCGTTGCTGAAGTTCGATGATTCGTTCTTCCACCGTGCCGGCCGCGATCAACTTATAAACAAACACTGCCTTATTTTGGCCGATGCGGTGGGCGCGGTCGGTGGCTTGATTCTCGATCGCCGGATTCCACCACGGATCATAGTGAATCACGGTGTCGGCCGCAGTCAGATTCAGGCCGCGCCCCCCAGCCTTGAGGCTGATCAGGAACAACGGCACCTCACAGGCCTGGAAACGCAGCACCGGGGTGGCGCGGTCCACGGTCTGGCCACGCAATTCAACATAAGTAATGCCGGTGGGCGGGAGCGCCTGTTTGATCAAATCAAGCATCGAAGTGAACTGCGAGAACAGCAACACCCGCCGTCCCTCTTCGATCATCGCCGGCAGCATTTCCATCAACGCTTCCAGCTTACCGCTGCCCTGAACCTTGCGCGCCGATTCCAACTTGACCAAGCGCGGATCGCAGCACACCTGACGCAACTTAAGCAACGCATCCAGAATCACGATCTGGCTGCGGGCAATGCCCAGCCGAGCGATTTCTTCGCGCACCCGCTGGTGCATCGACAACCGGATCGTCTCGTAAAGGTCACGCTGATCGCTGGCCAGTTCAACCCGATGGGCGATTTCGGTCTTGGGCGGCAGATCGGTCGCGACCTCAGCCTTGGTCCGACGCAACATGAACGGCCGCAACCGCTTGGCCAGTTGGGTTCGCCGTTCGCCATCACCCTTCTTTTCGATCGGGGTACGATAGTGGGCGACGAAGCGGCGGTGATCTCCCAGCAGTCCCGGCATCAAAAAGGCGAACTGCGACCAGACCTCGCCCAAGTGATTCTCAATCGGGGTACCGGACAAGCACAATCGGTGCGAAGCCTGCAACCGGCACGCGGCCCTGGTCGCCTTGGCCATCGGATTCTTGATCGCCTGGGCTTCGTCCAACACCACCATGTGCCAGTGGATCGCGGTCAGAAAATCGATGTCGCGCGCCAGGATGGCATAGGTCGTGACCACCAATTCGCCTTCGGCCACTTCGCTCCGGCGACCATGGCGATCCAGGCCATGGAACACCACCACCCGCAGATCGGGCACGAATTTGGCCGCCTCGGCGGTCCAGTTCGGAACCAAACTGGTTGGAACCACGATCAGGCATGGCCGGGTCAACCGGCCGGAAACCTTTTCCACCGCGATATGGGCCAGAGTCTGCGCAGTTTTCCCCAGCCCCATGTCGTCGGCCAAAATTCCGGCCATCGAATGGCCGCGCAGGAATTGCAGCCAGTCCAACCCGTCGCGCTGATAAGGCCGCAGTGTCGCCTTGAACGATGATGGCGGCTCAACTTTGAGCGGGGTATCGAACGCGCGCAGCCGACGGCCGAGCGAGCGCAGGTCTTCGCCACCGTGCCAGCGGGTGCCGACAATCGCCTCCAGATCACCCAAAGTTGGGGCCTCAGAGTTGGACAGCGTCAGCCGACCATCCTTGCCCATACCGTTACCGGCAATCATTTCTTCCAGGGTTTGCAGGAACTTGGCCACCCGTTCCGCCGGCAGAGCCAGAATTCGGCCGTCATCCATCCGAACCCTTATCTTACCCTCGGCGACTTGGGCCGCAGCCATGCCGCCCCGCTCCAGAATTCCGATCAGAATCGGCAGCAGCGGTTGCTTTCGCCCTTCGACCTCAATGCCAATGTTAAGCGAGAACCAACCGTTGCCGTTCTCCATCACATCGATGTCCCAGTCATCGGTGACATCGACAATACGGCAGCGGAAAGTTTCGCCCAGTTCCACTTTCCAACCTTTAGCGCGCAACTCCTCCGAGCCGGTCAGAACGAAATCCTGCCAGATCTCTTGCGCGTCGCGGGCGTCGCGATTGCGGAAGGCGTGGGCCCGGCAGCCGTTCTCGGCCCCAACCAAACGCAGACGAACCGCAGTGAGGCCCAAGTTACGCAGAGCGTTGACCGCCAGCTCTTCGGCGCGGCGGTCGCGGCGCAAGAACAGCGGCCCATCATCACCCTCGATTCGGGCAAACTGGCCGGCTTCCTCTTCCCGAACCATGCGCCCGGCATAGTCGAACTGAAGCATCAGGGCATCGAGAGTACCGGCAGCGGTGCCGCCTTCCTCGCCATGGCCAGAAACCGCAGTCAGCACAGGAATCGGCTCACACTCAACGATCAACGGCTCGTGGTGGCCGCGCTGAAACGGTCCTGGGGCCAAAGCGACCGAAGCGAAACTGCGCGACGCGACCTCTTCGATCACCGCGCGACCGATCCGGCCGGTCCGCTCTTCGACATACCAAGCCGGAGAGGAAAAAATCACTCGGGTCTTGAGCGGGGGATTAAGCACCCGGCAAGTATCTGTGCGAGGATTGCGCTCGGTCACAAAACGCTGCGCTGGCCCGTGAGCCAAGCGGGCACCCGTCGGTTGCCAGCGAGACCGGCCAGTATCGACCAACCGCCTGATCAGCAGATCGACGAGCGCCGGATCACTGAAAGAAACCGCCACCAGTGGCAAACTGGTGCGGCCAAGCATGAGACAGATGGCGCGATCGGCTTCGTGTTCAGGGCCATCGCCCAGCGCATCCGCCGCTCGTCGGGGGGTGATCGTTTTCAGCGACCGTCCTTGCGCCGAACTGATCTGATTCGAGACGGTGATATAGAGCGCCGAATCGCCTTCGGCCACATCCAGGCAATAGACCAGTGTCACCTGCTCGATCGGCGGTGCCAAAAGATCGAGCAACGAGGTCTGCACCGGCCGATGCAATGCTGGCGTGCGCTCAAAATGGGCCAAGGCGGCGGCGGCGGCATGAACGCAAGCCACCGCTTCGCAGGCGCAAGTCGAATTCAAAAGCGATTGCTTCGCCTTTTCCTCGACTTCCAGCCACACACGATAGCGAACCGCACCATCAGTAACCGTGGCCGACAACCGTCCGGTTGGAGCCCGAACATCGATCGTAACGTGGTCCTTGGCCAGCAGCAAACGTGCCTGCTTGAGCACGCCGGGCGCGAAGGTGCGGGTAATGTCCTCTTCCGCGAATCGACGCCGACTCGGCTTGGCCGCTGGCTTGGCCACTGGCTTGGGAATCGGCGGCGCAGCCGCAGGCGCAATCAGGGCACCTTCACCCGTCTGGCCCTTGATTTTGCGCACTTTGCCAACCATTCCTCGCCCCGCTCCCAGCGCAGTCTTCCCAGGCCCGTTCTATACAACAACATCTGGCCCACGTCACCCCCTATACCCCTAAAATTCGATGTATCCACAGGGAAGGTAGCCAATCAGGAAACTGACGCAGCATATCAGGAACAATCGTTCCTGCTGTGGTTTGGTGTTGGTCACAGGCCAGGG
>CAUYTZ010000193.1:0-7778 GCA_963575695.1 uncultured Gammaproteobacteria bacterium | reverse complement strand
TATATGGGTAGTCGGATCGTCGCTGCAACCCCCACTTATGGGGTTCGAAGTTCGAAGTAACTGCCCAGGTACCCCGATTGGGCTACCGCCCAAACCCACCTGGGGAATGAATTCCCCAGACCCCATCTTCTTTTGTGAATTCAAAGTGTGTACTATGCTCGGATTACTTCGCCGCCTTGTTCCCGACCGCTGCCGGATGGCCATCAATGATCGATCAAGACCCCACGCTAACCATCGGTGATTTTCAGATCACGGTGGTGGTCAATTCGCCGCCCTGGTTTCAGAACTGCTATGTGGTGCGGCATGGGCCCACGGGAGAGCAGTTTGTGATCGATCCTGGCGGCGAGGCGGACCGGATTGCGGCCGTGGTCGTAGCCGGTGGCGGCGCATTGAAGGAAATTCTGCTTACGCACGGCCATCCCGACCATCTCGGTGCGGTGCGCGCGCTTCAGGACCGCTTTGGTGTGCCGTGCTTGGCCCATGGCGATGAGCGAGCGACCATCGAGGCCCTGCCGACCTGGGCCAGGGCGATGATGCAAATGCGGATTGATCTCCCCTCCGACTGTCGCTATTTTACCAACGAGCCAAAATTCAGCCACGGCACCTATGCCGTCCAAGCGTTTCAGTGCCCTGGCCACACCCCCGGTGGCATCTGCCTGCTCTTCGACGGCTTCGCCTTTATCGGCGACACTCTGTTTAACCAGGGCGTCGGCCGTACCGACCTACCCGGCGGTGATAGCGACCAACTGGTCGGCTCGATTACGCGCCTGCTCGGCTTGCTCGACGACAAAGTCGTTCTGTTCAGCGGCCATGGCCCGGAATGGACGGCGGGGGCAGCCCGCTCGTGGTGGCGCTACGCACAACGGATGTTCTAAGCATCGGATGTTCTAAGCATCCCCTGGGACTTTAGGCTCCTGCCCTCGGCAACCAGGGGCCTAAAGTCCCCCTAGTCCCGCTCCAATTTTATGGCGAAACTAGCGCAACGCCGACTTGCTCAAGCCATCGAGGCGAGCCAACAGACCGGAAATCTGTGCGCCCAACTGGCTAACTTCTCCCTGGACCATATCCAGCTCACGCGAGGCATCATCATCCGCCGTCAACAGTTCGGCGGCACGGCGGTTTTCACGGCGGTTCTCACGGCGAATGTCGCGGGCAAGCCGCCGATTTTCCCGACTTGCAGCCAGGGTATCTGGCTGCGCGGCCGATGACGCCGTCGGCCGACGATCCCGCCCCGCAGGCGTCGCTTCGCGTTCGTCACGGGCCGGCTTCGCTTTGGCCGGAGCGGTCGGAGGAACCGCCATCTGGGTTACAGCACGCTGGATCTTGCGATGCGTATCGACCTGTTTAACCAACGACTCACGATGTTGGCTCAATTGTTTGGTCAGGGATTCCTTCTGCTCGACCAACTGCTCGGCATTCTTCTTTTGTCCATCTTCAAGCCGGGTCAGTTGACCACCCAGCTGGCTCATCTGGCTACCCACTCCAGACAACTGCTCACCGAGCTTGGTGAGCTGTTCCCCCTGACGCACCAACAGCTCACCCTGGTGAACCAGATGATCGTATTGACGGGCAAGGTTCTGACCATGGCGACTTTGTCCCGCTTCCAACCGAGCGAGGCGTTCGTCATGGCTTTCCGCCAGATCCAGCAGACGCTGGAACAGGGGGCGGAAATCGTCGGATGCAGTCCTCATGAGCGCGACCATCCAGGCAGTCTATATCTAGCTAGCGAGCAGGATACACCAATTCAAACGTTGCGCAAACAGGTTCTTGCCAAACTTCGGCTGCGGGAAGCCACTGATCCAACCTTTTCGGGCACAGACACCGGTGCCCCTGTTCAAAAATTGGGTGAATTCCCCATCTAACGCCAGGTTCTAAGCCTGCTTGCACCATCTGTAGTAGCTTGCTTGCGGATTGAGCCACTACTGATATGATTCATCCTTAACCCACCAAGTTTCCGGAATCAAGCCATAAAGTGGCACCACAGCCGGGTGAGCCAGATGCGACCAGGAGGCGACGCGGTCGTCACCGGTGTGGAACAACGGGATTATGTAATGTCCCCAAAGCAGTACCCGGTCCAGCGCGTGTACGTGGGTCAACAGCGTTGCTCGGTCCGGCGACTGGGCCAAAGCGGCGGTAAGCCTATCGACCGCAGCCGAACGAATGCCGGGGTAGTTACGGCTGCCGGGCTGGTCGGCGGCGGCGGTACTGTAATAAAAGGCCTGCTCGTTACCAGGAGACAGTGTTGAAGACCAGCGGTGCAAGGTTAGATCAAAATCAAAGCTGTCCAGACGGCCCTGATATTGGGCGCTATCAACCGTCCGTACCCGCGCCGACACGCCTAACCGGGATAGAATCCGGGTGAATTCCAGCGCAATCTTTTCCTCAGCCGGATTGGCCAGCAGAATTTCAAATGTCAGTTCCCGCCCGGCCCCGTCAACACGGTGGCCATTCACCACCGACCAGCCCGCCGAACGCAGCAACCGATCGGCGGCGCGCAGATTGGCCCGCAGCCCGGCTGGGCCATCGCCACTGGTCTTGGGCGGGGTGAACGGCTTGGTAAACAGCTCCGGCGGCAACGAGGCCCGGAACGGCTCCAGCAACGCCTGTTCTTCCGGCGTGGGCAGGCCGGTCGCGGCCAGTTCAGAATTGGGATAATAACTCGCGGAACGCTGGTAGACACTGCGGAACAGGCTGCGGTTCATCCATTCAAAATCAAGCGCATAACCCAGAGCCTCGCGCACGCGGCGATCATCGAACGGGGGCCGACGGGTGTTGTAGATCAGGCCCCGAATCGGCTCCGGCCTTTGGTGCGGCAGTTGTTCAAGCCGAACCCGACCATCGCGCACTGCGGGGAAATCATAGCCGATCGCCCACTTGGTCGGATCGAACTCCTGACGAAAGTCATAGGCCCCGGCCTTGAAGGCTTCCAAGGCAATGCCATCGTCACGGTAATAATCATAACGCAGCAAATCGAAGTTGTGTTGACCGCGACGGGCGGCCAGATCGCGGCCCCAATAATCGGCCACCCGCCGATAACTTATCGAGCGCCCCGGCTCAACCGCTTCAACCCGGTAAGGACCACTGCCGAGCGGCGCTGTCAACGTGGTCTGGTCGAAACCATGGGCAGACCACCATGCTTGCGACAAAATGGGCATTAGGCCCAGAATCAGCGGCAATTCGCGGTCGATACCCCCGTCTGGTCCCCCGTCTGGACCGCGCGCGAACTCGAAGCGTACACTCCGCTCGCCCTCGGCCACGGCCCGAGTAACCTTGCTGTAATAGGTGCGGTGGTTGGGTCGGCCCTGGTCGCGCAGCGTCGCCCACGACCACAGCACGTCGGCAACCGTGATTGGATTGCCGTCGTGCCAGCGCGCCTGCGGGCGCAGGGTGAAGCGCACCCACGAGCGGTCTGGCGGGGTTTCGATCGTCTCGGCGATCAGGCCGTAGAGGCTGAACGGCTCATCCCACGAGCGCGCCATCAGGCTTTCGAACATCCCGAACAAGCCCATGGCGGCACGGCCACGGACGATGAATGGATTGAGGCTGTCGAAGCCGCCGACCACCCCCATGCGCACCGTGCCGCCCTTGGGGGCGGCGGGGTTGACGTACTCAAAGTGACTGAAATCAGAGGAATATTTCGGCGCACCATGCATGGCGAGGGCATGGGCCGGGCCGTCGTCCGCCCAGACTGGAACCGGCGTCAGGGCGGTAAGAACCAGGAATAACAGCAAAACCAGTCGGTTATAAACCCCTGAACCCACTTCACTTGCAGCGATAGTCATAAGCCTTCCAAGGAAATAAGAATATCCTTCGGTGCCTATTGGCCGGCCACCGGCGCAACTGGCGAAGGATTGGGCGGTTGCCGCTTGCCGGTCACAACCAAACCAGTCACCGCACCGCTAACCGGATCAAGCACGAACAGCCGATCAGATCCGGTGCTGGGGCGCACCAGCACCACCACCCGGTTGCCGACCACCAGCAACTGATCGATCCGCGATCCTTCTGGCAAGTCAAGCACGGTTTCCAACGGTGCCCGACCGGCCGAAACCGCAGCGCGCGAGGCCCCAACACTGCTGGTACCGGTGCTGCTGGAGCCAAAGTTACTGGAGCCAAGGTTACTGGAGCCAAGGTTGATCGAGCTGAAGTCGGCACTCGATTGCACCACCGACGAATCGGGGTTGACCACCAGTCGCTTGTAGGCGACCCAGGCGAACACGATCACCCCGACCACCAGCAACACGCCCATGCCGACCACCATCGCTGGCAACAGGCGCATCACATCAAACATCGGCTTTTCTGGCAACGGTGGCTGTGGTGACGGCGGCGTCATCGCGATCCTCATACGGGGGCTTCAGGGGAACAAAGCACAGATTAGAGGGGGGTTTCAATGGTGGCCGGGCGCGTGAAGCGGGTCAGATCGCGTCGTCCCAACCAAGCGATTAGACACAATGCCGGCAGCGCCGCCAGCACCGTGACCAGGAAAAATCCCGGCCAGCCCAACCAGACCTCCAACTGTCCGGCCGGGGCGGACAAAACATGGCGGGCGAACGAGGCCAAAGAGGTCAGTAGCGCAAATTGGGTTGCGGTGTAAGCCACCGAACACAGCCCGGACAACCAGGCGACAAAGGCGGCGGTGGCCATACCGGCGGCGGCGTTTTCCAGGCCGATGGTCGCGATCAGCACGCCCAAATCGCGACCGCTCAGGGCTAGAATTAGAAACATCAGATTAGACAGCGCTTGCATGATCCCGCCCAACAACAGCGCGGGCAGAGTGCCCAGCCGCAGGACCAGCCCACCGCCGACCAGCCCACCACCGATGGTTGCAATTAGGCCGAAAACCTTGGTTACGCTGGCGATTTCGGCCTTGGCGAAGCCGAGTTCCAGATAGAAGACCATAACCATGGCCCCAATCAGGGCATCCCCCAACTTGAACAGCACGATCGCGGCCAGAATCGCCGGCCACGCCGGCCGACGGGCAAAATCGGCGAACGGCGCGATCACCGCTCGCCGCAGCCACACCGCTAAGTCGGTCCGCCAGTTCCGCTTCACACTCGTCCGCGCCGGGCCCAGTTGTTGTCGGTCTTCGGGTTCTTCGGGTTCCGGCGGCTCGGGTGCCGCCAAGACCACAACCATCCCCAGCGCCGCCAGCGCCGCCATGGTCAAATAAACTGTGGCCCACGGCACCAACCCGGCCAGGAACAAGGAACCGGCCCCAGACAGCAGCATGCCGATACGATAACCCAACACCGACACCGCCGCGCCCGCCCCCTGTTCCGACTCGCCCAGGATCTCGACCCGATAGGCATCGATGACCACATCCTGGCTGGCCGAACCAAACGCGACCGCACTCGCCAGCCAGGCAGCGGTCCAGGGCGCGACACCGGGATCGATCATGGCCAGCGCGACTAAGGCTGCGACCAGCATCACTTGAGTGACCAAGGCCCAGCCACGGCGACGGCCAAAGCGTGCGGTCAGCCAGGGCAGGGATAGGCGATCGATCAGCGGGGCCCAGGCGAATTTGAGCGAATAAGGCATGCCGACCAGGGCGAACAGACCGATCGCCTCCTTGGTCAGGCCACTTTCGGCCAGACGCAGAGTCAGGGTCGAGCCGGTCAAGGCCAAAGGCAAGCCGCTGGCGATCCCCATCGCAAGCACGATCAGCACCCGCCGCCGGCAATAGAGCGCCAGTGTGGGGAAGCGGCGTTCAAAAGTTGAGAGCGGAAAAGTCATACCCATGAGCCTAAAAGCGCCAGCACCGAACGAACGCGGAATCCCGCGTTCGTTCGGTCGTCCAAGACCGTGTGTCCAAAGCTTGGCCTAAAAATCGGAGCAGCGGCCTTTGAATTCCCAATCACCAAAGCGAGTCGGTTCCGGCCCAGTCGGGCCCCCCATCTCACCGGGTTTCTGCCGCACAATCTTGGCTCCTGGCGATTCGGTCGTGGTTGCATCCTGGCCAGTCACTGAATTCTCAGCGATTTCCGTCGTTGAAGCAACGGGATTAGTCATCACACCAGTTCTCCAGCTTATGGGGGCTTCGTCCCCATCCCCGAGGGGGGGGGGGGGGGGGGGGGCGCCCCCGGGCGCGCCCGGCCGGGCCCCCGCCGCGCCGGGGGCCCAGACGCACGAGCGAAACGACAAAGACAAGCACCGTCTTGCCAAAAACCATAAGTCGACCCGTTCATCTCCGCATCGTCGATTCCATCAATCCAGACCCTTTGAACAATTGGTTTCCCATACTCTGCACCGCCAGTTAGTACGGTCAGATTGGGCAAAATGTGGGCTGTACCAATACCATGCGTATGGCCGCACAACACCAGTAGATCCCGATCTGCGTGTTGACGCATGACTGAATGCAATACATCACCCAGCGCACCGCTAGCAAAAAATGGCAAATACTGATTATTGGACATACTACCATCATGCCAGCATGACTCACGAAACGGCGGCACATGGGTCAAGAAGACAACCTTTTGGTATGACTGCAAAGCACGAGGAAGCCATTCGGCGGCATATCGCGCTGCCGCGTCGCCAAGTGCGTGCATCTGTACCAAACGCTGCTCCTTGTCCAACCCACACAACTCCTTGATCCTGAGGAAATCATTGAGCATCACCTGTGATGTGGCATAATTTCCCAATCGCCCATCTGCCCAACCATCATGGCCGATAAGGGCAATGGTTGGCGTCAGTTCAATGATGCCGCTGTTTGGCAACCAAAAAAGATTTCCTGAGCACTCTCTCACAGATGCTGCCCATTTTCGCACTTCTGCCAACGAACCGCCATAAAAATCATGATTTCCCAACACAAAACAGATCGGGCACGGCAACCGGCGCGCCATCTCCCGAAAACATTCTTCCAGAAGAGACGCTGTGGCCGTGTCACCACCCACCAGGAGGAGTTCCGGTTTCCTTCTCACCAAATCATCGATAAAGGCACTGCGTCCAGCCTTGGAAAGAAACTCCAGATGCAGATCGGTCACCCAGCCAATTCTTTTCATGGTACCCCATTGCGCCAGATTGTCGCCGCACGCTGCCGAGACATGAGCGATGAGAAGCCCGTTTCGATAGGGAATAGACAATCATCCTGCATCTCACCCAGACCACCAACCCCACGACGCCTCCTTGGCCAAAAAGATTGCCAAGCCGCTCGCCAACATCCAGACTGGAAGCGGAATGAGACCGAAGGAAAATGACCAACCTCCCTGCCGGTAGAGGAGCTTCTCCCACCACTTGGCCTCGATATGGTACTCGGCACCCAAAGGCAATTCCATGGCAAAGTGGGTCAGACATAAACGGTGTACCAGGTCCGTCAGAGCCAGACCGACAATCATCATCCATGCCACCCGATCGACCAGCCATATCCCCCAGGGATAGCCACTCAGCAATGCATAACCGCCAATGACAATGGCCAAAAACAACGGAACAAACCACACCGCCCAGCGATTGAAACCGAAAAAACGGGTTATCATTATGTCGTTGCGGGAAGTACACCCAACACGCTTGGGTCGTTCGCTCATCGGGCAAACAGCGCATGGAACCGAACAAACATGACAGCCTCTTTTCCAGAAAAGACAGACTCCCGGCGATGGATACCCCGATTAATTCTACTTTGTCAGATCATTTTTCCATTGCATGAGATTGAAAATAATATCAAAATTGTGGCTTGTCAAGGAGAACAAATACCATCAATCAAACTGTTTAGGATATAAAAATGTTTGATCTACTAAGGTCTTCGCTCGAAAATGTGGCTGATCGCTTCGTTGTTTTTTGTGATCGTTTTG
>CAUYTZ010000192.1:0-4691 GCA_963575695.1 uncultured Gammaproteobacteria bacterium | reverse complement strand
CATAGATCACACACGATCAGCACCACAATATTTATCTCAAAATTTTGCATTAATTAATGAAAGTTTATTTTTATCACCCGCACGACTTTTCCATAATAGTTTACGATTGATTAATTGCCTTGGCCGCTAGCGCATCGACGTGCCGGAAGATCCGCCTCGTCCACCCGAACTGTCGCCAGCATGACCAGTGGGGGGAGTTTGTGTCATGACGCCCAATGAACAAGTAAAGGTTAGGCAACTGATGTTAAAGACCGCCGACGATCTGGTGGCATGCATGCGCCTGGAAGCCGACCTGGGCGACATTGATCCGCTTGGCCGCGATGCCAGCAAACTGTCTGATCTGTTGAAGCAGAAGGATTTTCCATCGCCAGATGTCCGACGTTACGTTGAAATCTCCAGGCGGATTCAATGTGACGGGCAGAAAAAGGCGATTGATACACTGATCAATGGCATCAGCCGCCGTGTGCTTGGCGGCGATAACGACGCCAAAAAGGAAGTGGCCAAAAAGGTCGCCGACTTGTTGGGCCAAGCGGCCAAATTCGGACTGGAACCGGAATTCCGCGACCATGTCAGCCATAGGCTGCAAATTCTGACCGAGACTTCCGGCGAGGGCATTGACAAGCGCTCAAAAGAACTCGCCCGAAGCAAGGCGGCGGCAGCCGTTAATAATTTACCGCGTTTCAAGGGAATTGAGCACCGCCGCGCCATCCGCTACGCCAGCCCGGAATTGCTGGTAGAGATAGATGGCCACACGTATCACACGATCAACTGGTCGGTTCGTGGTGTCCTGGTCGATAATTACACGGGCGAATTGGCCAAAGGGAAAACAGTCAAGGTCGGCATCTCCTGCGAGGATGTTCATGGCAAGGGACGGGAATGGGCCAAGGTGGTGCGTAACGATCACGAACGGTATGCACTGGCGCTGGAATTCCTAGAAATATCCACTGTCGTGCTGAATCTGGTTCACGAACTGAAGCAAGCTGGTTGCGCGCCGGAACAAGAATAAGGGTAACTGCCTAGGTACGTTTTGCTTGCGCGTTGGGGTACCTGGGCAGTTACGAATAAGGTACACTAGGGTAGAGTTTCACCGCCCTTACCCCCAACCAGGGCTTCGCCCTGGACCCACTTTAATCTAGGAACAAGCGGCCATGGTCGGTAAAAAAGCCGCGACGGTGTGGGGACTGCTGATTCTGCCGGGATTGATCGCCTTGGGCTGGTCGATCGCCGCCGATTTGCGCCTGCCCCGCGCCTCCGCCATACCTGATCCCGACGACCCCGCCCAACGACTGGCCGGAGCCGGAGTCTACGCCGACCATTGCGCTTCCTGCCACGGCGTCAAGTTGCAGGGTCAGGCTGGGGTGGCCCCGCCGCTCGATCAACGAGGCCAAGCCTGGCACCATCCCGACGGGGCCCTGTTGCTGCGCATCCGCACCTGTGCGCCCAATCTTAGCGATACCAACGCGCTGGCGGCGCTGGGCTATATCAAAGGCCATTGGCCGCTGGCGCTGCGCACCATGCAGGCCACGTTTAATCCCGACATGCCCCAGCCTGGCCAAAGCCTGGTCACCGCTCCCGGCGACTGGGCCTTGCCGGAAAACTGCGCTCCGGATACCCCACCCACCCCGCGCCCATAACTTGCCATCAAATATGGACAGAGTGTTCGCTACGCGCTAAGAGAAAGCTCCCGATAAGGGATTCCAGGCTTGGGCGGCCTTGAAGCTTGTGCTCCCGCAGCGACACGAACCAGGGCAAAGGCATCATGCAGAGCGTCAACGATATCCGCGCCACCTTCCTCGATTTCTTTGCCCGCAACGGCCACCAGGCCGTGGACTCCAGCCCGCTCGTGCCGCGCAACGACCCGACCCTGATGTTCACCAACTCGGGCATGGTCCAGTTCAAGAATGTGTTTACTGGGGCTGAGAACCGGTCCTATAGCCGAGCGACCACAGCCCAGAAATGTGTGCGCGCCGGCGGCAAACACAATGATCTGGATAATGTCGGCTACACCGCTCGCCACCATACTTTCTTCGAGATGCTGGGCAACTTTTCCTTTGGCGACTACTTCAAGGATGTCGCGATCGAACTGGCCTGGGCTCTGATCACCAAAGAATACGGCCTGCCGGCCGACCGGCTGATGGTGACGGTGTTTTCCGAAGACGACGAAGCGTTCAATTTGTGGAAGAAGATCGCCGGACTGCCCGACAGTAAGATCATCCGCATTCCAACCTCGGATAACTTTTGGCGCATGGGCGATACTGGCCCGTGTGGCCCATGCTCTGAGATTTTCTTCGACCACGGCCCGGGCATTCCCGGTGGCCCGCCGGGTTCGGAGGATGGCGACGGCGACCGCTTCATCGAAATCTGGAATCTGGTGTTCATGCAATATGAGCAGGTCACGCCGGATAAGATGGTACCCCTGCCCCGACCATCGATCGATACCGGCATGGGCCTGGAGCGGTTGGCTGCGGTGCTGCAAGGCAAGCACGACAATTACGATATCGATATCATGCAGGCACTGGTTACGGCTTCGGCCGAAGCCACCCGCACCGAGCCGGAAGGTCCGAACCGGATGTCGCATCGGGTGATCGCCGATCACCTGCGCGCCTCGTGTTTCCTGATCGCCGATGGCGTGCTGCCGTCCAACGAAGGCCGTGGCTATGTTTTGCGCCGGATCATGCGCCGGGCCATGCGCCACGCGCACATGATCGGCAGCCGTGAGCCGCTGATGCACCGGTTGGTGCCGGCGTTGATTCAGCAGATGGGTGGCCATTACCGCGAACTGGGCCGGGCTCGGCCGCTGATTCTGGAAACGCTGAAGCTGGAAGAAACCCGCTTCAAACAAACTTTGGACCGTGGCCTAAAGCTGCTGGACGAGGAAACCGCCCAGCTCGACGCCACCGCCGCGCTGCCTGGCGATGTCGCGTTCAAGCTCTATGACACCTTCGGCTTCCCGCTCGACCTGACCCAAGACGTGCTGCGCGGGCGCAAGCGCAAAGTGGACGTGGACGGCTTCAACCGGATCATGGCCGAACAGAAGCGCAAGGCGCGTGAGTCCTGGACCGGAACCGGCGAAGTCGCCACCGAACGGCAGTGGTTTGAAATTCGCGAGGAACTGGGCGCGACCGAGTTCCTGGGCTACGACACCGAAACCGCCGAAGGTCAAGTGCTGGCCCTGGTGGCGGGCGACAACCGCATCCCTGAAGCCGTAGCCGGGACAGAGGTCGCGGTGATCGTCAACCAGACTCCGTTTTACGGCGAATCCGGTGGCCAGTTGGGTGATACCGGAGTCATCGTTACGGCCTCGGGTGCCGAAGTCACGGTGCGCGACAGCCAAAAGAAGCTGGGCGCACTGGTTGTCCACCTGGGCACCGTGACCAAGGGCACAGTCAAGACCGGCGACATGGTTGAACTCCGAGTCGATGGCGTGCGCCGCGCCGCCACCCGCGCCAACCATTCCGCCACCCACCTGCTGCACGAAGCCCTGCGTCGGCGCTTGGGCGATCATGTCACCCAAAAAGGCTCGATGGTCGGGCCAGAGCGGCTGCGCTTTGACATCAGCCAACCCACCGCCCTTAGCACGGAGGACATCGCCTGGGCCGAAGCCGAGGTCAATGCCCGGATCCGGCTCAATTCCAAGGCCGTAACCCGGCTGATGTCGCCCGATCAGGCGCGCGAGCAAGGGGCCATGGCCCTGTTCGGCGAGAAATACGGCGACGAGGTCCGGGTGGTGTCGATGGGCGGGCAGGATCAGACCGCCACTAAGGAGTTTTCAATTGAGCTGTGCGGCGGCACCCACGTCCGCCGGACTGGCGACATTGGCCTGATTAAAATCATCGGTGAAAGCGCGGTCGCGGCCGGGGTGCGCCGGATCGAAGCCCTGACCGGTACCGGCGCACTGGCCTGGATCGCGGAGCGCGAACGACTGCTGAGTGAAGCGGCGGACACCTTGCGCGCGGCCCCGGCCGATGTCCCGGCCCGGGTTGCGGCCCTGGTCGAAGAGCGACGCCGGCTGGAACGAGAACTGGCCGATGCCCGCCGGCAAGCGGCGATGGCCGGCGACGGTGGCAAGAGCGGTGACGACACCCGCGAGATCAACGGCGTTAAGTTGGCAGCACGGGTGCTGGAAAGTTTCCCGGCCAAGGACTTGAAGCCGATGGCCGACGAGATGAAAAAGTTGGTCGGCTCGGGCGTAGTCGTCCTGGTTGCGATTAACGACGGGAAGGCCTCGCTGGTGGTGGCTGTAACCGAGGATCTCACGACGCGCTTCAGCGCGGTCGATCTGGTCAAGGCCGGCGCGGCGGCGCTGGGCGGCAAGGGCGGCGGCGGCCGCGCGGACATGGCACAAGCGGGCGGCCCGGACGGCTCCAACCCGGCGGCGGCGATTACCGCGATTGAACAGGTGCTGGGGACGTAGGGTTAGCCTCCGGCGGGCCGGGGCGCCGGCCCCGGCACCCAAATATTTGGGATGGTTGGATGTTCCGTCCCAAATAAAGCGGGTCCACGGCAACGCCCTGGTCAGGGATTTTGGGGCGAAGCCCTCACACACTTAACCAACCACGATGCGCCGATTACCGAGATTGAACAGGTGCTGGGGACGTACGCATAGCCTCCGGCGGGGACGCGCGCATGCCCCAGCCCCCAAAAAAATGGGTTTGTGAGAGGTTCCCAACCACAAAAACCCGGAACCCCCC
>CAUYTZ010000191.1:0-9061 GCA_963575695.1 uncultured Gammaproteobacteria bacterium | reverse complement strand
GCCATCGGCCGACCACGACCACGACTCGGCCAGTCCGGCCACCGGCCGCGCCGAGCCGCGATCCAGTTCAAACAGCCGATCGAACGGTGGCCGTCCCGCTTCTAGCGCGGGAGCGGACCAGGCCAACTGAGGATTGAGAGTCTCGGGATCAAAGTCGGTACAAAACACCAGCACCTTCGGGGAGTCCGTCTTGATCGCCGCCGCCGCCGTAGGAGGCGATGTCAGCGCGAATCCGATCAGGAGACCCAAAGCCAGCACCCGAGTCATAGCATTTTGCTCCCTCTGGCTCGATCCATGGTCCGACCTCCGCGTTTCGCGCTTGTTTCCGCTCGAGAACCTTCTATCACTCTATACCAGTAAACCGAGGATAGAGACCATGACCGCCACCACCATCGACGCCGCCGAGGTTGCCCGTTTTTCCGCCATCGCCGCCGAATGGTGGAACCCGGCCGGCAAGTTCCGGCCTCTGCACCGCTTCAATCCGATCAGAATCAGCTATATTCGTGATGCCGTCTGTCGGCGGTTCGGGCGTGACCCGCTTGCGCCCCAGCCGCTGGCCGGGCTGCGGCTGCTGGACATCGGCAGTGGTGGTGGTCTGCTGGCCGAACCGATGGCGCGATTGGGGGCGGAGGTGTTGGGCATCGACGCCGCCGAACGCAACGTCAAGACCGCCGCCGTTCATGCCGCCGAAGCCGGGCTGGCGATCGACTATCGTCTGTCGGCGGCCGAAACCCTGGCCGAAACCGGGGACCAATTCGATGTTGTGTTGGCGATGGAAATCGTTGAACACGTCGCCGACGTGCCGTTGTTCTTGAAATCGGTTGCGGCCCTGGTCAAGCCGGGTGGCTTGCTGTTCATGGCCACACTCAACCGCACGCCAAAATCCTGGCTGATGGCGATTGTCGGAGCCGAATATGTCCTGCGCTGGTTGCCACGCGGCACCCACGATTGGCAAAAGTTTGTTAAGCCGTCCGAACTGGCCGCTGGTTTGGTCCCGGCCGGATTGGTCATTCGCGATTTGACCGGCATGATTTATCATCCGTTGACCGACAGTTTCGCCTTGGCTCCGCGTGATTTGGCGGTAAATTACATGTTGTGGGTAGAAAAAGTTAGATAATTAGGTAAAACGGCCGTGCCCTGGCCGGGGGCCTGAGCGGTAAAGCTTGCGGATGAACACATCTCATGGTGGTTTTCTCGTTGCCGGATGATGTACAGAGAAGCCATGATCGGGACGCGGGGATCAGAGGAATGCACGAGGCCATTGCCGCTAGGCGGCAAGAGATCGGCCGTTTGGTGATGCGGGTGGGGCTGGCGTTGGTCGCGGTTTGGACCGTGATCGTCGGCGTTTCTCTGGCGTGGAACATTCATCGGCAACGGGATCTGACCTTCGAATTGGTGCTCAATACCGCCCGCGCCAGCTTCAACAAGGATTTGGCCTATCGGCTGTGGGCCTCGTCGCACGGCGGGGTTTATGTCGAGCCGACCGAAAAGACCCCGCCCAGCCCGTGGATGGCGCATCTGCCCGACCGCGACCTGACGACCACCGATGGTCGCAAGTTGACGCTGATGAATCCCGCCTACATGGTGCGGGAAATGATGCAGGATTTTGGGACTCTCTATGGCATCAAGGGCCGAATCGTCGGCATCGTCTATCTCAACCCCAATAATAAGGCCGATCCATGGGAAGAGGCGGCGATAAAACGCTTTAGTGCCATGGCCGTCGATGAAGTGCAGGAGGAGTCGACGATCGATGGACTGTCCTATCTGCGCTTGATCCGCCCGATGTTCATGGAGCAAAGCTGCCAGAAGTGTCACGGTCATCTTGGCTTCGCTAATGGCGAGGTGCGCGGGGCGGTGGGCGTGTCGGTGCCGATGGCACCCTACCGGGAAGCGGAAACGCGGGCGGTCGGGGCCATGGTTTTGTCTCACGGCGTGTTCTGGTTGCTGGGGCTGGGGGTGATTGGCGGCTTAGGCCGACGCACCTCTACGCGCTTGATCGAAAAAGCCATGGCCGAAGAAGAAACCCGCTTGGCAGCCAGTGTGTTCGCCAACGGCCTGGAAGGAACCATCATCACCAACGCTGACGGCGTAATTTTGCGCGCCAACCCGGCCTTTTTTCGTCTGACCGGTTTTACTTCCGAAGAGGTGATCGGTCGTCGGCCAAGTATTTTGCGCTCGCATCATCACGACGATGACTTCTATCGTCATTTGTGGCACGGCATCAAGGAAGATGGCTATTGGCAGGGCGAGATCACCAACCGGCGTAAGGACGGCAGCGTCTTCGTCGCTTGGGAAAATATCGTCGCGGTTCGCGATGGCCAGGGTAAGATCCGTTATTATATCGCCAGTATCAGCGATATTACGGAAAAGGTTCAGGCTCAGGAGAGCATTCGGCGTCTGGCCCATTATGATTTGCTGACCGAACTGCCCAACCGGGCCCTATTCTTTGACCGCTTGACCCACGCGCTCAGTCATGCCGCGCGTAGCCAGAAGCAGATTGCTCTGCTGTTCCTGGATCTGGATGGGTTCAAGAAGGTCAACGACGCCTTGGGCCACCGCATTGGCGACGAATTGTTGCAGGAAGTGGCCCGGCGGCTACGGCCCTGCCTAAGACTCGATGACACCTTCGCCCGCTTGGGTGGGGATGAATTCACCGTGGTGCTGGAAAGTGTAACCGAACGACAAGATCCCATCCTGATCGCCGAACGAATCCTGCAAGCCTTGACGCAACCCTTCAAATTCTCCGGGCGGGAAACCTTCATTTCCGCAAGTATCGGCATCAGCTTTTACCCGGAAGATGGCGACAGCGCCGAAGAGCTGTTGCAGCATGCCGATACCGCCATGTATCAGGCTAAAGCCCAAGGTAAAAACTGCTTCCGTTTTTATGCCGCCGAAATGACCCGCACCGAGCGGAAGCGGATGGAATTGGAACATGGTTTGCGGGTTGCCGTCGATCAAGATCCAGACCAGTTCCAGGCCTGGTACCAGCCGATCTTTTGTCTGAAATCGAGGCAGGTCATCGCCTTCGAAGCCCTCGTACGTTGGTTACACCCGACCCTGGGTCTGATCTCGCCTGCCGATTTCATTCCGCTGGCCGAAGATATGCGGTTGATCGATCGAATCGATCTGCATGTCTTGCGCCTCGCGTGTCAGAACAGCCGCACCTGGCAGAAGCTGGGCTATGATATTGGGGTTACGGTCAACCTGTCCGGGGTCGATCTGCAATCGCGCAAGCTCGCGTTTGAGGTGGCCGGCATTCTTCAGGAGACTGATGCCATTCCAGGCAAGGTAACTCTTGAACTAACCGAGGGTTTTGTGCTTGACCTTGGTCCTGAGCAAAGAAGAATACTTGATGATTTTAAATCTATAGGGTTGAAGCTGGCTATAGATGATTTTGGTACCGGCTATTCCTCATTGAGATATCTTAAGCAGTTGCCGGTTAATACGGTCAAAATTGACCGCAGCTTCGTGCGCGACATCGCGTGCGATAACCGCGATAAATTGCTGGTCTCCAGCATTATTGGTTTGGCTCACAGCCTGAATTTGTCGGTCGTTGCCGAAGGAATTGAAACTGTTGACCAGCTTGATACTCTGGCCAGCCAGGATTGTGACCATATTCAGGGCTATCTAATCTCAAAGCCGCTGCCCGCCGACCGTGTCCTGCCGTGGTTGGCGGCGTATCGCACCGAAGAGGCGATAACGTGGCATAAGTAGAATTAAGTTAAGTGAGTCAAACTCAAGCTATAGCCAACGCCGCGAGCACGAACACTAGGTAAAACCAACCAGACTGAGCCAAACGAAAACCGCTGACCTGTCCGCCACGAAAGGCAGTGGCCAGAAACGCGATCGACAGCGCCGTAACGCCGGCCGCAACCAGCAGGGAACGGTCGAGCAACCACGGGGTGAAATAAAGCCCGAATGCGGTCGGGACCGTGGCCTGAATCATCATCGCGCCGCTGATGTTGGCCAGCGCCAAGCGCTCCTTGCCCTGGCGAACCCAGATCAGCGCATTCATGGTTTCGGGGAGTTCGGTGGCGATTGGGCTGAGTAGCAGCGCCGTCACCTGCGGACTGAGGCCCAACGCCGGCCCGACCGCCTCTAATTGGCCGACGAACACCCGCGACGCGGCGAAGATCACCACCAGCGCGGCCCCGGTCTGCGCCAGCACCCAGGCCAGGGCCGGGTCGGCATCGTGCCGGCGCAGGGTCAGCGGCTCCAGTTCATCGTCTTCGGCATCGCTTTCCGACGCCAGTTCCGACCAGAAATAACCGACGTAGACAATGAGGAATAGGGTGCCCAACCATGGTTTCCAGGCGAACACCATCACGCCCAGCCCGATCTTGACCGCATAGACCGACAGGAACCACAACTGGTCACGGCTAAGTCGGTTTCCGTTGACCACCACCAGCGGTCGCGGCCCACGGCCGAGCCGACGGCCATAGACCACCAACGATACGCCAACCACACAATAGGCGATGGTGCTGAGCGCTAACGGCCCGCCGAGTGCGGCACCGATGCCGATTTCCCGTTGCGCTTCATGATCGCTGAATGCGGTTGCAATCAGGGTCACGGCACTTTCTGGCAGCGCGGTACCGAATGCGGCCAGCACCGAGCCGACCGCAGTTTGGTTTACGGCCAGCTTGCGCCCTACCCATTCAATACCGTTCACGAACAGTTCGCAGGCCAGATAGATTACGCCGGCCGAAGCCAGCAACAGCAGCGCCGCCACGATCATGATGAATTGTGTCCGATGAAGTGGATCCGGGGCAACGCCCTGGTCGCTTGCAAGGCAAACTTTCAACCCTGTTTACACATTAAACCGGAAGTGGAAGATATCGCCGTCCTGAACGACATACTCCTTGCCTTCCATGCGCATCTTCCCGGCGTCTTTGCAGCCCTGCTCCCCGCCCAGGGTGACATAGCTGTCAAAATCAATGGTTTCGGCGCGAATGAAACCGCGTTCGAAATCGGTATGAATCACTCCGGCCGCTTCAGGAGCGGTGGCACCCTGGTTTACGGTCCACGCCCGCGCTTCTTTTGGCCCAACAGTAAAGAAGGTCAGCAGGTGCAGCAGGCCATAGCCGGCCCGAATCACGCGATTGAGGCCGGTTTCGCGCAACCCCAGTGCTTCCAGGAACTCTTGCTTCTCGGCTGGGTCAGCCAGTTGCGCCACTTCGGATTCAATTGCGGCGGAAACCACCACGCAGCCGGCACCCTCGGCTGCCGCCCGCGCCGCGACCTTGGCGCTGAAGTCGTTGCCGGTGGCGGCCGAGGCCTCCTCGACATTGCACACATACAGTACCGGCTTGGCGGTCAGCAGTTGCAATTGATTGAACAGCGGCCGCTCTTCGGCGCTAATTTCCAGCGTCCGTGCCGGCTTACCCTGGTGCAGCACCGCTTGGGCCCGTTCCATCAGCCCGGCCTGAATCTTGGCATCCTTGTCGCCACCCTTGGCCTTTTTTTGCGTCGCGGTCAGGCGTCGTTCCAACGAATCGATGTCGGCCAGCATCAGTTCGGTTTCGACCGTATCGGCGTCGCGCGGCGGATCGATCGAGCCCTCAACGTGGGTAACGTCGGTGTCCTCGAAACAGCGCACGACATGGACGATGGCGTCAACTTCGCGGATATTGCCCAGGAACTGGTTGCCCAGGCCCTCGCCCTTGGAGGCGCCGCGAATCAGTCCGGCGATGTCCACGAATTCCAACTGAGTCGGAATGATTTTGCCCGACTTGGCGATCGCCGCCAGCCGCTCCAGACGAGGGTCAGGCACGCCGACTCGGCCGACGTTCGGCTCCTTGGTGCAAAACGGGAAATTGGCCGCTTCGGCCGCCTGAGTGGCGGTGAGCGCATTAAATAGGGTTGATTTGCCGACGTTGGGCAGGCCGACGATGCCGCAATTAAAGCCCATGGGGGGGTCTTCGCCTTGTGAACGAGTATTATGAATGATCAGGGTGAAAGCTGGGCCAGAAGGTGCCCGATCGTCCGGCACAGCAGGGCTAGATCTTCCGGTCGCGACAGACGGTGGTCGCCGTCCTTGACCAGGGTGACGTGTACATCAAGTGAGCGCAGTCGCTGCGCCAGCCGTAGCGACAGATCGGGTGGGACATCGGCATCGGACAGGCCGTGAATCAGTCGTACCGGACAATCAAGTTCGATTTCGTCACGCAACAACAGATGATTGCGCGCCTCTTCGATCAGGACCAAGGTGATGGGATAGGCGTCTTCGCCAGAGGTCGATGGCTGGGCCAGAGTGCCTTTGTGTAACAGTTCGGCCCGTTCGGCGGCATGCATTCGTCCCCAAATCAGGTCTTCGGTGAAATCGGGTGCCGAGGCCACCCCGACCAAGCCGACAATCCGCTCGCGCCGGGCCAGCGCCGCCAGCAGCATGATCCAGCCGCCCATCGACGACCCAACGAGAACCAGCGGTCCTTGCGTCACCCGATCAATCACCGCGAGCGCATCTTCCAGCCAGATGCCGATTGCACCGTCCTGAAACCGGCCACTGGATCCCCCATGACCTTGATAGTCGAAGCGGGTAAAGCCGCAACCACGGGACTGGGCCCAGGCTTCGAGCGTGGTCGCCTTGGTTCCAGTCATGTCGGAATGGAAGCCGCCGAAGAAAACCACCGTCGGCACCAAGCTGGAAACTGTGGCCGGGGTGTGATGATAGGCGATTGACGCCGTGCCGCGTTTCAAGCGGGGCGGCGCGGACGGGGGAGTACGGTCGGACGGGAAGGCATCGGCCATGAAGGCTCAACGAAAAACGGCGGAATCAACGCTAGATGTTAGCAGGGCCGGTGGTTTTGTCCAGGGTGGTGAACCCATTAAGGGCCATATAAAGCGGGTCCAGGGGCCTTCAGGCTCCTGGCGGGGTTCAGCCCCTGGTCGCCGAAGGCAAAGCAATTGATTGAATTTACCTCCGGTGGGCAGGGGGCCCTGGCCCCTGGCCCCCCTTAACTTATCCGCAGTCCGGTCTTCTTTAGGATCCGAGTGGAGTACAAAACCGTATGGCCGCGATCGTCCGGCCCCAGAATTTCCGCGATTCGCACCATCCCAGCCTCAACCTCGCTGCGGTCATGGCCATGGACCATCGCAAACAAGGTGTAAGGCCAATCTGGCGGCCGTCGTGGCCGGTGATAACAATGGGTTACGCATTCCAGTGCCCCAACCAGCGGCCCCAGCGCCGGCAAGCGCTCCTCGGCCACATCCCACACGCTCATGCCGTTGGCGCGCCAGCCCAGCCGGTAATGATTGGGCACCGCCGCGATCCGCCGGACCACTCCCGACTCGAGCAGAATCCGGAACCGCTCCATGACCAGTTCCGCATCGACGCCCAGAGACAGGGCCAGAACGTGATAGGGCTGTGGGGCCAGAGGCAGCCCGGCCTGAGTCGCCGCGATCAACCGTCGGTCCAAATCGGTGAGTTTGGGGGCCGTATCGCTCATGCCGCGAACCTCGCGTTGAGGTAGAATTCGTGCAGCTTGGGCACCGCCAACACCGGCAACCCGGTTGCGGCTTCGATTTCGGCCACCACCTCCGCCACCCGCTCGGCGCGGTCGGTGGCGATCACGAACCACATGTTCCAGGCGTGATCGCGGGCATAGTTGTGCGCGACCTCGGGGAAGGCATTGACCAGCGCCGTTACCTGATCGAAACGATCTTCCGGTACCGCCAGCGCCGCCAGACACAAGCCGCCGCCCATGCGCTCGGCGTTGACCATCGGCCCGAATCGGGTCAGCGTGCCCTCGGCCAGCAGCCGTTCTAGGCGTGCGATGACTTGCGACTCGTCAAGCCCCAGTTCGGTCCCGACGGCGGCATAGGGCCGGTCGCATACCGGCAGGCCATCTTGCAGCCGGTTGATCAGGGACCGGTCGAATTGATCAAGGCTCATGACACCCGCGCCGCTCGTTGACAGAAGCGCCGCCGGCTGAAGAGCACCGCCCGGGGCACAGTTTCGATTTCTAGCGCCGTTGCCACCTGCTCAACCTGAGCCAGCACCGCTTCCCGCTCGCGGCCATGAATCATGGTGAACAGGGTATAGGGCCAGTCCGGTAGGCGGCGCGGGCGTCGATAACACAACGAAACGAACGGCAGCACCGAGGCGCGCTGGCCAATTTCGTCAGCCTGTTCGTCGGGGATATCCCACACCACCATCGCATTGGCGCGATAGCCCAATTCGTGATGACGCACGATCAGGCCCAAGCGGTTGATCACCCCTTGATCCAGCAAGTTTTGCAGCCGCGCCAGCACTTGCGCTTCACTCAGGCCAAGTGACTCGCCCAGCGACTGATAGGGTCGCGGCACCAGCGGCAGACCTTCAAGCAGGGCGGCGATCAGGTGCCGGTCGGTGGCGGTCAGGTCCATTGCACCGGAAATCCCAAATCAATGCGATAGGCGGCCAGTTGCGGCAAACGCAGCACGGGCAGTCCGCTTTGTCGTTCAATCTCGTCCAGAACCTCGGCCAACCGGGTTTGACTGGCGGCCACGGCCACGAACCACAAATTGTAATGATGTTCGCGTTCGTAGTTGTGGTTGACCTCGGTGAAAGCGCTGACCAGGGCGGCAACTTGGTTCAACCGCTCGGGTGGAACCGCGAGCGCGGCCAGGGTGCTGGCGGTGACTCGGTTGGAGGCCAGCACGCCGCCGACTCGGTCGAGCACGCCTAGGGCTTTGATCTCCTTGAGCGCCTCCAGCACTTCGGCCTCGCTGACCCCGAGCTGTTCGGCCAGCGCCAGATAGGGCTGTGATACCAACGGCAGGCCGCGTTGGCCGATGTCGATCAGGCTTCGCTGCAAGGGCGTCAGGGGGCGGCGTTCAGCGGTGGTCATTAACGATTCCCATCGCCTTCGGCGAGGGGGGGGGGGGGGGGGGGGCCCCCCCAGCCCCCCCCCCCGGCGCGCCCGCGCGGGGGGGAGGTTGTGATTGAGGGACTCCAGACACCTCGCCCTCATCACCCCACCGCCCGACCCGACCCCCCCCCCGCCCCCCCCCGCCGCCCCCGCGCGCCCCGCCCCCCCCCCCCCCCCCCCCTCGCCGAAGGCGATGGGAATCGTTAATGACC
>CAUYTZ010000190.1:0-5100 GCA_963575695.1 uncultured Gammaproteobacteria bacterium | reverse complement strand
TGAGCAACTCCGGATAGCACGAGGCGAACAGCATCTCATCGCCCAGCCCCTGCTCACTCCAAACCAGCAAGCGGCGTCCGGCCAGCGGCTCACCCTGCCATTGCGGAATCGGCAACCCCCGTCCACGCTGCAATTGACGGGCCCCGAATCGGCGGGCATAGCCGGCCCAACCACGCTTCAACTCGCCGCGAGCCAGTTCAAGCAGCCCCAGATTCCAATGAGTCAAAGGGTAGCTCGGATCGATTTCCAGTGCTCGGCGGAAACTGGTTTCAGCCTCCGCCGACCGACCAAGCAGGTTAAGCACCGTGCCTAGGTTGTTCCAGGCATCGGGCAAATTGGGATTGATCCCCAGTGCGCGCCGGTAGCGACCTTCGGCGGCGACCAGATCGCCCTTGGTTTCATGAATATGGCCAAGGTTGGCATGAGCCGCAGCCAAATTAGGCTCCAGGGCCAGGGCCCGACGATGGCAAGCTTCGGCCTCGGCCTCGCTGCCGCCGGAGTCCTTCAACACCTTGCCCAGATTGGTATGAGCATCGGCAACCCCGGGCCGCAGCACGATCGCGCGCCGAAAACAGGCCATGGCCTGATCAAAACGATCAAGCGCCTGCAACGCCAAACCAAGATGAGTGAGAGCCCGGGCTTCGTCCGGGCTCAGCGCCAGAGCCCGCGCGATCAGCCGCACCGCCTGATCATTGCGCCCGGTCTGATGATAGAGCAAGCCGAGCAGGTGCAGGGCGTCGAACTGCTCCGGCCGCACCGCCAGGACTTGATGATAGCCGGCTTCGGCCGCCGCCAGCCGTCCGGCGCGATGATCGGCCACCGTACGCTCGATCAGATCCTCGAACGCCGAATCGGACATCTTCTCGGCGGGCTCGGCCCCCGATGAAGGGGGATCCAGGGGCAAAGTCCCTGGACCGGGCGAAGTTTCCGACAAACCGCGCAACGTCTGGGCCATAGTCTCCAACACATCATCCAGCGTCTGGCCGGCTCTGGTGATAAACGGCCGCATCATGGCGAACCATGGCCGGGCCCGTGTGCCGAGCATGGTCCAATCGCCTTCCGAGCCAAACCGCCACACCGGCGTGCCCACCGCTCCGGCCAGCTCGCCGGTTGAAGTTGGCGCGGTAATCACCAAATCCAACGCCGCGATCAGCGCCGCCACCGCTTCGAAGTCATTCAGCAGATCCAGATCCGGCCAACGGGTGATGGTCACACCGAAACGATGCTCGGCCGCACACAGTTCGGCTTCACACTCGTCATATTGCAGATTGACCCAGCACACGCCGGTTCCCCCGAATCCCACGTGTCCCGCAAGTCCCGACCCCGCCAACAACGGCCCCCACTGGTCAAGCCGGGTATAGGACAGCCGACGTTCTTCATCGGTCAACCGGCTCCGCCAGCAAATGCCGATCTTAGGACCATCGCCCAGCGACTCCAGCCGCTGCCGCCACACCGCCACCCGGGCCGAATCGGGCACCAGACAAGCGGAAACAAGCGGGAAATCGGCGTGACCGGCGCGAAACAGCCCGGGCAAAGATCCCGCCGGCAAGTGAAAATCATAATCCGGTGCCGCCCCCCACCCGCTTCCGCTCTCCCCCTGCGGCGGGTCTTCCCGTTCCACCCGAACCACGGCGCGGGGAAAAGAGCGCGCGATCAACGGCACCAGACGCGAATCGGCCTCGATAATCACAGTGGCATCGACTCCGGCCCGCTCGATCGCCTCGCGGTAGCAGGTGGCGAACATGATCTCGTCGCCCACCCCTTGTTCGCGCCAGATCAACAACCGCGCCGCACCAAGCGACTCGCCCCGCCACTGCGTCACCGGCGGGTGGCGATCGGGCAGAGCCTCGCCGGCGGCGAACCGGGCCTGATAGCCATCCCAACCGAAAGCGACTTTGCCTGCGGCCAGATGCAGTAACGAACGGTTAAAGCGAGCCTTGGTCTGGCGGGGGTCAAGACGCAACGCTTGTTCCAGACTGGCTTCAGCCTCTCGACGCCGGCCAAGACGTTGCAGGGCATTGGCCAAATTGAAATGGGCGTCGGCATAGTCGGGCCGCAGCGCCAGCGCCCGCCGATGACAAACTTCGGCCTGCTCCACCCGACCCAGTCGGCGCAATACAGTGCCTAAGTTGTTGACCGCCTCGGCATGGTTGCCGTCAAGCGTCAGCGCCCGCCGGTAAAGAAGTTCAGCTTCTTCTAGCGCCCCCTTTTGATGCAGGGCCGCGCCAAGGTTAAAGCAAATGCGGGGATCGGCCGGACGCTCGGCGTACAGCCGACGAAAACAGGCTATGGCCTCACCGAACCGGCCCAAATCACTGTACGTCCGGCCCAGATTGGTCCTGGTGCCGATGTGCATCGGATCAAGCGCCAGCACGCGCAGATAGGCCGACCGCGCCTCCTCCAGCCGGTTCAGCCGACGCAGGACATTGCCCAGATTGAAATGAGCGTTAACGTAGCCTGGCCGCACTTTAATCGCCGCGACATAGGCCGCCACCGCCGACTCGGGACGGTTGAGGGTGTCTCGGGTGTTACCCAGATTATACCATGCCTGAGCGAAATCCGGACGCAGAACCACCGCCCGGCGATGGCACGCCTCCGCCTGATCCGGACGGCCCGACGCGCTCAAGGCATTGCCGAGATTGTCGTGATAATCGGCGACCATGGCATCAATTTCAATCGCGGCCGCGATCAGTTCGGCGGCGCGGTCGTGGCGTCCGACCTGATGCGCGATCACCCCCAGCAGATGCAGGGCATCGGGATGACGGGGCCAAGACTCCAGCACCAGACGGTAGGCTTCCTCGGCCTCAACCAGGCGACCCGCGCGGTGATGGGCGACACCGGTGCCGAGCACCGCAGCCAGATCGGCGCCGGGTGCCGGCTGCGCCCCCTTGCCTTGCCGTCCCGAACCACCACCGTGCGGCCGTTGTCGTTTGGTCATGCTTTTGCCACTTAATCACCCGCCCGCCCGCCGGAAGTTGACCTTGACCGTGGATGCGGAGCCGATCCGGATCGACACCCCTTCCAGCCGATAGCCACTGGCCGGAATGGCATCGACATAACGGGTGGCGTCAAGCAGCGCATTCAACACCGTCCGCCACAGACTGCTGCCGAGACCACCGTTCCGTGCCGCAATCGCAGCCCGCAAGTTCGCCCGTTCCTTGTCACTGGGATGGCGGGCGAAGGCGAACGACAAATCCAGTTCCGGCGGTTCGCTCGTACCCAGCGTGATGGCGGTCAGCCGAAAACCGGCGGCTAAAATCAGCGATTCGAACTCGCGAAAATTCTTTTCCGGCAGGCCGATCAGCGCCCGCAGTTCGGCACCATCAACCCGGTCGCCACCACCCTGGCCCAGGTCGGACAGCCATGCAGCCACGGAATGCAGCACCGCAGCGCCGTAGCCGACCGCCTCCAGCGTGCTGTCACGCACCATTTCCCAAACCGTTCCACCATGAGCCGATCCATCGGCCCGGCCAGTCCCCTCCGCAGCAAGGCCCGGCTGGCCAAGGCTTAACATCACCACCGCACTCGCGATCAAAACCAAGCCGCTGCGCCGTGTTCCGCGTTCTGGCCTGCTTGTCACTGGCACCTCCCGCAAACCGATGGCCGATACAATCGAGAGGTCGCTACCCAGAAACCACCACCGAGCACCCCCCCGGCTTCAGCCCCCGGCTCCAATCGGATGAAGCGTACCGCCGGCAACCAAACCGTCAAGACAAAAGCATGAATTTACTCCCTGTACCCGCCGTTTGCGGTACAAGCGGCGGACGACACGTACACTCGCGCGTTCACCATCTGGTGGGACGACCTTGACAGTTAGGACCACCGTGATATTAATGGCCGGAAGGTACAGGCTGGTTGGTTTCCCTCCCAAACTCTCCTAAACGGGGCGCGCCGCCCTCCCCGGGGCATTGTTGCGGTGCCGCCGCGGATTTACAGACGATTCGATCCAGTTGAGGACGCAAGATGGCCGTAGCCGATGATGTTAGAAAGCGATATGCTGAATACATCAAACTTCAGGCGTTTGATGACCGGTTCGTTTCCCGGGAACGGGAACGTAAAATGCTTGGCGAGGGCGTAACTAGATTCGAGATTCCTCTTGAAGAGGCTCGGGCGATATTGAAAACCGTCGCGCTCGATCTTGAGTTCCTCTTCGAAAAGGATGTTGACAATCTAGTCAAGGATATCATGCAAGCCTTCTCGGCAAACGACGGTTTTATCGGTCTGGTCGAATTCCAGCATGGCGTCCAGCTTTACAAGCAGTTCTCATGCGGCTACATCGGCGAGGCCGATTCTCGCCGCCGGCTAAAGCAGATGATGCTGAATAACGATTGGAAGCCGAAGCGGCACAGCCTGTTCGGTACCAGGAAGTGGTTCCAGGAAATCTCCGATCGATAACGCGACCATGCGATAATGGCCGAGCCAGACGAAAAAGGGTGAGCGAATCGACACCTGGTCTGGCTGCGGCCCGTGCGAGGCGCCCAGTTTCGGCGGAAGGGAGTCGATGGATATCCTGCAATCCGGTTATGCCACGGGCGTCCTGCTCGCCAAGGCATTCAGTATTCTAGCCATCATCTACGTTCCAATGATCGTGGGCGTTCGCTGGCTGCCGCGTATTGATGACCGCGGATTCTTCCTGAATCCGGAAGTATGGTCTCTGGCCATGTTCTCAGGCATCATTCTGGGCGGCTCACTGGTCTATTTCAACCTTGATCCGGAATATTTCACCGTCAACAGCATCCTCAGCGTTGATGGTCCGTGGGCGTTGTCTTATTCCTCGTTCATCCACACCCGGGTCAATCCGTTCAACTATTCCTTCGGTTTGGTGTTCAGTCAGATCGCCGGCAACAGCCAAGCGGTGAACTTTTCCATCATCCTGATTCTGGCTGCGACAACCTTTCTGCTGCTCGCCTACCGGGCCTTGCGGACCTGGGGTTCGCTTGGTGCCGTGCGCGGCATCCTGTTCGGCGCGATGGTGGTCGTCTGGTCGTGTTATCTGACCACGTTCATGGTCTGCCTGGGATTGTGGCTGCTCAATCTACTCAATATCTGGACTCTGCTGATTCTGATGATTGGCATTCACTTGCACCGGATGCACAATTT
>CAUYTZ010000189.1:0-5740 GCA_963575695.1 uncultured Gammaproteobacteria bacterium | reverse complement strand
AAAAACGTGATCTCTTTCTGGGCCTATCTCGGTGATCGCCTCGGCATCAACCCTGGCACCGTGGCCTCCCTGTCGGACCTAATTCGGAAACGGACAGTCCCGCAACGGGCTTGAACGCCACCGGTTATTGAGCGTTCACGGAGGCGACCGGGCCATCGGTCGCAAGCTTGATTTCCTATTGCGAAGGTCTGGCTTCGTAGACGTAAGCACTACTGTTGAAGTGGTTGACGCGGCCAGAATTGGATTGGACAATTTTTTGGGTTTGACCTATAGCTACAAGTGGCAATATTTTCCAAAAGATGACCAGGAACGCGCCTGCCAGCAACTCCGAGCCATCATTGGTCATGCTGAACGTCACGTTGTATCCGCGTTTTGTGGAGTCTATGCTGTGTCGGGACGACGGCCGGAAGCTTGCACGGTAGAGGCCGTACCGTTCGCATGGCAAACAAATCGAGCGGCTTAAGAATTGCACAAATATTAAGGTTGATCCTATTTGAACTGAGGCCAGGAACAAAGCTCTGGACAGCCTGAATCTGCCCGCTCACGACAGGATGCCCCACCTAGCAATCCCGATCAGGATTCTTCCTGATCGGGATTTTTGTTTTTGCGGCAAGCTGCCGCAAAAGAAACATGGGCGGAAAGAGACTCGGTTGCCTCTTTCCGCCTCTGCCAAACGACCAGAACGGTATCAGGTGCCGCTAAAGAGCTATCCATTCGTGCATGCGCTCGCATACATATGTATTCATGGCGCGTAGGTTGGTATAGAGTGAGCACTCGACAACCGCTGGCGCTCACTCTTGGTCTGGTGCTCACTCTTGGTCGCCACACCAGTCGGTCCGCCGTTCGCCGTGATAGGGGATGGCCAGGCGGGAGCGCAGCAGCGCTTCCGATAAATCTTCCCCGCCGGCGGAATAGACCCGGGCCAAAACCCGGCCGCCATACTTATCCCGCCGGATATCGCGCACCGTGGCGTGACCATTGGCCAGCAACGCCACAACCAGATCCCGGGCTTGGCCGGCGCGGGCGATCTCGTTGTCGCAGTGCCCGCGTAGTTCGGGCGCATCTACCCCCTCTAGGCGAACCAGGGTTTCGACATAGGCACCGAGCCAGACGTGAACCCGCAACTCGACCGTGTCGCCGTCGATGATGCGGATTACCTCCGCCGACAGCGGGCCGGCCAGGATTTCCCGCGCCGCCCACGCCCGACCGTCACCTCCGAGCAGCAGAAGGGTCGAAATCATGGCCACCAGTGGGACTCTGCCAAGGTTGGCCATAATCGTTCCTTCCGCTCACCGTTAATTTTAACGCCGCATGAGCACGCACTCTAACCGCGCGGGGCAAACGGAACAAGAACATAATGGGTTGTCAGTCCTCACTACCATAGTATGGTGGGTTGATGTACCTATCTGTGGTTTGAATAGGCTCTCCAACTTGGGTCAAGGACTGTGTTGCGGTGCGGTAAAAATGCCATGGCCGCTGGGGAAGCGGTTGGGCGGAGCATTCATGGCTGGCGAAACCGCAACCGAATCCCAAAATCCAGCACAAGAGAAGCACGAGGGAAAGATTAAGGGGTGGTGATGGTGAGGTGGTTTGATTCGTTCCGGCTTTGGCGTTCGGGCGCGGCTCCGGCCTCGACTGCCGGCCGTGGCCGCTGTGGTGGACGAGGGGCGGTTCCGTCGAAGCCGGCGAGCCGCGCCAAGTCGGTGGCGGGCAGGCGGCCAACCTTGGCGAGCATGGTTTTGGCTTCGGTCGGGAGAGGGGTGGCGCGAATCCGATTTGTCGGCACGGTGGGGATTAGGCGTTTTCGGGTTTGGGGTGGGCGATTGGGGCGTGGTGGCGTGGCGTGGGGCGCTGTCCGGCGGCGGGAGTTGTGGTTCGGGGCGGTCGCGTTTGCCGTGGTGGTGGGGGCCGTGGTGCTGGTTCGGCCCGATTTCGAAAGCCTGCGTTTGGCCTTGGGTCCGCCGCAGTCAACCCTGCTTCAGACCGCCTTGAACAAGACTGCTGGGGCTGTGCCTGACCTGGAGAAGACTTTTGCCGGTTGCGTGCGTGGTGCCACTGCGAGCGCGCTGAGTGCTGCGGTGCCGGCTGCGCCTTTGGCCGCGACCGGTATGCTGATTCCGGGCAGCGCCGTCTTGATCGTTACCGCTTCGGCGATCGGTTGTGGCGTGGGTGCGGTCAGCACCGCGACCACCGACGGTGCCTCCTGGGTCTATCGCAAGGGCGGGGAAGTTAGGCGTTGGCTGTTTCGGTCGCCGTAACCGGGATCTTCGCCCCGGGTATGTCTCGCTTATACGTTGGACTGCCGCCCAATCGAGATCCCTGGGCAGTGTGAAAAACGATTGAGAACCGATCGAATTTAAGCCATCATACTCGGCTCGAAGCATAATCCACGGCGGTTGCTCCCGGTGAGGGGGGGATCGGCGAGGGGGGATCGGTGGGGCAGGGCATGACCGGCGAACGCATCTATCTTTACGACACCACCTTGCGCGATGGTGCTCAGACTCAGGGTGTCGATTTCAGCGTCGCCGACAAACTGGCCATTGCCCGCGAATTGGACGAGCTTGGCATTGATTACATTGAAGGCGGCTGGCCGGGGGCCAATCCGACCGATGATGCCCTGTTTGCCGCGCCGCCGGCGTTGAAGCGGGCCCGATTGTGCGCCTTTGGTATGACCCGGCGGTCCGGTCGTAGCGCCGGCAATGATCCCGGTCTGGCGGCATTGTTCCAGGCCCAATGCCAGGCGTTGTGTCTGGTTGGCAAGGCCTGGGATTTTCAGGTTGATGTTGCCCTGGGCATCGAGCGTTCGGAAAATCTGATCCTGATTTCTGACAGTATTGCCGCTGCTTACGACAACAAAGGTGAAGCGCTGTTCGACGCCGAGCATTTCTTCGACGGCTACAAGTCTAATCCCGACTATGCGCTGGCGTGTCTGGATGCTGCGGCGCAGGCCGGGGCACGGTGGGTCGTGCTGTGCGACACCAACGGCGGCACTCTGCCGCATGAGATCGAGCAGATCGTGTCGGTGGTGGCGCAGCGGATTCCGGGTGGACGGTTGGGTATTCACTGTCACAACGACACCGAAAATGCGGTCGCCAACTCGTTGGCTGCGGTGCGCGCCGGAGTGCGCATGGTTCAAGGTACGCTCAACGGTCTGGGCGAGCGTTGCGGCAACGCCAATCTGGTTTCACTGATTCCCAGCCTGATGCTCAAGATGGGTTTTCGTACCGGTATTGGTTGGGAGGATATGCGTCGGCTGACCGCGATCAGTCGTGATCTCGACGAGCGACTTAACCGCGCTCCCAACCGTCATGCGGCCTATGTTGGGGCCAGCGCCTTCGCTCACAAAGGCGGGCTGCATGTTTCAGCGGTGGAGAAGAACCCGGCCTGCTATGAGCATATTGATCCGGCCCATGTCGGCAATCGGCGCGAAATCGTGGTCTCCGATCAGGCCGGACGCTCGAACGTCATCGCCCGGCTGCGTGAAATCGGGGTCGAAATCGAAAATGATGATCCGCGTCTGGGCGAACTGGTCAATCTGATCAAACAGCGCGATTTTGAAGGCTATGCCTATGATAGTGCCGAGGCCAGTTTCGAGTTGCTGGTCCGGCGTAAGTTGGATGAGGTGCCGCATTACTTTGAGTTGCTGCGTTTCTCAGTTACCGACGAGCGCCGGTTCAATGCCGTGGGCAAGCTGGTGACCGAATCGGAAGCGTCGGTCAAACTTAAGATCGGGCGGGAGGGGGAGGTGGTGCATACCGTCGCCGACGGCAACGGCCCGGTCAATGCGCTTGATCACGCCCTGCGCAAGGCACTGGAAACGCATTACCCGCAGCTTAAGGAAATTCATCTGGTCGATTACCGGGTCAGGATTCTGCGCGCCAACGACGGCTCGGGCGCGATGCCACGGGTGCTGATTCGTTCGGTCAACGGTGACGGCCGGGAATGGTCCACACTTGGGGTTTCGACCAACATCATCGATGCCTCGATCGAAGCGATGATCGATGCCTTCACCTACAAGTTGTTTCAGGCCGGCGTGCCGGCGGTGGCGGGCTGAGTCTGATGCCTTTGCCCACCATTCAAGACTTCACCCGGTCTTGTCATGATCCCGCCTGCTACTCTCAATTGCCGGAAGACTGGTGGGTGGCGGTGGCGGATATCGTCGGCAGCACTCTTTTGGCGACTTCCGGTCGTGATCATACGGTCAATTTCGTCGCCGGAGCGGTGGTTGCCGCGCTATCGGCGGTGCTGGGCGCAGATCAGGGCATGGGCGGTGCTACCACCTGCCAGTTCGGTGGCGATGGTGCCACCGCTGCGGTTCCGCCCCACTGCCACCAAAAGGTGGCCGAGGTTCTGGCTGCCCTGGCTTGGTGGGCGCGCGAAGAACTGGATATCTCGTTGCGGGTGGGGATGGTTCCGATTAAGGCGCTGACCGCATCCGGCCTCGCCACCTTGGCCGCGCTTCAGGATTTTGGCAATGGCGACGGCTTTGGCCAATTTCTTGGTCAAGGCATGACCGTCGCCGAATCCTGGGTTAAGGCTGATCTGGTCTGGCGGTTGGAACCAAAGGCCGGACCCATTCCCGGGCTGGAGCAATTGTCGTGTCGTTGGCGGCCGGTGGCGGCGCAACGGGGGGTAGTGCTGTGCGTGATCGCCGATCCGCTTGCCCCGGGTATCGCCGGGATTGAGGTTTTGGCCCGGCTGCTGGCGGAAATCGAGACGGCCGTGCCCACGGGGAGCGCCGGCCCACTCGGCGACGGCAGCCGGCTGCTGCCGAAACTGCTGCCGAGTTGGCAATCATTGTGGCTGGAAGCCTGCACCGAACCCAGCCTGTTGCGTCGCCTGCGCCGGGCGGTGCGGGCGGTGGTCGGCTCGCTGATTATCGGTGTGGTTCATCGTCTGGGTGGAAGAGTTGGCCCGATTGATACCGTCCGCTATCGCCATGCCTTGGCTGAACGCTCGGATTACCGCAAGGTCTCTGGTGGTCCACGGCTGGTGCTGGATGTGACGGTGGATGAGGCCGACCGGATTGAGGCGATTTTGGCCCGGGCCGAACAGGCGGGAGAGATCCTTTATGGCACCAGCCGCGCCGATGCCGCGACCATGACCTGTTTGGTCGGCAATTATCTTGCCGATCGCCATGTTCATTTCGTTGATGGTGCCGGGCTGGGTTTCTGGCGCGCTTCGATTGAACTCAAGGCCAAACACAAGGCTGTGGCGTAGAAATGAAATAAAGCGGGTCCAGGGGCCTCTGGATTCCTGGTGGGCCTTGTTGCCGAAGACAAATGTGTCAATCAGGATTACTTACGGCCCCGGGAACCAGGCATCGGTGCGGCCGAGCAGGTGATAGGCGATCAGACCAACCCATTCATGGACCGCCTCGTCCAGACGATAGAGGTTGCCGGCCAGATCGAACGCGATCCAATCGGTGGAGCCTTTGTGGCTGCGGAACGAGACCGGATCGGGCAACACCGGCCACCCGGCGTGGCGGAAAATTCCGACCGAGCGGGTCATGTGCATGCCGGAGGTGATCAGCACCCAGACATCCCCTGATTTGGGGGCCATCAACGCCTTGCTGAACAGGGCGTTTTCGTGGGTGTTGCGCGATTTGTCCTCGAACACCACTCGAGACACGTCGAAACCGAGCCGTTCCAGTACGTCTCGCGCGATTTGGGCTTCGCTCAATTCCGAGCCGAATATCGCTCCCGAGCCGCCGGTAAAGATTAGTTTCGCCGCCGGATAG
>CAUYTZ010000188.1:0-10262 GCA_963575695.1 uncultured Gammaproteobacteria bacterium | reverse complement strand
CGTTGCTAAAACTCCGGAGCGTGAAAAGTATCTGACATTTTTGAAACCACACCTTTCATTCCCTCTTGTAATCATCAGCAGAAAGGATGCTCCCTTTATCAGTGGGCCTAAGAGTCTAAACAACAAAAGAGTAGCTATAGTAAAGAAGAACGTAATTCTTGATTGGCTACAACGGGATCAGGTCAGTGTTACCCCTGTTTTTACCGATTCACCCCTGAGTGATCTGAAGTCAGTTGCTCACGCAGAGCCTGAAAAAGAATCGAAATTACAGTCCTGGAGTCTCGATTGGGCTGCCGCCCAAACCCGTCTGGGGGAGACCCCCAGTCCCCCCTTATTTCTATGGACGAACAAGTCCTCTCACTCACCATCCACCACCGACGACACCCAGTTCGGGACTTCCGTCTCGGCGATTCGGTTGGGTGGAAAACGCAGAGTTACAGTGGTGCCCACGCCCTGCCGGCTGATCAGTTCCAGAGTACCGCCGTGCAACTCTGCCAACCGCTTCGTCAGCGGCAGTCCGAGTCCTGTGCCCTGTGTCTCGCGGCTGAAGACGTTATCGATCTGGCGAAACGGTTCCAGGACGAGGGCCAAATGCTGCGGCGGAATGCCGATGCCGGTGTCGGATACCGCCACCACCATGGTTCCATCCGGGGCCATCGACGCGGAAACCTCGATCCGGCCACCGCTCGGGGTGAATTTAACCGCATTGGACAACAGATTGAGCAGCATCTGGCGAAACCGCCGACGATCGGCGATCAACCCGGGGAGGTTATCTTCGATCTTGACCGTGATGGTCTGTGCCTTGGTGTTTGCCGTCACCGCCAGCAGCGGCAACACGCGCGCTACCGATGTGCGCACATCGATCAGTTCGGTTTTGATCTCCATCGCCCCGGCTTCAATCTTGGACAGATCAAGCAGTTCGTTGATCAGATCAAGTAAATGAGCGCCGCTGCGGTGAATGTCGCGAATGTAGTCCCGGTATCTAACCGGCGAAACCGGGCCGAAAATTTCATGGTCGATGGCGTCGGCAAAGCCGATGATCGCATTCAGCGGTGTGCGCAGCTCGTGGCTCATGTTGGCCAAGAACTCGCTTTTGGCCCGGTTGGCCAATTCGGCTTCCTCTTTGGCCTGGCGCACCTGGGCCTGAATCCGCTCCCGCCGGCCCGCTTCCTGGACCAGAAACCAAGTTAGCCCGGCGATCATCATGACCACAAACGCGACCACCCCCACCTGACGATTAAGCGAGCGCCGCCATTCGCTAAGAAAATCCTCTTCCGCCAACCCGACCACAACCGCAAACGGATGCTCGACCAGACGGCGATAGCTGACCACCCGACGCACGCCGTCGATCGGCGAGCCGCTACGCAGGGTGCCGCTGGTGTTCCCGGACATGGTTGCTTCCACGAACGGCAACGCACTGGCATAGTTGCGGCCAATCGCAGCGGCGGAGAATGGATCTCGGGCGATCAGGGTACCGTCTTCCCGCCACAACGCGATCAGTCCACGCCCACCAACATCGACCGCGCGAAACAAAAGCTGAAAATAATCCAGGGGCAGCGTCGCCACCAAAACGCCAGCGAAGCCACCGTCGGGACGGTTGATCCGCCGGCTGAAGGCGATCAGCCATTTTCCAGACGGATTTGAAAGCAGCGGCGGATCGACCTTCAGGCCCAGATCGGGGTGATCGCGGTGGTCCCGAAAATAGGCGCGCTCGGAAAAATTGGCCCCAGATTCGGTGGTGGTCGTGGCAGCGGCGATCAGGGTGCCGTCGGCATCAAGCAGCGTCAGATCGGCAACAAATCTGGAGCGCTTCAGGTCAACGGCCAGCACCCGCTTAATCGATGGCGCAATCTCTGGAGCATTAACTGAATGATTTGAGAGCAGGAGTGTAATCTCTTCCACTCCGTCATCAAGAACCAATTCAACCACCTGGAAGGTGCGCGAGGTTTGTTCTACGAGCACTCTCGCTAGATTTTGGCTGGTGTGCTCGGCGACTAAAAAGAGTTCCTGATAACTCTCCCATACATTGTGCACGAACAACAGCATCGGTGCCAGCACCACCAGCACACCGAACCCGGCCAGCGCCTGGCGCAGCGGCAGTGACCGGCCACGACTCAGCCAGGGTACCAGCGAAATCGCACTCGTCGGGCCCGAGCGGTGGGCGGTGCTGGTGAAGGATTGCTCGCTGTTTGCCACGGTTAGACGCCGAGCACGTCGCGCATGCCGTACAGTCCCGGCGCACGACCGGCGCTCCACAATGCCGCACGCACCGCACCCCGGGCGAAGATCTGCCGGCCACCAGCCTTGTGAGTCAGCTCGACCCGTTCGCCGTCGCCGGCGAAAATCACCGTGTGGTCGCCAACCACATCACCGCCACGCAAGGTGGCGAAACCGATCCCACCCGGTCGGCGCGGCCCAATCAGGCCATCGCGCACCCGCGCCGAAACCTGATCCAGATCCACGCCGCGCCCCGTCGCCGCCGCGCGGCCCAGGGCCAGAGCGGTGCCTGAGGGGGCATCGACCTTGTGCTTGTGGTGCATTTCAACGATTTCGATGTCGAAGCCGTCATCGAGCGTGCGCGCAACCTGTTCGACCAAACCAAGCAGCAGGTTGACGCCCAGGCTCATGTTCGCAGCCTGAACCACGGTAACTTTGGCCCCGGCTGCGGCCAGTACGGCGAGGTGATCGACGTTAAGACCGGTGGTGCCGACCACCAGAGCGGTGCCATGCTCCGCAGCCAGAGCGGCATGGCCGACGGTCGCTTCCGGAGTGGTGAAATCGATCACCACCTGCGCAACCGCGAACAGCGCCGCAGCATTGTCGGTCACGATCAGGTCAAGCGGCTCGCCGCCGACCAGGATACCCAAATCCTTGCCCACCGCCGCACTGCCGGCCCGTTCGCTGCCACCGGCCAGTGTACAGCCCGCGCTTGCCAGACATTCACGCACGATCATCTGGCCCATGCGTCCCGCGCAGCCGACAACTCCGATTTTCACCACCGCCTCCTTTACGAACCCCATCTTCCAGCCGAAAACCTTATCACGGCTTATCCACCGCTGGGAGTCTTGCCTTTGGAAACCGTTACTTGGGGGGGCGGGATGGGTCAAATCTCGCGATAGCCCAGCAAGGCCAGACCGATCAGCACAAAGGTCAGCGGCCACACCCAACCGGCCAGTCGTCCGCCGCCCGGTGCCAGCCGCAGCTCCAACCAGCGGGCCCAGCCACCGGCAATCCCAAGTAAGGCGATCGGCAACTGGCTGTATTCAATCAGCAAATCTTGCTTGATGTTGGCCAATGAGTGCGAATGGGTAAGCAGAATCGCCCCACCGGTTACCACCAGCAGCGGAAACACCAGCGCCACCCAGGTTCTGCCCAGGGTACCGCGCCGCACCCGCCACTCCAACAAGCCCAAGACGATGATCAGCACCGTAAACAACCAGAGCTGGGCCACTTGCGGATGACTGAGGCTGTCCCAGAACCCAACCGCTCCCTGCGGCCACGATCCGGGATCGGCGCGCAGAAAGAGAAAACCGGCCAGCACCAGCAACAGTAACGGCCAGTGCCCGGCCCACCGGGCTCGGCCGCTGCGCTCCAGCAACGCCAGCAAACCGATCAACACCACCGCGATCCCGGCCCAGTGATGGTTGAATTCCGACCACGCGATGTCTGCGGCGCTGTGGGGCGGGGCCATGGCACCGCCCGGAACGTAAGCCATCGCCCGTTCGCCACTGCCGCCAGCCTTGGCCTGGGCGTTCTGAGCCGCCTGGAGGTAAAAAATGGCCAGCGTCGAGGGATCGGGGCTGACCAGTCGCGGCGGCCAATTGGGGGTGACGCGCTCGATGATCTCGGCTGCGGTCAGACGGTCGTGAGTGAGATCGACGGCGGGCGGCAAGGACGACAGTGACGCCGCGACCACAATCACGATGATGCCGATGCCCAATTCAACTTCGGCGAATCGACGCAGACGCAGCACGCTCCACTCCGAATCACGGTGCATAAACCCGACCAGCGTAGCGTTACGCGCACCGAACAGCAGCAAAACCCCAAACAGCAGCACCTTAATCGACAGCATCACCCCATAGGCGGTACCATAAAGCGCCTGCGCTTGGTCGATGTACCAAGTGGCCATGGTAACTCCGGCCACGGCCAATGTGGCCACCGACAGAAAGGCGATCAGTGAAAATCTGATCCCGATTCGCTGCCAAGCCATGCCGTCGCCACACAGCGCCAGCGCGATCAGAAAACAGGGCAGCCCGCCGATCCAGGCCGACACCCCCAGCAGATGCAAGGATTGCAAGCCAATCAGCGCCAACTGGTCTTCCGGCCGGGCGGCACCATGGCTGGACAGCGTCGCCGCCACCAGCATCAGCACCACGGTCAGCGGCAACAGCAGCGGCCGCCGATCATCGAAACGGGTCGCGCATTTCGCCGCCACCGCCAGTGAGGCCACAATCAGCACCAACCCTGCCCGCACGAAGGCTGCCCCCTGGGCCTCGGCCACGGTCATGCCGGTGGTGGCCGTCAGAACCGCGACTCCGCAGGCAACCCGAAGTCCCTCGATCGCCGCCAACGCCAACGCCGCCTTGATCACAATTGAGCGGGTGCGGGCAATGATCCCCTGACCAACAAGTCCCAGTTTCGGCCCCAGCGGTTTGGCCAAAGCGATTAAGAAAATAATACTGCCAACCGTAATTACTAGGGATGTGGCTGAGGCAGCTTCCAGTGCAACTGAAACAAAGCCAAAGATATCAAGCAGCAGTGTCATGGCTGGAAAAATCTCCGTTTTAGCGGTAGTCCCGCCTTCTCTTTCAGCGTTACCGCCAATCAGCGACCACTAATCTTAAACGGAATTTCGCCACGGGTAATGTGACCATCAACCGACAGCACCTGCCACAAGATGCGGTGGCTGCCGAGCGCCAGGCTGCCGGCGCGGGCGGTCAGGTCGGTGGGCGTTTTGCCGGGTTCGATGGACAACACCCGAATCGTACCATCGGGCAAACGCAACGACAACCGCGACCGCTGGCGATCAAGGATGCTGTTGAAACGGAGAGTGATCAGAATATCGGGACCAACCACCGTGGCATTCGCCGCCGGGGTTGAGTCTTTGATGATGGCATGAGCCGCCGCAGGCACGCTGAACGCCGCGACCAGCCCGGTCAGCCCACAAATCCCGAATCCGATCGACAAACCAACGGCGACCACCGTGGCGAAAAACCTACGGAATCTGGGCAGGATGGCCATGACCGGTCTCCTTGTGGGCGGCAAGCAACCTGTCGTCTAGAGCCGAAACAGTCGGGGGGCGCAAGCGCCCCCCTGGCAAGGGTCCATCCGGACAAGGCGGTTTTCCAGCCTTGTCCCTTAAGCGACTCAGGCCTTCGTATAGCCCCACACCGATGCCGGCGGGAGGTTCAGCGGGGTCCAACCCAGACGCTCGCCCTTCAAGCCCAGCTTGCGCAGCGACAACGGGGAAGTTGCGCAATAGGTGTAAAGTAGAAAGCGGTTGCCTGCGGGCATAATGCGGAAAATTGCCTCGACGATTTCTTTTTGCAGCGCGAACGGCAGCATAACCATCGGAATGCCCACGATCACCGTGCCGACTTTACCGATCAGCGACTTGCCGATCAGCTTGTCCGCCTCGCGGCAGTCGCCGTGAAGCACATGGATGTCGGGATGGCTCAGACGCAGATAACGAGCCAATTCAGTATCGATTTCAATCGAATACAGCTTGCTGCCGGGAATGCCCGCATCCAACACCGCTTTGGTGATGGCCCCGGTGCCGCCGCCGAATTCCACGATCACCTCGTCGGGACCACAGATCAGGTTCTTGGCCACCAAGCGCTTCAGGCCGATTGAAGACGGAAAAACCGACCCCATACTCAGGGGGGCGGCAAGCCAACGCTGGAAGAACAACAGAGCCGCGGGCGGGACTTTTACGGCAGGTGCCTTTTCGGCGACGGTAAACTCGGACTGCGACATCTCAAACCTATCCCGGTGCGGGTTGAAAAGGACGGGACAACTACGACCACGCACCGGAGAAGCAAGCACTCTCCCAGCGATTCGCGGTCGCCCATACGATTGACTTCATTCTCTAACAAATCCGGGGGGGGCGTAACAACCATGAAAATGAATTGCCTATAATCTCTGGCTTAGAACGGCGGTTCTCACGATATTTTTTTGTCGGCAAGGCCGCTGGGATGAGGATGCGTGGCTTGCCGCCGGGCCGCCGATCGTGTATCCCCTAGGGCTCGGGGCGTAGCGCAGCCTGGTAGCGCGCCAGTTTTGGGTACTGGAGGCCCCCGGTTCGAATCCGGGCGCCCCGACCAGTTCATCGCGCAAGCCTTTGCTTCGGCCTCGCCGGCCTGGCTGGCCTTTGTTTCGGCCTCGCCGAAAAATTCACGCCAGCGCAATTACCGAGATCTGACGACCATAGTCCGCTTCCCTACGCAGGGTCGTGCGACGGTAGCTAAAAAAAAGCTCTTCCTCGGTCGCGGTGTCGCGTTTCAACCAACCCGCCTGTCCGATGCCGCACTGGTGCAGACGCGCCAGCACATAGCGCCCCAGATCGAACAGGAATCGGCCTGGCTGCGGTGATGGGACGAAAAATGCCTGGTCTGCCGGGTTGCGATCCAGGAATGGAGTCGGGAAATCCGGCCCAACCTCGTAAGAATTCTGCGCGATGCAAGGCCCGACCATGGCGACGACTCGGTCGCGCCGTGCGCCCAACTCGGCCATGCGGGTGATGGTCGCTTCGACCACCCCATTCAGCGCCCCCTTCCAGCCGGCGTGAGCGGCACCGATCACCCCGGCATGAGCATCGGCGAACAACACCGGCGCGCAGTCGGCGGTGAGAATGCCCAAGGTCAACCCTGGCCGGTCAGTGACCAGGGCGTCGGCTTGCGGGCGGGCGTCGACCGACCATGGTTCGCGCACCGTAACCACCTCGGCGCTGTGGATTTGATAGAGCGTGATCAGCGACTCGGGCGTCGTGCCCAAACGGGTCATGGCGCGGCGGCGGTTCTCGGCCACCGCCCCCGGGTCGTCGGCCGAACCGGGGCCACAATTGAGCGAATCGTAAAGACCGCCGCTGACCCCGCCGCGACGGGTCAGGAATCCGTGGCGAAGTCCGCCAGATACGGTCAAAAGCTCGGAAGTCAGCACGCGCGATACATCCTCATCCCTCTTCTGGCCAAAACGACCGATCCACGACCTGTTCCCACTGCCACGGACAAGACACCGGCACCCGCCGGGCCAAATCCGGCTCCTCCCGCTCCAGCACCGTCAGCGCGACTTTCCGGGAATGCTGATACAGTTTGTCCAGGTCAATCTGGCGCTCATCAGATGTTCCAGAATACGCCATGTGAAGGAAAAGCAGGCGTTGCGGATTTCCGTGCCTACGTCTTCAATCTCCTCCGCCAAGTGCTCCAGATCCACTTCGGGCAAATTAATCCGCAACGCTGCGACATGGCGCAACGCCGCCGCCTGTTGCGCGGTCCACGCGAAAAAATCGGAGTCGTAGGTGTCTGACATGGGAATACCCGGTTTGAGCTGATGTCGACAGAGGTATCATTCCCGTTTGCCGTGACAAGGGATCAAAACCCTGCCAACCCATTCAGGCGCGAATCAACCAGAGCCATAACCTGAAACAGGCTCCCCATTTGCGTCCGGTCAGTCAGTCGGTGCAGGCCGGAGTCGATTTCCGCCGCCTGTTCCGGAGTCGCTCCGTGCTTCAAAATCTCCGCCCGCTGGGTCATGCCCAACGACAGCAGGAAGGGCCCTTGCTCCACCGGCCCCAAGGCCTTGGCTCCGCCCGCTTCGCCTGCGATCGCCAGCGCACCGAAATCGACATGCGCGGTGATGTCGGCCTGGCCGGGGTGATCCAGTACCGCGACCGGCGTATGCCGACGAACCGCTTGCAAGGTGTCACCACCCGGAAAGCCCGGCCGCCGCGAGTCGTAACTGTAATCGATGAACAACGCCGCACCGCCGTCGCGGGCCAGACGCTGGCCCAAATCCTCGGCAATGACCTTGCCGGCCGGACAAACCTCGACCGTGGCCCCATAGGACAGGCGTTCGAACGCCGGCTGTAGCAGCCCGGGCATCGCCGGTAGCGGCAGATCGAGCACAAACCGCAGCCGGTCGCTGGCCATTTCCGCTTCGATCAGCCGTTCGCACCAACCGGCCGGGGTGCGGCGGAACTGGCGAATCGGCAGGGCATCGAAGAATTCGTTGGCGATCAGCAGCAGCGGCCCGGACGGCAGATCTGCGGTCTCGGCGTGCCAAGTCGGGTTCTCACCGGCCAACACCTGGGCCTGCTTGGCGCGCAGTACCGGGCTGACTTCGACCAGATGTACCGACAGCGCACGGCGAAAGTCGGGTGCGACCTTGCCGATCGCGCGGAGGGCATCGTGCATCAGCGTGCCGCGTCCCGGCCCCAGTTCGGCCAAGATCACGCCGGAAGGCGAACCCATCCTGATCCAGGCATCGGCGCACCACAGCCCCAGCACCTCACCGAACATTTGGCTGATTTCGGGCGCGGTCACGAAATCGCCATCGGCCCCGAACGGGTCGGCGCGCATGTAATAGCCTTCGCGCGGGTGCAACAGCACTTCGGCCATGAACTGCGACACCGGGATCGCCCCTTCCACCGCAATCCGATGCCGCAACAGCCACAGCAGCGGTTCGCCCTGCTCACTCATGTCGTCCCCTCCGGCTGCCCGGCGCGCGATTGGGCCAAGAACCACACCCCGATCAGCACCATCGGCAGCGACAGCAACTGGCCCATGGTCGCCCCGGCGAACAGGAAGCCCAATTGCGCATCCGGTTCGCGGAAGAATTCCACCGCGATGCGCGACAGACCATAGCCAATCCAGAATACGCCGCACAGGGCACCCGGGCGGTGGCGCAGCGTCGATTTTCGCGCCAGCACCGCGAGCACCACGAACAGCACCAGCCCTTCCAGCGCCGCTTCATAGAGCTGGCTGGGATGGCGTGGCAGCGGTCCGCCGCGCGGAAAAACGACCGCCCAATCCACGTCGCTGACCCGGCCATACAACTCGCCGTTGACGAAATTGGCCAGTCGACCAAAAAACAACCCGATCGGCGCAGCGCAAGCGATCAGATCGCCAAAGGCAAAGGGGGAAAAGCCACGCCTGTGCGCGAACAGCAGAATTGCCGCCACCACCCCGACCAGCCCGCCATGAAACGACATGCCACCGTGCCAAACCATCAACGCTTCATCCGGATGACGCCAATAATAGTCACCCTGATAGAAGAAGACATAGCCGATGCGGCCGCCAAGAATCACACCCAGCACCGCCCAGGTCAGAAAGTCGTCATAATCCAGGGGGTGCGGTGCGGCACGATTGGTTTTAGCCAACCACAGGCAATAGCGCCAGCCGCCAAGAAAGCCGGCGAGATAGGCCAACGCATACCAGCGCACCACCAGCGGGCCGAACTGTACCGCCACCGGATCAAGAGGAGGGAAAACCAGCGCAAGCATTCCAGGGGGCTTCCAGCAAGAAAAAGAGCCAAAAAACTAAGAGTCAGCGATAGGGATCGGCGGTGGCCAGAAACTCACGGACATAACCGCCGACGCCGTCTTCCAGTTCGGTGAACGGATGTGGATAACCGGCGGCATACAAGTTCGCGGTATCGGCCTGGGTAAAATACTGGTACTTGCCGCGCAAGTTCTCCGGCATGTCGCGGTAGTCGATCACCGGCTCGATTCCAGCCCCGGCGAAGGTGGCCAGGGCCAGATCCTTGAAGCTGCGCGCCTTGCCGGTACCGACGTTATACAAACCGTTGATCCCCGGGTTGTCTTTCAGCCACAACATAACTTCGACGCAGTCACCGACCCAAATGAAGTCGCGGAGCTGACCACCATCCGGGTAATCGGGATGGTGAGATTTGAACAGCCGTGCCGGCTGACCGGCGGCGATTTGTGGATAAAGCTTCGAAACCACGCTGGCCATGTCACCCTTGTGGTATTCGTTCGGGCCATAGACGTTGAAGAACTTCAGCCCGGCCCATTGCGGCGGCCGCGCGCCGCGCTGGTGAATGATGCGCACCACCCGACGGTCGAACAGATGCTTGCTCCAACCATAAGGATTGAGCGGACGCAGCCGGGCCAACGAGTCAATATCAAAAGCATCAACGAAGCCGTGCGCGCCATCGCCATAGGTGGCGGCGGACGAGGCATAGACAAACCGGCTGCCGTTGGCGGCCGACCAGTTCCACAGTTGCAGACTGAGCGCGAAATTAGT
>CAUYTZ010000187.1:0-10487 GCA_963575695.1 uncultured Gammaproteobacteria bacterium | reverse complement strand
GGAAGGAATTTAGGCCCCGCCGTCTTGGGCGGGGTTGAGATACCCCGGTGGTAGCAGGCCCTGTGCATCCAGCACGGAAAAGAAGACATCGACCACTCGCGGGTCGAAATGGCGTCCGGATTCATCCCGAATCAGATTGAGCGTTTGGGCCAGCTCCCAGGCATCCTTGTACGGACGGCGGTGAATCAGTGCATCATAGACATCGGCCACGGCCACAATTCGGCCGCTGAGTGGAATCTGATCTTTGGACAGGCCACGAGGATAGCCACTGCCGTCGAATTTTTCGTGATGGGATTCCGCAATTTCCGAGGCCAGTCCGATATAGTTGCGCCCGCCAACCATTTTGGCGGTTTCGCGCAAAATCATGCCGCCGATCTCGGCATGCGTGCGCATCACTTTCCACTCTTCTGCGTCCAGCTTGCCCGGTTTGCGCAACACGCTGTCAGGAATTGCGACCTTGCCGACATCATGCAGAATGCTGGCCAAGCCGATTTGTTCACAGAAAATCTCATCGATGATCGAGGAGAACTGGCCACGGCGCTGCAATTCGTGTGCGATCAGCGTTGACCAGCGTTCGATGCGTCGAACATGGTCGCCGGTAACTTCGTCCTTGTACTCACCAAGTTTACCAAGGGCATAAACGATGGCCCGCTGCGAATTAAGTAACTGTTCATAAAGCAACGTGTTGTCAAACGCCACCGCTACCCGGCTGCTGAAGATTTCCAGCAATTGGTGGTCAATTTCTGACAGGAGGCCATAACCCTGAATCAACACCACTCCCGGTGCCTGATTGCGTGAGGGCAATACCAGTACACAATGATGATCGTGATAGACATTGTACTGGCCGAGAAGTGCCCGCTGAATGTCCAGCCATGCTAGCGGTGACACACAGTCTTGAGCCCGTCGGCCGGTACTCTCGGCGAAGGCTCCAGAACCGGCCAGAACCATCATCGTCTCGTCGATCCGCCACGCTGTTTCCCCGGCCGGGACGGCGTCGGCACCATCACCTTCCTGCTTGGGGGCGCATAGCAGCGAACCATGGGTGCTGTGGATTAGACCCGACAACTGCCGGAGAACCCCTTCGGTGAACTCCACCAGCGACTGCTGTTCGAACAGAGATGTTGATGAATGAAGGATCTTTTCCAGCCCCTTACGGCCACGGTCGATGGTCGCGATGTGCTGGTAGGAACGCAGCGCCGCCACCGTGGCGGTGAACAGCTTTTGGGCGGTTAGTTCACTCTTAGCTTTGTAATCATTGATATCATAAGCAACAATGACTTGCCGTTCCGGGGCCTGCCCGGGTTGACCTGTGCGCAGGATAATTCTGACCTGACGGTTGCCCAGTTCATTGCGAATGTAATGGACCAGACGCAAACCGGCGTCGTCGGTTTCCATGACCACGTCAAGCAGAATCACGGCCAAATCGGGATGGCGCGGAATCACATCGTGCGCTTCGGCCCCCGAATGAGCGCTGAGAAAAACGAGCGGGCGATTTTCGAACATCACATCGCCCAACACCACATGGGTGATGGCGTGAACTTCCTGATCATCATCGACGATCAGAATCTTCCACGGCTGCACGTTATCCTCACCGGCCGAAATCAAATCGCCTTCTTGCTCTGCGGCGAAGATGAACTCGTCGCTGTTGTCCTGGTCGAGTATCGCCATGGCGTCGCTCCCAAGCCTCTTTCAGCCACGAGATTTCTCGCACGGTGAGGTTCTGAAACAGCGGTGTAGGATGATTGCGATCAAATTAACCTTTAGCGCGCAGCATACCCGGAAAGGTCAACCGGGGCAATCCTCTCACTGAAAGCCCCCCTCACTGAAAGCCCCCTCCTGAAAGAAGGGGCGTTGCCAATCCTGTCTCAAATCAAGTGGGACCAGGACGAGGCTCCTAGCTTAATGCAAGGGCTTTGAAACCAAGCCATCGGCTAGCTTCGGTTCGAACCAAGTCGATTTCGGCGGCATCACTTCCCCGGCATCGGCCACCGCTACGAGATCTTCCATTCGGGTTGGAAATAGGGCGAAGGCCACCGCCATTTCGCCGCTATCAACCCTGCGCGCCAATTCCTCCAGCCCGCGCTTGCCGCCGACAAAGTCGATCCGCTTATCCTTGCGCAGATCTGAAATCCCCAACACCGGTGTCAACAACCGGTCCGAGAGCAGGCTGACATCCAGCCGCGCCACGGGTTCGTTTTCCGGCGGCAACGGTTGCTTCAGGCCGAGTCGGTACCATTGCCCCTTCAGATACAGCCCGAATTCACGGGGCTGGCGTGGCCGGGCAAGGCTGGGGGTGGCTTCGAGCGTAAAGTTTTGGTTCAGTGCCGCTAGAAATTCTTCTGGGCTGAGGCCATTGAGGTCACGCACCACCCGATTGTAATCCAGGATTTTCATCTGGGAAATCGGAAAACTGACCATCAGGAACGAGGCATGAGGCATCTCTCCGGCACCGCTTGGGCCGGTTCCGTTCAAATCGGCACCATCCACGTTGCGCGCCGCCGCCACGCGCGCCGCCGCCGCCGAGCGGTGGTGGCCATCGGCGATATAGATTGCGGGCATGGCTTCGAAGGCGCTGGTAATCACCCGTTGCACGGCCGGGTCGGCGATCACCCACAGCGCGTGGCCGATGCCGTCATAAGCGGTGAAGGCATAGGCCGGTGGGGCTTCAGTTGCGGCCGTGACCACTGCGCTCAAGTCGGGATGGTCGGGATGCGCGATCAGCACCGGTCCGGTTTGGGCATCCACCGCCTCGATCTGGCGCACGCGGTCGTCTTCTTTGTCTGGGCGGGTGAATTCGTGGCGGCGAATGCGGTTGGCGTTATAGGCCGCGACCGAGCCAGCCACCACCAGCCCGGTTTGAACGTGATCGCCCATGGTCAGACGATAGACATAGTAGCACGGGACCGGATCGCGCTTGAGCACGCCGGCTTCGACCATTCGCCGCAAGTTCTGCGCCCCTTTGGCGTAGACTTCGGAGGCATAAGGGGAAATTCCGGCCGGCAAGTCAATTTCCGGCTTCGAAATGTGTAGAAAACTCCATGGCTTGTCAGCGGCCAGCACCCGTGCCTCTTCCGTGTCGAGCACGTCATAGGGCGGGGCGGCGATGGCGGCCGCAGACTCCGGAGTCGGACGCAGCCCGGCGAACGGGCGAACCAATGGCTGGGGCATCGGGAACACACCAAGGGTGAAGAGCAGGGCAGACGGTCGATACGGAGAAGGCGAGGAGATTAGAACGGAATCTCGTCGTCGAGGTCATCGTGATGGCTGCCACCACTCCGGCCGCCGCCTGGGGAGCCACCGCCACCAGACCCAGCACTTGGTCCGCCACTATAAACACCGCGACCGCCGCCGCTACGCCCTGCGCCTTCTGCGCTGCCGCCGCCGCCTTCGCCATAGTTGCCGCCGGACGATGATGGCCCAGGGTCATAACCGCCGCCGCCGCCACCACCATCGTTCTTGCTGTCGAGCAGGGTGATCTCGCCACGGAATTGCTTGATCACCACTTCAGTGGTGTAGCGTTCCTGGTTGCTCTGATCGGTCCACTTGCGGGTTTCAAGCTGCCCCTCGACGTAAACCTTGGACCCCTTGCGCAGGAACCGTTCGACCACCCCGACGATATTATCATTAAACACAGCCACCCGGTGCCATTCGGTCTTTTCCCGCCGTTCGCCGGTGGCTTTGTCCTTCCAGGTTTCCGAGGTGGCCAGAGTGAAGGTGGCCAGTCGGCCGCCATTCTGCATGGTACGGATTTCTGGGTCTTTGCCCAGGTTTCCGACTAGAATCACCTTGTTGACGCCTGCCATGGCCCCCCCGTTGTTCTCTGTCGTTGTCCATAACCGCCGATTTCGCATCGGACCGGCCCCGATTGCCCCTAGCCCGATCACCCGGCACCGAACGCAGCGACACCGTAACCGATACGCTTCGGCCACGCCACTTGTGAAGCCTTATGCCAGCAGTTCTCATTAAGGCTTCCCATCTTTTTTTCTGGGGGAGGGGAACCCCAGGGGTGGGTTTCTTATTTTGACCCGGCCAGTGCGGCGGTTCCATCCAGCGGCCGCCCTTCTTCGACCAGCATGATCGGAATGCCATCCCGAATCGGGTAGGCCAGCCCGGCGCGGTCGCTGATCAGTTCCTGAGCTTGAGCATCATAGCGCAACGGCCCCTTAGTTAGCGGACAGACCAGGATTTCCAGCAACTTCGGGTCAACCCGGGCCATACTCTGACTCTGCGGCGAGATCTCACTCATCAGTTTGTTTCTCCAAAGTCAGGCGTACGGCCGGCAAGCCGTTCGCAGCAACACATGATCTGCCACGCTGTTCGCGTTAATGCATGATCTGCCGCGCATCGTCACCGCTTTGTACCGCCATTTCGACCATGGTCAGCAGAATGCGCGCGCGTTCAATCAAGGTTTGAGCCTCCAGCAATGCCTGTTTTTCGTTGGCTTCGAACGGGCAGACCATAGCCAGCGCCGTGATCAGCCGGTCATCGGGGGAGGATTCCATCGCCTCCCAATTGGGCGTGATCTCTTTGGCCTCAAAATAGCTGTGTAGCAGCGTGAACAGCCGCTGGCGATTGATGTCCGCCTGGGGGGCTTCGGCCAGATCTTCGTCATATCCCTGCCACATCGGCACCACCCGTCGATAGCCGGACACATGCGAAAGTTCTTGCTCGAAGGTAAATCGGCACACCCCGGTCAAGGTAATCAGATAACGGTCATCATCGACCTCGGCGAAGGCTGAAATTCGGCCGGCACAACCGATCGGATACAACGGCGCACGACCAGCCCCGCTCACCGTCAAGCAGTTAGGCTGAATCATGCCAATCATCCGTTCTCCGGCCAGCGCATCCCCAATCATTGCCACGTAGCGCGGTTCAAAGATGTGCAACGGCAGCAACCCTCGAGGCAGCAGGACAACCCCCACCAAGGGAAAAATTGGCAGCACCGTTGGCAGTTGTCCCACGGACTCGGCCACAGCCGTGGGCGACGTGCATGTTCCCGATCCCAACGTCGGCAACCTTTCCGTTACGAAAATAGAATTGAAGATAGCCGCCGCCGCCCGATCAGGGTCAACTTGTCGGTCGCCCCAAACGCCTCGAACAGCTTTACCAGTTGCTTGCGTGCCTTCTGCTCTTCCCACTCCCGGTCACGACGGACGATTTCCAGCAATTCGTCCATTGCCGCCTCGAGCTTACCGGCGGCATACAGTGCCATGGCCAGATCAAAGCGAATCTGGTGATCATTCTTGTCGTGCGCTAACCGCTCCATGAGTTCGGGAATGGGTCCGGCATTGCGGCTCTGCTCGGCCAGTTCGACTTGGGTTCGCACGGCCTGGATTTCCTTATCGGCCGCGATCTTAGGCGGAGCCTTATCCAGCATCTGCCGGGCCCGGACCAAATCGCCAGCGACGATCAAGCAGCGTACCAGCCCGGCGAAAGCGCCGGCATGAGTTGGGTCGGCCCCCAGCACCTCACCGAAAATTGAACTTGCGGTCGCCGGGTCGCCGGCTTCCAGCGCTTCGCGCGCTTGGGTCAGCGCCTCTTCGATGAGCGCAGCTTGGTCGTCGTTCTGACCGCCACCTTGGCCGCCGGCCAGACCAGCCAAGCGTACAACAAACTGCTGAATCTGCGACTCGGGCACAGCCCCCACAAAATAATCCACCGGGCGACCCTGGAAGAAGGCATAGACCGCCGGAATTGATTGTACCCGTAATTGGCTGGCAATGGCCGGATTGCGGTCGGTATCGACCTTGACCAGCCGCACCGCGCCGCGTGTCGCACGCACCGCTTTTTCCAGTATCGGTCCCAGTTGTTTGCAGGGGCCGCACCATGGTGCCCAGAAATCAACGATCACCGGCACCGTCATCGACGCTTCAATCACGTCGGCCATAAAGCTACGGTCAGTGACATCCTTAACGACATCGCCGCCGCCAGTACCGCCTGTCCCGCTTCCGGCCACCCCAACCATGCCCGGTCGGGGCTGACCCGCTGCGGCAGGTACCGCAGCAACCGGCGGACGGGCACCACCGGCGTTCACGGTCACATTCCCGGCCGCAGAACCGGCTGCCCGACCGGAGCGGCCGGCGGTCAAGGAGGTGAAAAATGATTTCATGATCTTAACCCATAAGTTCAAATGTGGGTACGGCGGTGCGGGTGGGTAGCACGCAGGAGCAGGCCCCCCTCGGAAGCGCCACTTCCGGCCGCTGTTATGCCAGAGTCGGTGCCACCGAGTGGGGATTAAATGTGACTCAAAAGTGGATTGGGCAAGAGGCTCGACGATATAACTCACTGCATTAGAACGGCAGCTTGATTCCCGGCGGCAGTTTGATTCCACCCATTAGTTTCTGGCTTTCTTCGGCCGCCAGCGCTTCGCTTTTGTTGCGGGCATCGTTGTATGCCGCCACAATCAGATCTTCCAACACCTCGATCTCTTCCGGATCGACGATCGCCTTGCTCAACGTGATTTTTTTCATCTCACCCTTACCGGTCAGGGTGACTTCAACCATGCCGGCCCCGGACTGGCCGGTGACTTCCAGGGTGCCCAGCTTTTCCTGCATTTCCTGCATCCGGGCCTGCATCTGCTGGGCCTGCTTCATCATGTTGCCGATATTTTTCATGGATCAAGGACTCCTTCTTCATCAAAACCATCAATCAATTCGTCGTTGGTTGTTTCATCAACCAATCCGGATTCCCCATCCGTCACAGACGGAGCGGCGAGCATTGTCGGAGCGCGCACCTCGACAATTTTGGCACCGGGAAACGCCTCCAGCACGGCTTGCGCCACCGGATGACGAGCCGCAGTGTCCAGAGTTTGTTCGTAGGCCTGTCTATCTTGTTCGGCCAAGGTCTTGTCGCCGGGGGCGCTGGACAGCGCCACCAGCCAGCGTCGGCCGGTCCAGGTTTCTAGCAGGGTGCCAACCCGGTTGGCGAGATTGGCCGGGGTGCTCGCGGCAACCCGGATTTCCAGTATCCCCGGCTCGCAGCGGACCAGATGGACCGAGCCGTGTAAATGAGCATAGAGCGTGCCCTCACGACGATCGGCAAACAATTGTACCAGATCGCGAAAGCTGCTTGGAATGCTGATCGGACTGGTATTCGCCGCAACCGGCGGTAGCTGAGCAACCGCAGTGACGTTACGGTGGGCCGCAACTGCGGTGGTGTGCGTCATGCGTCCACCAACTGGGCCGGGAGAGGGGCCTGGGCTGGAGGCGAAGTCACTCCCGCGAGGAGAAATCGGAGTCGAGGCGACGGGGCCGCTCGGGGGCCGGCTGGCGGCTGGCGGTTGACCGGTCTGCAACTGCCGCACCAGATCGGCAGGGGAGGGCAGGTCGGCGGTGTGGGCCAAACGGATGATGACCATCTCCACCGCTTGATGCGGTTCGGGTGCCATCTGGGCTTCGTTCAGCCCTTTCAATAGGATTTGCCATGCCCGGGTTAGGGCCGGCATCGACAGACGTTTGGCCAGCTCCCCGCCGCGCATCCGCTCCGCTTCCGGGGTGGTTGGATCATCGGTGGTTTCAGGTGCAACCCTGGTTCGGGTTAGGAAATGAGTGAAGTCGAGGAGATCGCGCAGCACCACCAGCGGGTCGGCCCCGACTCGGTGCAGGCTGGCCAAAATCTCTAAAGCGTCACGGGGGCGGGCGCTAACTGTGGCTTCAAACAGGTCGAGCACCAACGAGCGGTCGGCCAGACCGAGCATGTCGCGAACCTGTTCGCCGGTCACTGCGCCGCAGCCGAGTGCAATCGCCTGATCGAGCAGGCTGAGTCCATCGCGGACCGAGCCGTCGGCGGCGCGCGCAATCAGCGTCATCGCGTCCGGTTCGACTGTAACCTGTTCCTGGGCGGCAATCCGATTGAAATGCTCAATGAGAACTGGCACCGGCACCCGGCGCAAATCGAAGCGCTGGCAACGAGACAGCACCGTCACCGGCACCTTACGGATTTCTGTGGTGGCGAAGACGAACTTAACGTGGCTGGGCGGCTCCTCCAGAGTTTTCAGCAGCGCGTTGAATGCGTTCTTCGACAGCATGTGGACTTCGTCGATGATGTAGAGCTTGTAGCGCGCCGAGACCGGGGCGTAGCGCACCCCTTGAATGATCTCGCGCATATCGTCCACCCCGGTGTGCGAGGCGGCATCCATTTCCAGTACATCGACATGGCGATCCTGCAAGATCGCTAGGCAGGGGTCGCACTGGCCACAGGGGGTGATGGTTGGCCCGCCTTGGCCATCGGGGCCGATGCAGTTGAGTGCACGGGCAATGATCCGAGCGGTGGTGGTTTTGCCTACCCCCCGCACGCCGGTAAGCATGAATGCTTGCGCGATGCGGCCGGAGGCAACGGCATTGGTCAGGGTCCGGACCAGCGCTTCCTGTCCGATCAACTCGGCGAAGGTGCGCGGGCGATATTTGCGGGCCAGAACCCGATAGGCGGTGGCGGGGCCGGAAACCGTTTCAGTCGTCCGAGCCTTAGGGGCGGGGGGAGTTTCAGTCACACGCACGCTCCGCAGCGGCCGGGCCGGCGGCGAATTAAACCAAGGTGGGAGGCTGGACGAGTGACCCGGACCAGAACTCGTTGCGGCTGCTTCCTTCCGGACCTGACCGGGTTGGCGAGGAGCCCGTCCACCACCAACCTCCCGCCTCCTTATAGCAGAGAAAGCGGGGGTTACGGCAAGTTCCGTTTTCATTTGGGATGAAACGCGACCGACGGTTCCTTAATCCACGCCGCGAACCAAACGCACGATCATCATGCTTGCCAGTGCGGTCATAAGCAAAATCATCGCCGAGGTCGAGATAATCGCCAATTTAACCAAATAGTCGGTATCAGAATCCGCACGTCGGCTGACCGCATCGGTGTGTTCGGCAACCGCGCGCAGGTTGATCACCAAGTCTGCCGCTTCTTTCTCGAAGCCAGCGGTGAAGGCCTGCACTGAGTTATCGGCTTCGACCACTCGCCGGTGGGTTTCTAGCAACCCGTCCACTGCTTGGGCATCACTGATCCAGGATGTGATCCGAGCGATCAGGTCGCCAGTCTGCTTGCTTTCTGCGTCGCCAGTTTCGAGACGTTGCAAAGCAGCGATCTGGGTATTGATCTCCGCAACCAGGGTTTCAAACCGCTTGCGCAGGGGTGGCAGCGCTGCGGAACGGGTTTCGGCCAGGTAACGATAGGCGGTTTCCCGCAGCCCAACGACCCCCGCTTCCAGCTTTAGGCTGGTTGAGATCATGGGCAGATCGCCGTCGGCGGCCGCTTCGTCGGTTCCGCCGCCCAAACCGCCACCAAGTAGGGCTGAAACCACCGACCGCATGTATTTTGCCGCGACCATGCCGCCATTGTCGGCACCCACCGTGCCACTGGACAGATGAGACGTGTGGCGGTCCACAATCCGTACGCACAGCCGGACAAGATCATCCGCCTCGGTTTCGAACGCCAGCCCGGCGGTTGTACGCCTGACCATCTGGCCAAGAGTCAATTTACGCGCTTTGACCAAATCCCGCACATAGGCCATGTATTTGCCATGATCGGAACGGGCACTTTCAATTTTTTCCTTCAAACTGCCGCTGCCGATCAGTGCTTCCAACCGTTGCTGATTGGCCTCAAACTCGCCGCTCAGTTTGTTGAAGCGCTCCAACTGGCGGGTGACACCCTTCGAATCGGATTCGGTTAAGACTTCTTCCGCTGCCGCCACCGATTCCCAGAAGGCGATGATCATATCTTCGGCGGTTTCCGCAGCCGGTGTTGCAAACTGGGTGATCAGATGCAACTGATCTTCGATCCGGGTGATGAACAGAATGGCGCACAAACCGACCACCGCGCCCAGGGTGGTCAAACCGACGAAGCCAATTACCAGGCGACCGACCGCAGCCCGTGAGCGCGAAGGCAACGAGGCGGGGCGGGGCGGGGCGGGGTGGGGCGTTGGAAAACGATCCTGTTCGTTAAGCGCAGTCATCAGTTCGATCCAAAACAAAAGTTCCGCCCTTGCGTTTCAGCGGGGAGCGAAATGAACCATCTATCCGCCTGACGCCAAACCATTTGACGGTGCGAACAACGAACGAAACGTCCTTGATCCTTACCGGTAGATCACAAACACAGGCAGCCAACACAATAAGGCCGAGAACGGGTCAGTATTTCAACAGGGTGTCCCGGGCCTGATTAATTTTGGCGGCAAGATAGTTTGAGCCGCCGAGATCGGGGTGGACCCCGGCAATCAGGCGCCGGTGCGCCTCTTTGATCGCTTCGGGCGAAACGCCTGGCTTGATACCAAGAATCTCATAGGCCTCTTCCCGCGACATTGGTGGCCGGTCTTCGGCCCGCTGTGAACCGCGCTCTGCTTGGGCCGCGTCTTCAGTCCCAACGCCGGCCTGTTTCCGCCAGCCCGTAGGTTGAGTCCGGTCGAGATAACGTTCCAGCACCACCGTGGATTGGGCATCGGCAGCGCGGCATTCGCCAAGCAGTACGACCAAATCTTCCAGCGGCATCTTATTCAGTTGTCGTCC
>CAUYTZ010000186.1:0-1425 GCA_963575695.1 uncultured Gammaproteobacteria bacterium | reverse complement strand
CACTGGGTGTAATTTGTTTGGGTGCTGCTGGTTTGCTTCGAAGTATTCAGATTGAATTTAATCCTAAAACCAAGTAAATCTCCGCCTGGAAATGATCATGCAATCGGCCTGCGCACCGGCATTCCCCGATTTTCAAGCCAGGAAATGCGAACCAAATCTTTTTTGACCGGTTGGGAAATCCGACCCATGGACGACATAAGCCATTGTGCAAATTGGTGTTTACTCTCACCGGTTTCGGTCATGGTGGCCTCGGGTGAATAGGCAGTTTTTCGAGCGTCAGACGAAGGCTATGCCGCGCTGGGGAAACCCACATTAGTATTCAGCCAGGGAGGAACCAATATACGCTGACCATCCATTTTGTTTTATTCTTTGTGCTTTTCTATGACTTTACCTGCGTTGCAGTTTATCTAGTTTACTGTTCATGAGTATGCTTGACCTCTTCTTTTGCTCTTCTATCCCTGAAATATTAAGGTACTATTGCAGCCCAGGATGGCGCTCAGCCGCGTCGTCTTACGGGTTGAGTTAGAGTGTCGGTGATGTCGGGAAGTGGGTGGAAAAGGGCGGGATGGCGTTCGACTGCACGTCTCGCGATCATGTCGTAGATCATACCAAACTTTGTCTTTGCTGTCTTGCGCAAAAGTGTCTGATTGATTTTGTCGCTATTTCAGGAGGGTAGCGTCTTTTTCAGCCGTTCTTTCGGCCGTTCCGGCCACCCCTCGCCTCGTCGGGATGGCCGGAATGGCGGCTTACGGTGAGAGCGCCATCGTGGGGGCCGCTCGGCTTCTCCGCATCGCTGGAGCCGACCGGCCGCCGTTAAGTCGCTCGGCGATTGCGACCAGGGCCGCAACCCAAGTCCGCCACGCCTTGTCTCGGCCCATGCCTATCCGCCAGCAGATCGCTTTCCAGCGTACGCCCGTCGCCCGCGACCACAGGATTCGGGCCTGGTCGACCTCAACCCAGGCCAACCATTCCAGGGTTTCGTCCATGCGGTCGATGGCGGCGGCGGCGGGCGGCCCACGCCGGAGAGGCGCGGGTTCGGTGTCGCAGGCGTCGTGGCAATCCTGGATGAACTTCGGCCAGGACGAACGGGCGGTTTGCACCCGCTTCTCCGGCAGGCGGCGCAGGGTGTCGGCAGCCTCCTCGATCCGCTCTTCGACTTGGCTGGCCGTCCAGCGATTGTCACAGCGATTATCAGCCATTGCGGGCCTCCTTTCGAGCGCCGTAGAGAGCTTCACCGATCTGGCGAATGAGTTCACGTTGAGGCCATGCCAGACGAGGATCGTCGGCGCTGATCACCAGCACGCCCTGGTTGCGCCAGCCGTCGCGCTTGATCATGTCGGGCGGGGTGCGCTGACCACCGAAACCACGAGGGTGAAGCTTCATGACCGCACCTCCGTTTTGACGGACGCGACATCCGTTGAGTGG
>CAUYTZ010000185.1:0-1997 GCA_963575695.1 uncultured Gammaproteobacteria bacterium | reverse complement strand
GGGGGGGTTAAGTCGATACGAAATCACCCCGGACGTTGTATTGTGGGCCTCGTACCTGGCTTAAGCCTGTGTCGCCGGCAGCGGGCGCATGGGATGGGGGTCTAGAAAAAGCTCAACCTGGGGCCGGGAAGTCAGGGCATTGGCGTCGCGCACCGCCAGCGGCACCCGCGCCTCGCCCGGGGCGGGGTCGGCGATGAAAAAAATCCGCTGCCCGGTGGCCACCGGTCGGCCGATCCAGTCGTTCGCATCGGCAAATACTGCCACCCCGGGACGCTCGGCAATCACTGTGATCCGCGCCAACAGGCTGCGCGAATACTCTAATTCTGTGGCGCGCAACTGAGTCTGAGCTTCGAGCAACGCCACCTGACCGGCCTGCTTGCGGTCGATCATTGCGCCCTGGCTGGCTTGACGCAACTCGGCCTGAGCGATACCCAGAGTCCGTTCGGCGACGGCGGCCTGACTCTTCAGCGTGGTGTCGTCGAACGCGAACAAAGGCTGGCCGGCGGTTACGGTTTGATTCGGTTCAATGAAAAAGCGGGCGATCACGCCATCGATCGGTGCCGCGACCGTAATCGGCATCGCGGCCACGACCTCGGCCGGTGCCAGCGCCGATTGCCGCACCGGCCAGGACAAACCGGCCACGGCCACCACCACGGCGGCGGCCAGCGCCAGCCGCCGGGTGCGAGGGGCAACCACGCGCGGTGGACGGCCACCGGTCAAGGCCAGCCAGGCATGAGCGTAACACGCGGCCAACCGCTCAACCATCGCCGCTTCGGATTCGGTCCACGGCCGGTCGCGCGCCAGCCACAGCGCGCCCAAAGACTGGCCGTCGCGACTGACCAGCGGACACCACAGCACCTGCACCGGGCACCACTCCGCCCATTCAGCCCGCTCCCGCGCGGCCACGGCCAAAACCGGCACCACCTGCACCCGCGCCGCGTCTTCACGCTTGGCGACCTGACGTACGGCCCGGGTCAGCCAACGCAGCAGCGGCGTGTCTAGCTCCAGCACCGCCACCCCGGATACCGCTTCGACCCGAATCCCGCCCGTCGCCGCCGAGCCAATCACCAGCGCCGCCAGCCGATAATCGATCAGCCGACGTAACTCGTTGACCATTGAATAACGCAGCGCTTCGACCGTCTCGGCACGCCGCGCCGCATCTTCCAGTTGCAGAAAGGTGGTGAAGGTGTGTTGTTCGTAATCGTTGATCATGGCTTTTGAAGGCTGGGCTTTTGGAAGCTGGGCTTTTGGAAGCTGGCGCTGCCGCTTTGGCCGCCGAAAGCAAACAAAGTCATGGCTCAATCCGTCAGCCGCCAGCGGTTGGATCGGGCGGGGTCAGGGTTCCAAAGCCAAACTTAAACCCAGTGGGCTTGATTGGTGCCGGTGTCGTGACCGGAGCCTGGGCCAAAGCGGGAGACTTGGCGGCGGCAGGCTCCGGCGGCTGGGGGGCCTGGGCCTGGGTTCGCACCTTCTCGAACGCGCTGCCGTCCTGCCAGGCGCGCAGGGTTTCGCCAATCGCCTTGGCCAGAGTCGGCAATTTTTGATCGGAAACGCTATCTGGAACCGGATCGGCCCCGATCGTAACCAGAATCGCCCCGAACGAATTCTGGACTCCGGCATAGGCACTGTCGCGGCGCAGGGCCGCGATCAGCGCTTCGGCCTCGGCATCGATCACCGCCAACTCACCAACCTGGGCCCCCGCGCCAGCCCCCTGGCTTTGCTTGCGGATTCTCGGTTCGACCGTGGTTTTCAACACCTTTTCCAGTTGGCGCACCAGTCTCGGCTCTCCAGAGGCCACCGACGAAAGCATCCGGTATTGGTCCGCCCAGGCGGAAACCGTCAGCAACGGATCCGGCTTCAACCCCTGGTAAAAATACTCCCCGTAGGAGGGCAGCAGAGTGTTCGATGGCATTGGCTTTCCCCTTGTTTCAATGTCGGGACGTTACGATAAAAATTTATACAAAAACAACATATTGAGCTTGATAACCGGTTGGGAT
>CAUYTZ010000184.1:0-1182 GCA_963575695.1 uncultured Gammaproteobacteria bacterium | reverse complement strand
GTTGCTCGAGGTCTGCGCCGGGCTGGGCATTCCCTACCAGAACGTGGTCGGGGACATGACCAAGGTCAACTATAGCAGCAGTCGAACGGCGCTGCTGGAGTTCCGCCGCCGGATCGAAGCCATCCAGCATTCGGTGCTGGTTCACCAGTTCTGCCGGCCGGTGTGGAACCGCTGGGTCACCACCGCGGCGCTGGCCGGGGCGGTTGATCTGCCCGGCTTCGCCGCCAATCCCAGCCCGTATCTCGCGGCGCGCTGGACGCCGCCGAAGTGGGATTGGATCGATCCGCTCAAGGACATCAAGGCCGAGATGCTGGCGGTCGAGGCCGGGTTCAAGTCCCGGTCGCAGGTTCAGGAAGAAATGGGCACGGTGCCCGAAGAAGTTGACGCCCGCATCGCCGCCGACCGGGAACGGGAGAAGCGGCTGGGACTGAGCTTCACGGGCGGCGGCGGTTCGGCCCAACAGATTGTGGAAAACCAGGGGGCGGCCGGCGAGCCGCCCCAAACTTTTTGAGAACCTTTTGTTGAGGTTGGCCCATGTCGCTTCCCGACCTGCCGCATCTGGCCGGGTTGGTCTTCGGCGCGCCGCTGATGATCGCCCGGCCCAAGCTCGATACCGTGCTGGGCGTGTTGCGCCCGCGCCTGTTTGGCGGCGATCTGCCGGCCGCAGCCGACGCCGCGGCGGAGCAACCAGCCTACGTGGTCACCCCGACCGGCATCGCGGTCATCCCGGTGTTCGGCACCTTGGTCAACCGCAGCTTCGGGCTGTCGGCCTTGTCGGACCTGACCTCCTATCAGCACCTGGCGGCGACTCTGGCCCAGGCCGAAGACGATCCGGCGGTGCAGGGCATCCTGCTGGATGTGGACTCGTCCAGCGGAGAAGCCGGCGGGGTGTTCGATCTGGCCGAGCGGGTGATGGCGTTGCGCGGGATCAAGCCGGCGTACGCTTTGGCCGATCAGTCCTGCTTTTCCGCCGCGTACGCCATTGCTTGCGGCGCGGAACGCACGTACGTCACCAGCACCGGTGGCGTCGGTTCGATCGGTGTCGTGGCCTTGCACGTCGATCAGTCCGGGGCCGATGCCCAGGCCGGGCTGCGTTACGAATACCTGTCAGCCGGCACGCACAAGACCGACGGTAATCCGCATGCGCCCCTCTCGGACGGAGCCAGGGCCTCGCTTCAGGGC
>CAUYTZ010000183.1:0-1277 GCA_963575695.1 uncultured Gammaproteobacteria bacterium | reverse complement strand
CCTGGCGTTTAATGATAGTCTTAAACTGAAGAATGTAAAATAAAGCTAGACAAAAAGTACCAAAAGATTAGAAAAGTCCAATAAGTCAAGAGAAACGATATACAAATTATAAACCAAGACAACATCAATACGACTGTTCTTAAAGTCAGTCAGAAGTCGTTTCATAGCCGGCCGTTCCAAAGATCCACCCGAGAAGCCGCCAGAGTCGTAGCAGTCGGGGACCAGCAACCAGCCCTCGGCCTTCTGACTGGCGATGTAATTTTCGCCCGCCTCGCGCTGGGCGTCGAGCGAGTTAAACTCCATGTCCAGCCCCTCTTCCGAGGACTTCCTGGTATAGATGGCGCAACGAACCTTGTGGACCGGAGATGCGGCTTTCGAAACTAGGGCTTTGGCGGCTTTCATGAGTTGCCTCCCTGGGCACGCAAGCCGAAGAACAGGGGGCCTGACCACCTTGTGCCAGTAATGGCGTTGGCGACCGCCGACAAGGACTTGTAAGGGCGGCCGAGATACTCGAACCCGTCTTCCAGCACGGTCACGGCGTGGTCAGTGCCCTGCCATTCTCGGATCAGTCGCGTGCCGGCGACCGGGCGATCCTGGATTCTCTTTTTGGCCATCTCACGGTCGATGTAGCGTTCGACGGAAGCAATGGCTTCTAGGCGGGCGGTGGTCGCCGGACTCAACCCGCCATAGGCCAGTTCCTGGATGCGGTAGGTCAGCGGCTGATCAGATACGGCCGATTGAAGGCCGGTGGCTCGTTCTGGAACAACTCTCGCCAGCGCTCTTTGAGCGCCGGCATGGGCAGGGTGGCCAGGGCGGTGATGCTGGCGAGCACGCTGTGCGTTACGCTGTCGGTCATCGAGTTTTCCTCTGGGGCCGGGTTTCTCCGCCGCCATGAGCGCTCTGGTGACCGGTCGTAGTCGAGGAAAGTCTCTGGTTGTCCGGCAAGTTAACAACTTGATTTTTCAGTCGAAGTCGCCTGATGCCGGCAGCCAGAATGGCGGCGACCTCGTCCAGGCGCTCGTCGGTGGTCATCGTGGAAGGCGGGAGGGCGGTGGGCACGACGCTCTCCATTTCGGGAGAATCGACATGGACAGAGTGGCATCACGATGCGCTTTTGTCAAGCGGAGCGCATCGGCAGATTTCCCCCAAGCGCTTGGCACAAATCGTTTGGGCTTAGATTTTTGCTTAAGACCTATCAGCCGAGGTTTCGTCCAAGCCAAATCACACGACCAACCACCTTAAGCGCATCAGGGTTAACATCGGTAAACGAGGGATAA
>CAUYTZ010000182.1:0-15074 GCA_963575695.1 uncultured Gammaproteobacteria bacterium | reverse complement strand
CGGTCTGGCAGGATCTGGAAAATTTGCTGTACCGGGCTTTTCCCCATGCCCGACAGGTGTCCGACCTGTATGTCCGGGCAGCGGCCATCGATACCGGCGGCCACCGCTCCATGGAGTCCTATACCTTTTGCCGCACCCGGCAGGAGCGGCGGATCTGGGCCATCAAAGGGCTTGGCGGTATGGGAAAACCCATCTGGCCGCGTCGTTCCAGCCACAACAACAAGGGCCGGGTACCCCACTTTATTCGGGACAGAACTATCAGCTATAGGCTCGACGGTATTACGCCTTCAGTTCCAAATGGATCTGGGTGTTATCCCAGCGCGCGACCACAGTCAGCCGTTGGCCGGCTTCGACCGTGATGGGTGTGGAGAAGAAATGAGCCACCTGTCGCCAGTGATTGGCGTGGTCGCGCGGGGCGGAGGTGATGGTGATTTCGTCGTCCAGATGCAGATCGAACCATTGGGCGATGCCGTGGCACAGGCCGGAAGCGTTGGCAATTAGTTCGATCTCGCGCTGGCCGTGATCGGCGACCGGGCGGGTGAAATCAAATTCCAGCGCCACGAACGGGTCCGATAGCGGTTGATGCGGATCGTTAACCAGATCGATCTCGCTCGCCCCAGCTTGGCGGAAACGGTCGAAGCGGCTAAGGTCGAAGCCGCAGACCGTGCGGACCGGGGCCATCCGGGCCAGCATTTCGCACGACAGCAGCCCGCCATAGACCGTGGCTCGGGCAGGCAGGATCTTGGCTCCCGGCTTGACCAACTGGGCCAGGGCATGGCGCAACGCTGGCAGCAGGTTCGGGACCAGCAGGCCCGGACCGGCCAAATCGGCGATCAGCACATCGGCCTGATGCGGCAGATCCTGACCGGTGCGCAGTTGCAGGGAAGGCTTGGCCAGCAGTTTGATTTGGTCGGCCAAGCCGTTAGCGGCCACGGTCTGGCCGGCGACCAGGGCCAGGGTGGGATTGCTTTCGCAACTGACCACCTGGGCCCCGCCCCGCGCGGCGATCATCGCCAGCAGTCCCGATCCGGTACCGAGATCAAGTGCGAGAACTCCTGGCGCAACCACACGCTCAATCGCGCGCCGCCAGCCGTCAATCCAGACCTGATCGTTGATCATGGCGATCTGGCCACGCGGCGTGCCGGTGCCATAGGCCAACCGGGCGGCGTAATTGGCTTCGGGATGGTCGGGGGCCTCGGCCAGCACCGCTTCGAACACCGTCAGCGATTCTTCGCTGCGGCCGAGCGCGTTGAGCATATGTCCGACCGCGACCTGGGCCACGATCACGCCTGGTGCCGCCGCGATCACTTTCTCAAAGCAGTCCAGAGCCTCTTGGTATTTCATCTGCCCGGCCAGCAGCAGACCCAGATTATAGCGCGCTTCGAGGTAATCGGAGGCCAGCACCAGCGCGGTGCGGAAGCAGTCCCCGGCTTCATCGAGTCGGCCCTGGTTGCGCAGCGCGGTACCCAAATTGTTGTGGCCTTCCGGATCGCGGGGATTGAGCGCCAGCGCACGCCGAAAACTGGAGGCCGCTTCCGTCGGTCGATTAAGTTGCAGCAGGGTGTTGCCGAGATTAACCAGCGGATCGCGCAAGGTTCCGCCGGCGGCTACCGCTCGCCGGAACGCCGGTTCCGCCTCGGCATAGCGGTGAAGCTGGTAGAAAATGCTGCCCTGACTGTTGGCGATGGTCGCATCGCCCGGGTCGGCTTCGGCCGCTTGAACCAGAAAGGCTAGCGCCGGTTCGGGGTTGCCGCGCTGCAAGGCGATCAAGCCCAAAATATGGAGCGCCTGGGCGGCACCCGGTTCCAACACCAGTGCCTGAAGGCAATGTTGTTCCGCGTCGTCCAAACGGTTGGCACGAAAGTGGCTGGTCGCGGCGGTCAGGCAAGCGGCGAGATCGGACATGGGGCGGCTCCCGACGATAATTTTATGAAGGATAATTTTGCGATCGAGCGCTTGATTTGCCGCTTTCCGATTGCGCAGTCGGGCCGCGTCGGTTGCACCATACTCTGCTCGCAGCCGAAACAAAAGGGTGGGAAACACCGGCGTGATGACTTGCGGCCCGGCCAGGAAACGGTATAGTGCGGCGCATGGGCGTCATGAAGGGGAAGACGAGATCATGGCCAATCACATTCCAGGCTTGTTGTTGAGGATCTCGGGGCGGTCGCGGGTCACCCCGGCTCCCGATGAGCCTAAGACGGCGCCGTCTTCCCGGCGTGGCGGGCGTGCCGTGCCGGAGGAGACGGATTACCGAGTTCCGGCTCGGGGTTATGTCGGTTACGATTTGGACGACGATAATGATCCGTTGGCACCGCGCGGCGGGTCGCGCGATCGTTCGCGCTCGGGCGGTGGGCCGCGTCGGCTGGAACTCGATTACGATGATGACGGCATTCCGGACGCGCCGGCCGCCGCTGCCGGGGCCGACGAGCAAGAAAACGAGTGGCCCCCGCGCCGGCTACAGCAGTTGCGTCAGCGTGTGGGCATGAGTCAGGAAGACTTCGCCCATCGTTACGCGCTGGATGTGCGTGACATACGCGATTGGGAAAACGGGGCACACCCGGCCCAGCCGACCCGGGTGTTGTTGACCTTGATCGAATACGATCCCGACACGATGTCGCGGCTGATCGACGAAGTTTATCAGCCCTGACCGACTCTGACCGGCCTTGACCGAAAGATGTTGGGGGTATGTCGGTTTGGGTCGCCCAGGCTTTCGCCATTAATCAGTAGGACTAAGCCAAGTTCATCGAACGCCAGTGCGATAAGGCCGAGCACCCGACAATTGGCGATAAGCAGGGGCGGGAGAGGGTGTATCATTTCGGTCGTATAGCAGCGCAGCTCAACCGGTGGGGAGATCGCCAGCGCGATTCCGCCGATGCGGAGCACGGGACGGCGTTGCTGTCGCAGTTCTTCGATGAATCCCGGCTGAGTGGGCAGACCTAACACGGTTTCGGCGGCGCAGATGTCGGCGTAGGTGTTGGCAACTTGTGTTTCCTGGCTGTGGACATGGCGGGCTTCAACCCCGAAGCGATAGCCACCGGCTAAAAAGGTGACCACGGTTACGGACAAGCTTGGGCGGGTTTCCGCTGCGGCTTCGGGTTTGAAGGTGGGCAGGGGTGGGGGAAAGTCAGCCATGGCCACGGGCGAAATCCTGGAAGATGCGGCCAAGGTCCAGCAGTGTTAGCACCCGGTCGCGATAGTGCAGCACGGCCAGGGCGAGACGGCTGCGAGAGTCTGACAACGCCGTCGGTAGCGGTTGCAGCGCGGCCTTGGCCACGTCGGCGACATCAAGCACCCGGTCAACCCGAATACCGCTACAGATAGAACCATCGTGACCAATAAGGATTCGGGGGGCCAGGATTTGAGGGGGGCGGCGAGCCTGGTCTTGCGCTTCGGCCCGACCGAGAATCGTGGCTAAACTAATCACCGATACAATGTCGCCGCGTAGATTAATCACCCCTTCCACAGATTCAGGGCAGCCGGGCACAAAGTGAACGGTGGTTTCGGCCAGGATCTCACGAATAGCGGTGGCGTTGAAGGCAAATACTTCATTGCAGATTTCGAACACCACCAGTTTGACCATGGGTTGATCGACATTGACCACGGCCTTTCCGGCCTCACGGCGGGCGGTGAGGACATCGTCGAGCGTGGCTCCTGTCTCGTTCATGGCGTATTGCTCATGGCGTGCGGCTCCTCAACTGGACGTGGCGGCGACGATTCGGTTTCGTCCCTCATGCTTGGCCTGATAGAGGGCCCGGTCGGCTTCGCTGCGAAGAAAGATTAGCGACTTTTCACGGGACGACAGCGAAATTCCGGCACTGAATGAGCAATTAAAATCAACCCCGTTATGGTGAAAGCGCAACTGGCTAAAATCATGGCGGATGATATCCATGATTCTGATTGCCTCTTCTAGAAAGACATCACGCAGTACCACAGCAAATTCTTCACCACCATAGCGGCCGATGATGTCGGATGTCCGCAGGCGTTCACGAAGAATCCGCGCCAGAGCCACCAGCACTTGATCACCGACGATGTGGCCATAGGTGTCGTTGACCAACTTGAACCGATCGATATCGATCATGACCACGGCCAGAGTTTTGTTGAGCCGGTTGGTCACAGCTAGGGAATTTTCCAGCATTTGGGTGGTTGTTGTGTGGTTGAACAACCCGGTCAGGCTGTCGCGCACCATCAGCGAGCGCAGATCGCGCATTCGCTCCGAGCGCACCGCCACTGCGGTGATCAGTTCGGCGGGCAGGACCGGCTTGGTTAGAAACCCTTCCGCCCCGATCCTTATTGCCGAAAACTGCTTGGTCTTATCGGTTTCGCTGGACAGGAAGATGATCGGCAGGCTGATCCAGCGCGGTATCTGGCGGATTACTTGTGCCAAATCTCGGCCGTTGCACTGAGGCATGTACAGGTCAATCAGCACCAGATCGGGGTGGAAGTCATCCAGTTCGGCCAGGACGGTGTCGTGGCCGTGCAGCAGGCGCACAACCATGCCGGCTTGTTCCAGGATATGGGCATGGAACATCGCCACTTCCGGCTCATCATCAATAACGAGCACCCGGTATGGTTCTGGCTCCTTGTGGATGGTCAGGGCATCAAGACAGGCAACCAGCGCCATGACATCCACGGGCTTGGAGAAATAGGCCGCACCGCCCGCCCTAACTGCCCGCAGGCGGGCATCGAAATCGTTCCGGGCAGAGATGAAAACGGTCGGCACGCGCTCGACAAGATCCCGGTTGAGGGTCATAACCGCGTTGGTACCGGCACTTTCATCGCCGGGAAAGACAATGTCCATCACGATTGCATGGGCCGGATGGTGGGCAAGTGTCGCGCGCAGTTCATCTGGGTCGGAGAAGGTGACGGATTGGTAGTTGAAACACTGGAGTTGGGCGCTGAGGTGGTCGACCAGGGTCTTGTCATCGTCGCACAGGAAGATCACGCGTGGCTTCTCGTTGCCAGCGGCGGTATCCGAGGAAAGGGGCTGGTGGGACAGATCGAAAGCCGGGGCTGTTATTTCCTCGCGGACACGGCCGGCTTCGGTTGGAGCCTCGGCTTGTGCGCGTGCCGCCTGTACAAGATCCATGAGGCTGGCGAGGCAAGCGTAGATCTCGGCACCGGTCGCAGGAGTGGCCAGGGTAAGATCGTCGGCGATCAGAATCGCGATGATTTCACCCCGTGCGGCTTCTTCGGCCAGGGCGCGCAAGCCAAGCGTGGCACCGGTGCCTTTCAGACTGTGCAGCAGGCGGTGCAGTTCAGCGGCGGCAGAGGGGGCGGCAGAGGGGGCAGGGGCCTCATAGGTATTGAACACCAACTGGTGCAACTGAAGCGCTTGTTCCAGTCGGGAGGGCAATTTGGCCAGGAATGATGCCCGCAACAGGGCAATCTTCTCGCGGGCAACAACTGGTTTAGCGGTCATGGATATCATCCAGCAAAGGGTACGGTTTCAGTCATCAAAAACGTAGTCCGTGGCGAGCGCATACCGCCGCCAGAGTATTTGGCAGGCTTTCTTCCAGGGTGAAATCTTTCATCAAGCAGGCGTCCAGGGCCGGTTCCAAGGTTCTGGGGCCAGCGGGGTCGTCGCCGGTCAACAGGATGAACGGCAAGGTTACACCCTGGCGGCGCAGGTCGCGGAACAGCTCAATCCCGGTCAGCAGCGGCATGTTCTGGTCGCTGACAATCACCTCGAAGCCGTTGTCGGCGGCAAGTTTTTCCATCGCCTCGATCCCGTTTTCGGCGATCTCCGGCTCATGCCCCACCGCCTCCAGCACCATGGCGGTCATCTCTGCAGCCAGAGAGTCGTCATCCACCACCAGAATACGCATTCTTAACCCCCTCTTCGATTGCTCCCAGTCGGGAACCGACCGTTCGGTTCCCGTCAGTGCAAAAGGCTACGCAGCGTTTTTACCAGAACGCCCTGGTCAAAATCACCTTTAACAATATAGGCGTCGGCACCAACTTCAATGCCGCGTCGCTTGTCTTCCTCCCTTTCCCGCGAGGTCACGATGATGATCGGCCGGGAGCGGTAGGTTGGTTCCTGCCGTAGCCGCGCGGTGAGAGAAAAACCATCCATGTTCGGCATCTCCACGTCGGTCAACACGGCGTCGAAGGGTTCAGCCAAGGCCTTATTGAGGCCGTCCAGCCCATCTTCGGCCACCGTGACCTGGAAACCGCAGGCCTCCAGCACGTCCTTTTCGATTTCGCGGGTGTTGAGCGAGTCATCGACCACCAGAATTCTAGGCGCGCCGGTGCGTTGGTCATCGTCGGCAGTGGCTGTGGCGGCTGAGGTTGTGGTGGGGCGGATACGCCGGGCCAATTCCATCAGCGCCGGGCTGTGCAGCACACTGACCAGTTCGTTGCTGTCACTGATGACGATGCCCGATACCAGTGGGTAGCGGCGCAGATGGTCGGGCAGCGGTTTCATGACCATGTTACGCTCATCGAGCAGATCATCAACCACCAGGGCTAGTTTGTCGCCACGAACCTTGACCACCACCAGGAGTAGCGTGTTGCCGGCCTGGGTCGCCGGGCGTGGCTGGCCCGGCTGTGATTGGTGCTGTCGGGTGGGAATGTTGAGCAGGGCCGACAGTTGGGCCAGCGGCACGAATTCATTGCGGATTACGGCCATGGCTCGATCGGCGATGGTCTGAACGCTTGTCGCCGGAACCCTGACCAGTTCGGCAATGTGTTGAGCGGTAAAAGCAAAGGGTAGGCCATCGACCGCAACCAGCAGAATCCGCATCACTGCCAGCGACAATGGCAGGCGCAGGGTAAAGGAGGTGCCCAGGGTTGGCCGGGTATCGACCGTAACCGTTCCTTGCAAGTCATCGACGATGCACTGTTTGACCACATCCAGGCCGACACCGCGTCCAGACAGGTCCGTGATAATTTCATTGGTTGAGAAACCGGGCAAAAAAATCAGGTCAACCGCTTCCTGGTCGGTCAGGGCTGCGGCTTTTTCCGCACTGAGCAAGCCCTTGCGCACCGCTTTTTCCCGGATTGCGGTGCAGGAGACACCGCCGCCATCATCCACAATTTCGATCACCACACCGCCGCCATCCTGGCGGGCGGACAGGCTGATGCGGCCTCGCGCTGGCTTGCCGGCAGCAAGCCGCACATGGGGCGGCTCCAGACCATGATCGACCGCGTTGCGCAACAGGTGGACCAGCGGATCGCTCAACTGGTCGATGACTTGCCGGTCCAGTTCAATTTCCGAGCCGGTGATCACACATTCGGCCTCCTTGCCGATTGAGCGTGCCAGATCGCGCACCACCCGCCCGGCATTATCAAACACGATGGCCAGAGGCAGCATGCGCATGATCAGAGCCCGGGCGTGCAATTCGTCCATCAGCAGTTCCTGGGCGAGCACATCGTCGCGCAACGCCTGAGCGAAATGCCGCAGCCGCTTTTCCAAATCGCTTTGCCCGCTTTTGTCGCTTTCGATACTGCTGCTGCGGACCAGGGCTTGAATTTCGGCCAGCCGTTTGCGCATGCGGGCATGGCTGGAGACCACCTCGCCCTGAAGCTTAACCAACTCGTCAAGCTTGCTCAGTCTTACCCGCACCGTTTCCGGCAACTTGTTTGCAGCCGGTACGGTTTGCATAATCGGTATTGCGGGGCCGGGCTTGGCTTCTGGGGTGGGTGCCGGGTCGGCAACGCTTAACTTGGCGCCTTGAGCGGCAACGCTTAACTTGGTACCTTGAGCGGCAACGCTCAACGCGGCACACAAATCTTGATCAACCGGGGGCAGGGCGGCGGGACTGTTGGTTGCGGCGACGATATCGACCAGCGCCGCCAGCGCGTCGATGGCCCGCATCAAGACCGGGATCAGGGCAGGGGTGATTCCCAGTTGGCCGTCGCGCACCGCACCGAGCACGTCTTCCAGTTTGTGCGCGGTTTGCGTGATCGTAATCAGCTTTAGCATCCGCGACGAACCTTTGATGGTGTGCGCGGAGCGGAACAGGGCGTTGATTAGCTCACGGTCAGAGGTATTTTGCCCCAGGGTCGCGATTCCGTCGGCCAGACGGCCGAGATGGTCGCGGGCCTCCTCGACGAAGCGGACGATGAAGCGGGACAAGTCCAGGGCCATGGTTCAGGTCACCCTCTGCCCGCAGTCTGGTTGGGATGGGAGAAAACGGGCGAGGGCGGGCCGAGCCGGTTCAGATTATGTTCACACAGGAAGCGGATGTTGGCGGTGGGGAAGGCCGGTAGCAGAACTTTCAGTCCCGTTTCGGCGACGGATCCCGTCGAGAGCAGGTTGAGCGCCACCCGATAGGCCGTCCGTGCCAGGTCAAGGTTGTTGGCGGCGCGGTGAAGATTGGCGAGATAATAGTGAGCCGGCCAGCAGCCATGGTTGGCATAAACCGCCTGTTTGAGCCATGTCAGCGCCTCTTGTGGCCGTTCACCGTAGTGGGCCACAAGACCCAGTACCAAGAAGGCATCGATTGACCACGGTTCCAGAACCAGGGCTTTGCGCGCCTCGGTTTCCGCAGGAACAAACTCCTTACGGTTGAGATGGATGTGAGCCTTGAGCAGGTGGGCCTTAAGCAGGTTTGCCGCATCTGTCTGGGTTGTGGTAAGTGATCGGATCAGTCTTAGCGCCAGATCGTAGCGGCGTTCCAAGGTCAAGCGGGTCGCTTGGCTTAAATTTTCTGTCTCGGAAGCAAAGCTGGAGGTGGCGGTTGTCGGAATCTCCGCTTCTTCGAGCAATGGCTGTGATGGCAGGGGAAAGGTGGAAGTTGGCGTATCGTTGGCGTGAGTGAAATAGAATATGCCATCTTCCTCGACCAGTTCCATTAAGCCGAAATTATTAGCCAGGGTTTCTGCCATACCGACCAGAAGACAGCCATCATTACTTAGCCGTTTGCACAGATGATTAAGGGTAGTGCGTCTGGCGTGATTATCAAAATATATAGTAGTATTGCGAATAAGAATTATATTATACTTATCTTTATTTGTGCTGGATGTGTCGTCAATTAGATTTGTGTGTTTAAAATGCACAGCATCCCGTATATCTTTTAGTACGGTGTACTCTCTACCTTTTTTGGTAAAATATCGATCCTTCAGTTGTTGAGAAACGCCACGAAAAGAAAATTCTGAATACCTGCCTTCCCGGGCCTTGGTCAGGGCCTGATGGTCGATATCGCTGCCAACCACGGAAAAAAGGGAGCGAACGGCGTCGCCGTACTGCTCGCGCAGGGCCATGACGATCGAATACGGCTCCTCCCCGCTGGAGCAGGCGGCACTCAGGATGCGCAAAGGCAATGTCCGGCCGGGTTTGGCCAGCAGACGTGGCACCAACCGGGTAACGATCAGATCCAGTTGCTGGCTTTCACGGAAGAAATAGGTTTCATTGTTGGTCAGTAGGCTGATCAGGTGATTAAATTCCTGGTCAGACTGTGTTAGGTGGGCGAAGTACTGGTCCCCAGTCTTGAGTTCGGTCGCCACCATCCGCTGTGCCAGCGCCGTTTCCAGCACCGCCCGCCGGTCATCGGCGCAGTTCAGGCCGCTACGTCGCTTGATCAGGTCCAGGAACGGGGTCTGATTGGTGTTCATGCGTCGCCGTCCCTGAACGAAAGACGGCCGGTCTGACCGGTCAGGGCGATCATTTCCGCCGGAATGTGGTCTGCGGCGAGAATCCGTTGAACCACCCCGCGTTCAATCGCCAGCCGATTCATGCCGTAGATAATCGAACTCTGTTCATCCTGGGCCAGGGTAACGCCGCCGGCTTGGTGAATGCGTTCCATGCCGGCAGCGCCGTCGTTGCCCATGCCGGTCAGGATCAGGCCGACGGTGTTGGCCCCAAAAACGGCAGCGGCTGAGATGAGCAAGATATCACAACTGGGGCGGTAAATCTCCCCTGGTTCCCGTAGGCGCAAGGACAAGCGCTGGCCGGGAACAACGATCAGATGCGATTCCGAAGGGGAGATATAGGCCACGCCGGGCAGCAGTGGGTCAGATTCCTGGGCCAGCCGGACTTCGATTTTACTGATCGAGTCTAGCCAGTTGGACAGCCCCTGCGCGAAGCCTTCGGAAATGTGCTGGGCGATCACGATCGGGCAGGGGAAGTCGGCCGGCAACCGCGACAAAATCGAGGCCAGGACCTGGGGGCCTCCGGTGGAAGAAGCAATCGTGAATAGTTTTCGCCCGTTGAGCCGGTTTCCATTGCCGAGCGGGTTCTCACGGTCGAAAGCGGTCGCGCTGACCGGTGAATCGGCGCGGCCGGTGAATTGCCGGGGGGGTGGCGCGGTTGGCGCAATACTTGGAAGCGTCCGACGGGTACGCAAGTGGGTGATGACTTTAACCGTCGCCAACATTTTGACCTTGGCGACAAACTCCGTCCTGGAATCCTCATGAGTATCCGGTTTATCAATCACTTCCAGCGCGCCACGGGACACGGCGGCGTAAGCTTTTTGCGCGTCGGACACCCCGCTGACAACCAGGATCGGAACCGGATGGGTCGCCATGATCTCCTCTATGGCCTCCAAGCCGTTCATCACCGGCATTTCCAAATCCATGGTCACCAGATCCGGGTGGTGACCATGAACCATCTCCACCGCCTGACGCCCATTTTCCGCTTCGGCGACGACCGTGATCTGGTCGTCGCCTTCCAAAAAATCACGGATCAACGCTCTGGCCAGCGCGCTGTCGTCGGCAATGATCACCCGGATACGGTCCATAATCTGCTCACTTTTAGACCCAGGTTTTCGCCCTTGAAATGCGGGAATTAGACTGACCAACTACCAAACCCCGGGTAAGAGCAATTCGTACGGGGGTTGTCAGGTATGCCTGCGGGTTGACAATACTCCGTCCATTTTTCTCTTTCGGGATGCAGTCCTGGAAAGGATAATAGGCCATTCTTTATGCTTGGTGGTATGGTAGATTTCTGAAATTGGCATTTCGTTGGCGGTTAGCCTGCGGCGGTTAGCCCAGGATGGCGTTAGTGGAGCGGCACGGATGGTTAACAATCTTAAATTGTGGACAAAGATTATTTTGGCTATGGGCGCAACGGTGGTTGTGCTGACTTTGGCTTTGAGCGTGGCCAACATGCGCATCATGTCCGCGTTGATTGGTGAGGCGGAGCGGCGCGAACTTAATGACCACGTCAAGGCTGTGACACATGCACTTGCCGCCGAAAGCCGGATGGCCCAGGGTTTGTCCGCTTTTGTCGCGGCTTTGCCACCGGTGCGGGAGAAGCTCGCTGCCGGTGACCGGGCTGCCTTGGTTGGGCTGTTGCTGCCGGGGTATCGGGTGATGGCCCAGCAGTTCGGGGTTGAACAATTTCAGTTCCACACGCCTCTGGCGGTGTCGTTTCTTCGTTTGCACAAGCCGGAAAAGTTTGGTGACGACCTGTCTTCGTTCCGCCGCACCGTGGTCAACACCAATCAGACCCACAAGCCGACTCGGGGTTTGGAAAGCGGTGTGGCCGGGCTGGGGGTGCGTGGGGTGGTGCCGATTGAGGCCGAAGGGCAGCCACTTGGCTCGGTTGAATTCGGCATGGCATTCGGTCAAGAGTTCTTTGATTCTTTTAAGAAAACTCAAAAAGTTGAGTTGGCGTTGCATCTGGTTTCTGGGGATAAAATTACCACGTTCGCTTCAACCATCGGTAAGGAACCGCTGTCGGTATCAGCGACAATTCTTAAAGCGTTTCAGGGAGAGGCCCAGGTAACGTATTTGGAAATTGATGGAAAACCGATGGCTGTCTATGGAGAAGCCGTTTATGATTATTCCAATGCTCCAATTGGGGTTCTAGAAGTTGCGATGGATCGCAGTCATTACCTTAGTGCAATGAACGAAGCCCGCTCGACCTTCCTGTGGGTCGGGGCTGCGGTTCTGGTGGCGGGCATGGGGCTGGCTTTTTTGACCGCGCGCCACATCTCACGGCGGATTTTTGGCGTGAAGCACGCGGTTGAGCAGGTGGCGGAGGGTAATCTTGTTGAGGACATCGCCGCCGATGGCACCGACGAGTTGGGTGAATTGGCCAATGCCGCCAGCCGTATGCGGGCGCAACTGCATGATCTGGCCCAAAAGGTTCGCCACCACGCCCACCATGTTCATGTTGCTGCGTGTGAGATCACCGGCGCGGTCGGGGGGCAGGCGGCGACCTCCAGTGAAATGTCAGCCTCGGTCGCCGAAATAACCTCAACCATGGAACAGTTGTCGGCTTCGTCGGCGCAAATCGCCGAACACTCGCGGGCCGTGGTCGATATCGCCGCCCAGACTTATGAAAACAGCAAGAAAGGGGCAGGGGCGATGCAGGCGGTCAGTGCCCGCATGGCCGATATTCAGCGTGACAACCAGAACAGCTTGCGCGAAATCCTTGATCTGGGCAGCCGATCGAAAGAAATCAGCAAGGTCATGGAAATCATCAAGGTTCTGGCCGACCAAACCAAGCTGATCGCCTTTAATGCGGCGTTGGAAGCGTCAAGTGCGGGGGAATCCGGGCGCCGGTTTGGGGTGGTGGCGGCGGAAATCCGGCGTCTGGCCGACAGTGTTACCGATTCAACGGGCGATATCGAAACCAAGATCAGCCAGATTCAGGATTCGATTGCCCGGTTGGTCGTTGTGTCGGAAAAAGGGGCGAGTGGGATCGCTTTTGGCTCAGAAGCGGCCGCTCACACCGCTGGTTGTCTGAATGAACTGGTTGGTGCAGCCCGCCAGACCTCTAGCGCCGCCCAGCAGATTTCGTTGTCCACGCAACAACAAAGAACCGCCAGTACTCAGGTGGTGGTGGCCTTACGCGAAATTGTGACCGCCAGCAGCTACACCGCCCAGTCGATTGCGCGGATTTCAGAGATCAGCAAAGACATGGCACTGATGGCAGCGGCACTAGATGAACTGGTCAACCGTTTTCGCTTGAGTGTGCCATCGATGGCCGCAGTCCCGGTGTAGCCGTGCGCCGCACCGCCATCGCCCCCCGCTCGGACTGGCAGGACACCGCTGCCCGTCATGGTTTTGATTATCATACCATCGACGGTCTGCCGTATTGGGTCGAGGATGCCTGCTACGTTTTTACCCTGGATCAAATCGAGCGTGACCTAGAACGGCCAACCAACGAGCTGATGGCGATGTGCCTGGAGGTGGTTGAGCGGGCTCATCGCGATGACGAAATCCTGGCCTCGTTGCGAATTCCCGAGCCGTGGTGGCCTTTGATTCGCGACACCTGGGAGCGGGGCGATAAAGATTTATATGCCCGGATGGATCTGGCCTATGATGGTCAGGGGCCAGCCAAGCTGTTGGAAATCAACGGTGATACGCCGACTGCGCTGTATGAGGCGGCATTCTTTCAGTGGCTGTGGCTGGAACAGGCGATTGAGCGCGGGCTGATTGGGGCGAACTCCGACCAGTTTAACAGCCTTCAGGAGGCATTGATTGACGGCTTCGCCACCATCGGCCGTGGTTATGGTCCGCAGGCGGGGCCGTTTTTGGGTGGACGGCTGCTCCATCTGACTTGCGTCGCCGATCACGCCGAAGACCTGGGCAATGTCCGCTATCTTCAGGACTGCGCCAGCCAAGCCGGGTTGGCCACCGAGCTCATCTTCCTTGAGGATATCGGGGTTGATGGCCTGGGCCGGCTGACCGATCTGGAAGACCGAGTGATTGAGGTGTTGTTCAAGCTCTATCCCTGGGAATTTCTGATCGAGGAGGAGTATGGCATTCATCTGCGCGGGCCGTGGGCACCGCAGATGATTGAGCCGGCGTGGAAGATGGTGCTGTCCAACAAGGGGGTGCTGCCCTGGCTGTGGTGGATGTTTCCGGGACACCCCAATCTGCTGCCGGCCTGCTTCGCCGAACAAGCGGCGGCTCGCGCGGAAGAAATCGGGCCGCGCTATGTGATCAAGCCGTTGTTGTCGCGCGAAGGAGCCAACATCCGGTTGATCGATCCGGAGTTGCCGGCGGGTGGATTGGAGGTCAAGGGGCCTTACGGTGCCGAGGGCACCATCGTCCAGACCTGCCGGTCGCTGCCGATATTCCGCGATGGTCGGGGCCAGGGCCAGTATCCGGTGATCGGGTCGTGGGTGGTGGCCGGGCGGGCGTGCGGTATCGGTATTCGGGAAGATGATGGCCTGATCACGCGCGACAGCAGCCGTTTTCTGCCGCATAGAATTGAATAGTTTGGATTCGGGTAGGGGAATGAACCATTCCGCTTGCAAGTGGTGCCTGATTTACGGCACAAAGACAGTTATTGTTAAAGGGAAAGGGTAGGGTTTTACGCGAAGTGAATTGGTCGAAGCGGTAGTGACGGCTCCCCCGCAGTTTCAAAAGTAGGTGGACGCAACCGAGATTATGGCCGAGATCACGGCCAACCGTTCGATCAAGATCAAAGCGACAGAACCTTGACTTGTACGCTTAATCAACGTTTTAGGAGAAAAACTCGTGAGCAGTGAAACTGATCAGAACAAGAACCTTGTACAGTTGACGGCGACAGTGGTGTCTGCTTATGTCGTTAAGAACGCTGTGGCTGTGCCCAATCTGGCGGAGCTGATTGCCAGTGTCTACAATTCGCTGCGGCGCGCCAGGATGACGGAGACGACTCCGGAACCACAGCCGGCTCAGGCACCTGCGGTGCCGGTCCGCAAATCGATTCAACCCGATAGTGTTACCTGCCTTGATTGTGGCAAAAAGTTTAAGATGTTGAAGCGCCATATCATGACAGACCACGGCCTGACCACTGGCGACTACCGCGTTAAGTGGAGTCTGCCGGCCGAATACCCGATGGTGGCTCCGAACTATGCTCAACAGCGTTCGGAACTGGCGGTCAAAATTGGGTTGGGACGCGGGCCGCGCAAATAAGCTGGGTTCCTTGCCACCGTACCCAAACCCGCCTGTGCGCGCCCTGTGGCCAACAGTGACGCCAACCTCTTGGCTTTGCAGGTGTTGGCGTTCCTGGCCGCCGACGAGGGCCGGGTGGGGCGCTTTCTGACCCTGACCGGGGCCACGCCCGAGACGGTTCGGGCCGAAGCCAACAACGCGAGGCGGAAACTGCCCGGTTTACATTCCGAGTCGTAACCGAATTTTCCGATAACTGATTGTGGATTTTGGGGTTGTGGCTCTGAACTTTGTCAAAGAAAGTT
>CAUYTZ010000181.1:0-24412 GCA_963575695.1 uncultured Gammaproteobacteria bacterium | reverse complement strand
AATCCGGCCCTAGCGATGGCGATGGCGATTTTCATGTTCTCCATGGCCGGTATTCCGCCGATGGCCGGTTTCTTTGGCAAGTTCTACGTGTTTATTGCCATCGCTGATGTCAAGTTGTACTGGCTGGCGGTGGTTGGTATCCTGATTTCAGTGGTGGGTGCGTTCTACTATCTTCGGGTTATTAAGGTTATGTACTTTGACCCGGCGATCGATCAGTTTGACCGGCACAGTGATCCGGCGATGACGATCGTGATCTCTGTTACCGCTCTGTTTAATCTTGCCTTCTTTTTGTACTCTAATCCGATCCTTCAGGCGGCGACCAAGGCGGCGACGTCATTGTATGTCAAGTGAGCTGGGGAGTGGGCGAGGATCGTACAGCGAGCCCGTTGGCATCGATGTCTCGACGGGTTCGGTTCGGACGGTGCGGAAGCACTAACGATGAGGCGAAGAGGTTAGCGCAGAGTGGGGCCCCGGCCGGGACCGTGGTCTGGGCAGAGAGTCAGGAGGGTGGGCGTGGACGGCGGGGTAGGACATGGGTCTCCCCTCCAGGCAACCTTTACTGCTCGTTAATTATCAGACCTGGCTGCGCTGCGGCAACCGTGGCGCAGCTTTCTTTTGTAACCGCATTGGCGGTGGGTGACACTCTTTGTGCCTTCATTCAAGAGCCGAGTACGGTGCGGTTCAAGTGGCCCAATGACGTGCTGTTGAATGAGCGTAAGGTTTGTGGAATTTTGTTGGAGGCCGATGCCCCTGCCCGATGCACGGCTTTGGACTGGGTGGTGGTGGGGGTCGGTATTAACCTTAAGCATTATCCAGCTCAGACCGAGTTTCCGGCCACGGCGCTATCTGTCGAAGTTGGGCAGGTACCGGAAGTTGAGGCTGTTCTGGAAGCTTTTTTGCGCCATTTCCAGGTGTGGTTTGACCGCTGGCAAGGGCAAGGCTTTGATCCCATACGGGCGACATGGCTTGCCGGGGCGCTTGGTGTGGGTGAGAGAATAAGTGTACGCTTGCATACGCAGAGTTTAAGCGGACGCTTTTGTAGTCTTGATCATGACGGTACGCTGATTCTGGATCAAGATGGTGGGGGGCGGCAACGCATCGCGGCCGGCGACGTTTTTTTTGCTCCCATGTCCGGAGTGTGACATGCTGTTGGCAATCGATGTTGGAAATACCAATATCGTCTTCGCGCTCTATGATGGCGGGGAACGGCGGGGCTTTTGGCGTTGCGCGACCGACAAGAAACGGACGTCTGATGAGTACGGCGTGTGGCTGACCAGCCTTATGGCGATGAATGGGATCAGCTCGACGGGAATTGACGGGACAATTCTGGCCAGCGTTGTCCCCGGGGTGACGTTCAATTTGTGCCGCTTGTGTCGGGATTATTTTCGGTGCGAGCCGATGGTGGTTGGTGACCCGTCGATTGACCTTGGCATTCAAGCGCTGGTCGATCGGCCAGATGAGGTTGGTGCCGACCGTTTGGTCAACGCAGTGGGCGCGGTTATGGTCGCCACACCGCCGTTGATTGTGATTGATTTTGGCACCGCAACCACATTTGATGTGGTCGATCAGGATGGAAATTATCGTGGCGGGGTGATTGCGCCGGGGATTAATCTGTCGTTGGAGGCGTTGAATGCGGCAGCGGCAAAATTGCCCAGAATCGATATCGGCCGACCGGCGCAGGTAATCGGGCGCAATACGGTTGCATGTATGCAATCGGGAGTGTATTGGGGCTATGTTGGCCTGATCGAGGGTTTGGTGGCAAGAATTCGTGCCGAATATGGTGTCGCGTCGATGGCTGTGGTTGCAACCGGCGGACTGGCGGGTTTGTTTTCCAGGGGGACGGTTGTGATTCAGAAGAATGATGAGGAATTGACGTTGCGCGGTTTGCGGCAGATCTATGAGCGGAACTGTCGGTCATGAGCCATGAGGGAGGGATACACTGTCCAGGGCCAGATGAGCTTTGGTTTCTGCCGCTGGGTGGGGCGAGTGAGATTGGGCTGAACCTCAACCTTTATGGCCATGATGGCCGTTGGTTGATGGTTGATCTTGGTATCGGTTTTGCGGACGACAGTCTTCCCGGTATTGATATTGTGGTTCCAGATCCAGCTTTTATCCGTGAGCGGCGTGAAAATCTGGTCGGCTTGGTTCTGACCCATGCCCATGAGGATCATTTCGGTGCGGTTCAGTATTTGTGGCCAGAGCTGGGCTGCCCGGTTTATGCCACATCTTTTACGGCTGAGGTCTTGCGCGCCAAGCTTCACGAGCGCGGCTTGGTTGGCAAGGTGCCGATCCGGGAGGTACGCCCGGGTGAGCGGTTCAAGGTTGGGCCGTTCGAGATTGAGTTGTTGCGCCTGACCCATTCCATCCCTGAGCCGAATTCGGTAGTGGTGCGGACCGAGGCCGGTGTGGTGCTACACACCGGTGACTGGAAGTTTGACCCTGATCCACTGATTGCACCTACCGCCGACTACGATGCCCTACAGCGTCTTGGGCGTGAAGGTCTTTTGGCCGTGGTTGGGGATTCGACCAACGCCACCGTGCCCGGCCACTCCGGCTCGGAAGGGCAGGTGAGGGGGGCGCTGGCCGAGTTGTTCGGCCGTTTTCATAATCGGATTGCGGTCACTTGTTTCGCAACGAATGTCGCGCGTCTGGAAAGCATCGCCCTGGCCGCTGCGGCACATGACCGTCAGGTGGCTTTGGTTGGGCGTTCATTGTGGCGGATCTATGAAGCGGCACGGGCGACCGGGTATCTTAAGTCGATACCGGACTTTATTTCCGAACATGAGGCGGGATATATTCCTCGTGATCGGTTGGTTCTGATTTGTACCGGCAGCCAGGGTGAGCCGCGCTCGGCCCTGGCGCGGATCGCGACCGAGGACCATCCAGTGGTTGAACTGGAGGCCGGGGACGCTGTGATTTATTCCAGCCGTGAAATTCCCGGTAACGAGCGGGCAATTGCTAGGGTTCAGAATCTACTGCTTAAGCAGGGGATCGAAGTTGTTACCGCCTCCGATGTGCCGGTGCATGTCTCCGGGCATCCGGCCCGAGACGAGCTGCGACAACTTTATCAGTGGACCCGTCCGCAGGTGCTGGTACCCGTTCATGGCGAGTTGCGTCATCAGTTGGCCCATGCCGAGCTTGCACGGTCCTGCGGTGTAGCCCAGGTGGTGATTCCTGAAGACGGCGGCATCATTCAACTGGCCCCGGGGCCGGCAAAAGTCGTTGGGCAGGTTCAGACTGGGCGATTGGCGCTTGATGGTAAGCGGCTGGTGCCGGCCAATGGCGCGGTAATTAAGGGGCGGCGGCGGGTGATGCACCAAGGCTCGGCGGTGGTTTCGCTGGCGCTCAACGGCCGGGGTGAATTGGTCGGCGCACCGCAGGTGTCGGCGATCGGTCTGCTTGATCACCATGGCGACCGGGATCTCGTGCTCGACATCTGTGACGGGGTGCGGGAGGCGATCGGGAGCTTGTCGCGCAGCGAGCGTATGGATGATGAGGTCATCCGACGGGCTGCCTCAGGTGCGGTGCGACGCGGATTCGGTGGTAGTCACGGCAAAAAGCCGGTGACCGAGGTTCATGTAATTCGGATTTGAACCAAGTTGATCTTGAGTCGGTGGCGTTGTCGACTGTGTCTTGTTTGGCACCTTAGCGGGAGAGATGATGATGATCGGAAAGTTGAACCATGTGGCGATCGTGGTTCCGGATTTGGCAGCGGCCATGGCTCTTTATCGCGACACTTTGGGCGCGAAAGTTTCGGAGCCAGTGGATCAGCCGGCGCATGGCGTGACTGTGGTGTTCGTGGAATTGTCTAACACCAAGATTGAGTTGTTGTATCCGATTGGCAGTGGTTCGCCGGTGGCAAAGTTTCTGCAAAGCAATCCTAGCGGTGGGATTCACCACATTTGCTATGAGGTCGAAGATATTCTGGCCGCTCGTGATAAGTTGAAGGCTCAAGCGGCGCGGGTGCTGGGCGATGGTGAGCCGAAAATCGGGGCTCATGGCAAGCCGGTGTTGTTCCTGCATCCGAAGGATTTTTTGGGTACGCTGGTGGAGCTGGAGCAGGCGTGAGTAAGTTTACAACATTGCGACAAAGACCGATGCCGCCGCTCGGCCAGCTTATGGTCTATTACAAGTTTCTGGCCGCTCAGAAGGTGAACTGAGACCCGTTAATAGGCATATCAGGAAGTTGGTGCATGGGTGCCGGAGGCAGGGGTCAATCCTGACCAAGAATTTCGTCCCTGTCGGGATACAACGCCCAGCCAACCAGATAGCCGGCGGTCGCCCCAATCGCCACCCCCAATACCGACAGGGAGGTTGAAAGTGTGAGCAACTCACCCAGGCCGAAACCTCCACCGGCCGGCGCAGTCGCGCCGATCACACCGAAGCTGCGCAAGCCCTGACGGGCGAACAGATGGCCAAGCACGCCACCGACCAAGCCAAACGCCACGCGGTGCTCCCAGGGGGGAGGCCCAAGCAGGGCCGAATCACTCTTTGTCACTGCGGAGTTGACGACCCCCGCAACCAAGCCAGAAGAAGTTTGCGCTCGGACCGAGGCCGGCACAACGACCAAACTCACGGCCAAGACCACCGCGATGATGCAACGCATGATCCCCTCCCCGCCATAGTGTCCGGACATCGCACTCTACATGTATGCACCATTTACACCGCAGAGCGCAAGAAAACGGTGACCGCCACGATGCGGGTATTCGTGCAGGTGGCCGCGCTCTATAATCGGGAAAAGCGGCTTGTTTCAGAGGGGATTGCGTCTGATTGATGAATATGGCACAACCCCTATGGCCTTAAACTTCGGCAACGGCCGCTACTGCCACTCCCTTTTTTCCGGAATGGACACAGGTTCCGGGAGCGAAATCGCGAGAGACCTTCATGAGAAAACCCGTACGCAAGGTGGTATTTCCGGTGGCCGGTCTGGGTACGCGCTTTCTGCCCGCGACCAAGGCGATCCCTAAGGAGATGTTTCCGCTCGTAGACAAACCGCTGCTACAGCATGCGGTTGAGGAGGCCCTTGCCGCCGGTATTGAAGATTTCGTCTTCGTCACCGGTCGCGGCAAACGGGCGATTGAAGACCATTTTGATGCCGACTCTGAACTAAATCGTACACTGGAAGCCAAGGGCGGCGGTGAGGCGCTTGAATCGGTGCGTGCCACTGAAATTCCGCCCGGACGCCTGTTCTACACCCGCCAACAATTGCCGCTTGGCCTGGGGCATGCGGTGTGGTGTGCGCGCGAAGTGATCGGCAATGACCCGTTCGCGATCATTCTACCCGATGACTATGTCTTGTCGGACAAGCCATGCCTTAAGCAAATGGTTGAGGCCTATAATGAGGTCGGTGGCAACATCGTCGCCGTGGTTGATGTGCCGCGCGACCAGACCAACCGCTATGGCATCTTGAAAATCGGCCGTGACGACGGCAAGATGGTCGAAGTTGCAGGTTTGGTTGAAAAGCCAAATCCGGAGGTTGCTCCTTCGACCTTGTCGGTAATTGGTCGTTACATTCTGCAACCAGAAGTGTTTACCCATCTCAACCGTCAAGAACGTGGTACCGGTAATGAGATTCAATTGACCGATGCCATGGCTAAACTGATCGGCTATCAGCCATTTCACGGTTTGCGCTTTGAAGGCACTCGATATGACTGCGGTGGCAAGACTGGTTTCCTGGAAGCCAGCATCGCCCACGCACTGACCCGGCCCGACATGGCCGATAAGGTTCGGGCCATGCTGCTAAAATACGTCTGAACGTTACTTTTCCCTTCCTTCTTCACGCGCTTGTTCGCCCAGATCGCTGGGCGGGGCGGTTTGGGAATTTTGGCCATGCATATCGCCATGATCGGCACCGGCTACGTTGGTTTGGTGTCTGGAGCCTGCTTTTCGGAATTCGGCGTTACTACCGTCTGCGTGGACAAAGACACCAACAAGATCGATCGTCTGCGTCGCGGCGAAATTCCGATTTATGAACCCGGCCTGGATGAACTGGTGGCTAAGAACGTCGCCGCCGGTCGGTTGTCGTTCACCACCGAGATCAAACAGGCGGTGGCCGGAGCCGCAGCGGTCTTCATCGGCGTCGGCACACCCACCCGGCGTGGTGATGGTCATGCTGATCTCAGTTATGTCTTTGCTGCGGCTGAGGAAATCGCGGACGGCCTAACCGGCTATGCCGTGGTCGTGACCAAATCGACCGTACCGGTTGGTACCGGACGCAAGGTTCACAGCATCATCCGTGAACGCCGGCCGGAACTGGAATTCGACATCGCCTCTAATCCTGAATTCCTGCGGGAAGGCTCGGCGATCGGCGATTTCATGCGTCCCGACCGAGTCGTGATTGGTGCCGAAACCGAGCGCGCGCGGGAAGTCATGCGCCGGCTCTACCGCCCGCTGTATCTGATCGAAACCCCGATCGTGATGACCGCGTTGGAAACCGCCGAACTAACCAAATACGCCGCCAATAGCTTCCTGGCGACCAAGATCACCTTCATCAACGAAATCGCCGACTTGTGTGAAAAAGTTGGTGCTGACGTTCATGATGTCGCCCGCGGCATCGGTCTAGACGGCAGAATTGGGCGCAAGTTCCTGCACGCCGGTCCCGGCTATGGTGGCTCGTGTTTCCCCAAGGACACCTTGGCCCTGGTTAAGACCGCACAACAACATAACTCGCCGGTTACGCTGGTTGAAACCGTGGTTAAAGTCAACAGCGCGCGCAAACAGGCGATGGCGCAACGCATTATCGCCGCCGCCGGTGGTGATCTTACCGACAAGACGGTTGGGGTTTTGGGCGTTACCTTTAAGCCCAACACCGATGACATGCGCGACAGCCCATCACTTGATATTTTGCCGGCATTGCAGCGCGCTGGAGCTAAAATCCGCGCTTATGATCCGGCCGGAATGCACGAGGCCAAGGGGCTGCTGCCCGGCATCGAATGGTGTACCAGCGCGCGAGATGCCGTCACCGGTGCCGACGTGGTTACGGTATTGACCGAATGGAATGAGTTCCGTGCGTTGGATTTGAGCCAGCTTAAGGCACTGATGAAGCAACCAGTGCTGGTTGATCTTCGTAATATCTACAACCCTGAGGACGCGATTGCGGCAGGTTTCTCGTATACTTCGATCGGGCGGCCGCGAAAGCCCTAGCTCGTCGTTTGCTTGTGAATTTGTAAGTTCACAAGCAAAGAAGGGGTCCGGGGTATTTATTCCCCGGGCGGGTTGGGGCGGCAGCCCAATTGAAGTCCCTGGGCCGAAGTCCCTGGGCAGTTACATGAAGATCTAGGTATCCTGACCATGACCGCTCACGGCTTCGATCCCACCATTTTGCGTGAATACGATATCCGTGGCATCCACGGTCAGACCCTTGGCTCGGCCGATGCCCGCGCGGTCGGGTGCGCCTTCGGCACCCTGATTCTGCGGCTGAAGGGCAGCGACTCCGGCCATGTCTGCGTTGGCTATGATGGCCGGCTCAGTTCGCCAGAATTGGAAGAGGCTGCGGTTGAAGGCTTGGTCTCCACCGGTTTGACCGTAACCAGGATTGGCCTGGGGCCATCGCCGATGCTCTATTTCGCCACCCGCCACCTGGGCGCGGATGGCGGCTTGATGATTACCGGCTCGCACAATCCACCAGAATATAATGGCATCAAGATGATGCTGGCCAAGATGCCGGTATATGGCAAGCAAATCAGCCTTCTGGGCCAAATGTCGGCAACTGGGGACTTTATTTCAGGCACAGGATCGAGCGATTCGCTAGATATTCGCGCCGACTATACCGCACGTCTGCTCCAGGATTACGACGGCACCCGGCCGCTGGCCATCGCCTGGGATGCGGGTAACGGTGCCACCGGCGAGATCCTGCGCCGGTTGACCGCGACTCTGCCCGGCCGCCATGTGCTGCTGTTCGATGATATCGACGGTCACTTCCCCAATCACCATCCCGACCCGACGGTTGAAGACAATCTAACCGCGCTCAAGCGGGCGGTGGCCGATCACAACTGCGATCTTGGCATCGGCTTTGACGGTGACGGCGACCGCATCGGCGCGATTGACCATCTCGGCCGGGTGGTGTGGGGCGATCAGTTGCTGGCGCTCTATGCCGAAGAGGTGCTGGCCAGCCACCCTGGGGCGACGATTATCGCCGACGTTAAGGCCAGCCAAACTTTGTTTGACGAAATTTCCCGCCTGGGTGGTAAGCCCCTGATGTGGAAGACTGGCCATTCGCTGCTTAAGGCCAAGATGGCCGAGACCGGGGCCCCACTGGCCGGGGAAATGAGCGGCCACATCTTTTTCGCTGATAAGTGGTATGGCTTCGACGACGCGCTCTATTGTGCGGTCCGACTGGCGGCGCTGGTCAGCCGCTCAGGAACCACGCTGGCGGGGCTGCGTGATCGTTTGCCTGCGGTGGTCAACACCCCGGAAATCCGCTTTCAGACCAGCGAGGCGCGTAAGTTCGAGGTTGTGGCCGAAGTCCGCACTCGTTTGATTGCGGCCGGGGCCGATGTTAACGACATCGACGGCGTCCGTGTGACCACCGCCGATGGCTGGTGGCTGCTGCGGGCTTCGAATACTCAAGATGTACTGGTCGCGCGTTGCGAGGCCTTTACCACAGCGGCACTGGAGCGGCTCAAGGCCGAGGTCGCCGCGCAACTGAGGCTGAGTGGCCTAACCCCGCCCGCGTTTTGAAACTTCTTGTAACTGCCCAGGTACCCGATTGGGCTGCCGCCCAATTCAGATTACGCCCAAGCAACATTACGCAAAGGGGCCGGCGGCGGCTCGGTCTGGGTGTCGCGATCAGTCAACGAAATCGGATAATCTCCGGTAAAACAGGCATCGCAGAATTTCGGCATCGTGGCATCGCGACCACCACTTTCCCCAACCGCGCGATACAAACCATCGATGGTAATGAAGGCGAGGGAATCGGCACCGATATGGCTGGCCATTTCATCGACTGACATACGATGGGCGAGAAGCTTTTCGGTTTCCGGCGTATCGATGCCGTAGAAACACGAATGACTGGTCGGCGGGCTGGAAATCCGCATATGTACTTCTCTGGCTCCGGCCCCGCGCATCATCTCCACGATCTTCTTTGAAGTCGTGCCGCGCACAATCGAATCATCAACCAGCACCACCCGTCGGCCCTCAATCAGATGACGATTGGCGTTGTGCTTCAGACGCACGCCGAGATGGCGAATATGATCACTCGGTTCGATGAACGTCCGTCCAACATAGTGATTGCGGATGATGCCCAGTTCGAACGGAATCCCGCTTTCAGCCGCATAACCGATCGCCGCTGGCACACCGCTGTCGGGTACCGGCACCACCAAATCGGCCTCAACCCCGGCCTCGCGCGCCAGTTCAACCCCGATCCGTCGCCGCATTTCATAGACCGAACGACCTTCGACCACACTGTCGGGGCGGGCGAAGTAGATATATTCGAAAATGCAGAACCGCGCCGCTTGCGGCTGGAACGGGCGCAAGCTATGCACCCCGGACGAATCCAGCACCAGCATTTCGCCCGGCTCAACATCCCGCACGAATTCGGCATCAACGATGTCGAGTGCGCAGGTTTCACTGGCCAAAATCCAGGCATTGCCACGCTTGCCCAGCACCAGCGGCCGCACCCCAAGCGGGTCACGCACCCCGATCACCGCTTCGTTGACCAGGGCAACCAGCGAATAGGCACCTTCCACCTGCCGCAACGCCTCGATCATACGGTCGATCGCCGAGCCGCCACGGGCGGTGGCCATCAGATGGACGATAACCTCGGTATCGGTGCTGGACTGAAACAAGCAACCGCGCCGTACCAGTTGCCGGCGCAGCATCACGGCGTTCGTTAGATTGCCATTATGGGCCAGGGCAAAATCACCGAACTCCATTTCGGCAACCAGAGGCTGAACATTGCGTGGCTCGGTCACGCCCGAAGTGGCATAGCGGACATGGCCGATCGCGGCCCGCCCGGTCAGCCGGTCGATCACCGGCCGCGAGCTGTAGGTGTCGCCGACCAGCCCGACCGCATGATGAATGTTAAACCGTTCCTTGTCCGCAGTGAACGAAACGATGCCTGCGGCTTCCTGTCCCCGATGCTGGAGCGCATGCAGCCCCAGAGCCACCAGCGTTGCCGACTGCGAAGAGCCGAAAAGGCCGAACACGCCGCATTCTTCGCGCGGGTGATCGTCGTCATCGACACTACGCTCAAACGCTTGGCCATCGAAAGGACAGGTGGTGAGCATCGCGCTCCTCCTTACCGGTGAATCTGGCCGGGCCGACGTTTCATCGTCCGTCCGGTTCTACCGATGTGGTTTATGAATTCTATACCCGCGTCAGCGTGGATTGGCGTTACGAATCATCCGCTCCATATCACCGCGGTCCCGATCCCGATAGCCGGTTTCCGGCGGCACCGTACCACTTCCGGCTGTTCCACCCCCGGCCCCCCCGCCGGGTGTTGCAGCGCCCCCCGCCGGCTTTACCGGCCCGGGTGCCACACTTGGCCCTGCTCCACCAGCGGCTCCCGCCGGTTTCGGCCCCTCCGGTCGCGGCGTCGCCAGCCGACGCAACGCCTCAGCCTCTAGCGCCTGCCGGGCCCGCTCAACTTCGGCATTGGCCCGTTCCGTGGCGACGTCGCGCATACCGGCCGGAGCCAGCTTAACCAGCACATCCGCGCCGTTTTCAACCAGATGCTTGGTCCGCGCCTCCGCGATCCAGCCCGGCTGATCGGCCGGCGGCACCAACCAGACCAGCACCAACCACCCCAGACAAACCAGCACCGTGCCGCGCAACAACCCAAACAGAAACCCCAACGATCGATCGACCGCATTCAGCGCGGAGTCGCGCACCGCCCGCGCCAACCTGCTGCTGATCATGATCAGGATGATTAGCACGATCAGAAACACACCACCGGCTGCACAGGCATCCGCAATCCAAGTGGTGTGGATCTTGGCTCGCAACAATGGCTGGACGTAAGGATATGAATAAAGAGCGGCCAGAGCCGCACCAACCCAGCCGCCGACCGACAACACCTCGGCAACCAAACCGCGCATGAAGGCCAGCAGCGCCGAAAGCAACACCACCCCGATGACCACGCCGTCAAACACATTCACCGGACGTAACTCCCGACCCCATCGCGCCTGACACCTTCGCGCCGGCCCACCTCACAGACGCCCTTCTCAGACGCCCCCGCGCTCATCGCTGGCTTATAGCACGGCCGTTCGCGACACTCACCCCCTTCGTGCTACTGAACCGGGATGTTGTTGAAACAGCGGCAGCAGGTCGCCGGCATGGCTCAACTCAAGCCGCAGCAAGGCACCGCCATCGCCCCCGAGTCCCCCGGCACCGGCACCCAAGCCGCGCCGGGGCGGAATCAGCGCCCGGGCGAAGCCCAGCTTGGCCGCTTCCTTCAGCCGGAGTTCGGTCTGACTGACCGCCCGCACCTCTCCCGACAATCCGATTTCACCAAACACCACCGCGTCGGCCGGCACCGGCTCTCCGGTCAGCGATGACAGCAGCGCCGCCGCCACCGCCAGATCCGCCGCCGGTTCGGTAATCCGCAACCCACCGGCGACATTCAAATAAACGTCGTTCGCGCCGATTGAAACCCCGCAGCGCGCCTCCAGCACCGCCAGAACCATGGCCAGTCGGGCCGTATCCCAACCAACCACCGCTCGGCGTGGCGTGCCCAAGGCCGAAGGCGCGACCAGGGCCTGAATTTCAACCAGTACCGGCCGAGTCCCTTCGATGCCGGCGAACACCGCCGCGCCGGAAACATCGCCGCGACGGTCGGCCAGGAACAACGCAGATGGATTCGGCACCTCGGCCAGGCCACGGTCGGTCATTTCGAACACCCCGATCTCATCGGTTGGGCCGAACCGGTTCTTGACCGCACGCAGAATCCGGAACTGATGGCCGCGCTCACCTTCAAAATAGAGCACCGTGTCAACCATGTGTTCCAGTACCCGAGGTCCGGCGATGGCCCCATCCTTGGTCACATGGCCCACCAGCAGCACCACCGTGCCACGGCGCTTGGCCACCCTAATCAATTCCTGAGCCGAAGCGCGAACCTGGGCCACGGTGCCCGGCGCGCTGTCGAGCAGATCCACATACATAGTCTGAATCGAATCGATCACCGCCACATCGGGACCATCACTGGCCTCTAGCGCGGCAACGATATCGCGCACGCTGGTCGCAGCGGCCAGATGGACCGGAGCGGCGGCGGTACCCAGGCGGGCGGCGCGCATCCGCACCTGATCCACCGCCTCTTCGCCCGAGATATAGGCACACCGCCGCCCGGCCGTCGTCGCCAACCGGCACACCACCTGTAGCAGCAGGGTCGATTTGCCGATGCCCGGATCACCACCGACCAGCAAGGCCGAGCCTGGCACCAGCCCGCCACCGCATACCCGGTCAAACTCAACCAACCCGGACAAAGAACGCGGTGCCTGCTCTGACACGCCATCCAGACCAACAAATTCCAACCGCTGGCGGCCGTGGCTGCCGCCACCGCTGCGCCCAGGAGCCAGCCCCTTAGGCACCGGCTCCGGCATCGCTTCTTCAATCAGCGTGTTCCACTCGCCACAAGCATCGCACTTGCCACTCCACTTGGGAAAAGCGGCACCACAGGACTGACAGACGTAGCGTGAGCTGGGACGAGCCATGGGGGCGGCTTCTATCATGAAACAGGGCTAAAGCCGAGCCTATCGCGACTCTTGCCCCCGCGCCCCGCGCCCGCATCGCGACTTTTGCATGAAGCAAAGGGTTGCCGCCCGCCCGGCGGCTCCGTATAGTCTGCGCCGCGTAGTCTTGCGTGGTCGCTCGCATCCGGCGGCACCACTTTCTACCGCCCCTTTAATCTGCGGATGTCTTTGAATGTCGATCCCCCTGCTGCCGCCCGGTTACCGGCCGTCCGAGGACGAGACTTTCATGAACCCGACCATGCGGGAGTTCTTTCGCCACAAACTGCTGCATTGGCGTTTGGAATTGCTGGAAACGTCAAGCGATACCCTGCACAGCTTGCAGGAAGGTGGCATTCAGGAATCGGATATTGCCGACCGGGCCACGGTTGAAACCGACCGCTCGTTGGAACTTCGCACCCGTGACCGCGAGCGCAAGCTGCTGCTCAAAATCGATGAGGCGCTGGGACGAATCGCGGATGGCTCTTACGGCTACTGCGAGGAAACCGGGGAGCCGATCGGGGTTCGCCGCCTGGAAGCGCGGCCGATCGCCACGCTCAGCCTGGAAGCGCAAGAGCGCCACGAGCGACAGGAACGGGTTCAGCGCGAGGAATAGTCTACCCGGCAGTTCCTGCCGCTTGCGTAAGAGCAACGCCCTGATTGGGCTAGAGGGCAGATCTACCCCCAGAAACTGGCCAGGAAGCTGGCCTACGGCTTGCATCTAACGATACCGCAAACCGTGCCGGGGGACTGCCGCTATGTCGATCAACGCTTTCAGCCAGCTTAGGGCCGATGCCGAGTGGACGCGGTTGAAGAGTACCGTTGCGGCTTACCCCCCCGTCCCGCTCCCTCCCGTCGCGGCTGCCCACAAATCCTCGCCGACAGTTACCACCGCTGCCACTCGCTCGGCGGTCGTCGGTGGATCGGGCATTGCCGGTGGTGACGCGCCGAACACCCCTCGTGGCACCGGTGCCGACGCGGAATACGATCTAACCTTTCACGATGCACTTAGCGTAATTAATCCGCTCCAGCATTTGCCGATCATCGGCACGCTCTACCGTGAAGCCACCGGCGACACCATCAACCCCACCGCCCGGGTGCTGGGCGGCATCCTTTTCGGTGGCGTTACCGGTGGCATCGGCGCGGTGTTCGATGCCATCATGGAACAGAAGACCGGCAAGGATATGGGCGGCACCCTCTATGCCGCCCTGTTCGAAGACGACTCCACTCCGGCCCCCCCCAACGCCCCCCCCACCGCCAACGCTCCAGTGGTGGTCGCGGATAACACCGTCCCAGCCCCCCCTCCAGTCCCCCCCCCGGCTCCCCGGACGCCGGTGGCCTCCCAGCCGGTCACGGTCACAACCTTGCCCGAAAGAACCAATCGGCCCCCGGCAGCCGTGGCCCCAGCGACCGTGATCCCAGCCGCCACCGGTCCCGATATGGGATCGACCGTCCGTTCGGGCGACGAAAATGCCATTGCCGCCCTGAGTCGCACCCACCACCCCAGCCTGATGCCGGCCCGCGGCGTGGTCGAAGTCCGCACCACCACCCCAGAACGGGTCAGTACTTCTTCGATCCGCCGTCCCAACTTCTCTAGTGCTGCGGTGTCCTCGTCCATCCGTCCGGCTCCCGCCCTGGCCGGGAATGAGCCGTCGTCGCCATCGTCCCGTACTTGGGCTAATACTCAGCCAGTACCAATCCCACCAGAAGCCGTTAGCCAGGTCATGGCCCGTAACTATGATAAGTACCAGCGTGCGGCGCGCTCTTCCGCTGCGTCAACAGTGGCAACTTCAGCCATCCCCAATACGCTTACCCCCAATATGGCTATTCCCAATATGTAGGTGCTGGAACCCAGGTCGATTGACGGTTAGAATAGCGTTACGCCCGAGGCCGCAGGGGAGCCAGACCGTTTCATGTCGCTGATCGCCGCCGAGCCGCGTCCCGGCACCAATCTGCCCGAACTTTCGGTTGGGGAGCTGGCTCGAGCGCTTAAACGCACGGTCGAGGAAGCTTATGGCCTCGTCCGGGTGCGCGGTGAAATCTCGCAGCCCAAGTTTCATGGCTCCGGTCATCTCTATTTGCGGCTGAAGGACGACAGCGCGGTGATTGAAGCCGTGTGCTGGCGCGGTTCGGTGCAAAAGCTGGGCTTGCGTCCGGAAGATGGTATGGAAGTGGTGGTCACTGGCCGGCTGACCACCTATCCCCAGCGTTCGCAGTATCAATTGGTGATCGAAACCATGACCCTGGCCGGTCAGGGGGCGTTGCTCAAGATGCTGGAGGAGCGCAAACGACGACTGGCCGCTGAGGGCCTGTTCGATGCCGCGCGGAAGAAGCCGCGTCCGTATCTGCCCGAGGTGATCGGGGTGATTACCTCGCCGACCGGAGCGGTGATTCGCGATATCCTGCACCGTTTGGCCGATCGCTTTCCGCGTCGGGTGCTGCTGTGGCCGGTAGCGGTGCAGGGTGAGCAGGCTGCGGCTCAAATCGCGGCGGCCATCGCCGGCTTCAACCGCCTGGTGCCCGGCGGGTCGGTGCCGCGTCCGGATCTGCTGATCGTGGCTCGTGGCGGCGGCTCGCTTGAAGATCTGATGCCGTTTAACGAAGAGCTGGTGGTTCGTGCCGCTGCCGCTAGCCGAATTCCGCTGATTTCGGCGGTCGGACATGAAACCGACACCACCCTGATCGACCATGCCGCCGACTTGCGTGCGCCGACCCCGACCGCTGCGGCGGAAATGGCGGTACCGGTGCGGGCCGAACTGGCCGGGCAGGTGTTCGATTATGAGCGGCGGTTGCTGGCGGCGCTGGTCCGCCAGTTGGGGGAGACTCGAACCCGGCTGACGGGGTTAGCGCGCGGGCTGGGTGATCCGCGCGCGCTAATCGGTGAGCGCGGGCAACGGCTGGACGATCGGGCCGAGCGTTTGGTTCTGGCCATGGCCGGGTTGACCCAGCGACGGCGCGCGCGACTGGAGTCGCTGGCCCTGGCTCTGCGCCATCCGCGCGAACGCTTGCTGGCCGCCGGGCCGCGACTAGCGGCGGAGGCGCGGGCATTGGCTGGAGCGTTGCGGCGAACAGTGCTGGCCGCGTGTGGCCGGTTCGAGCGAATCGAAGCTCGGCTAACTCCGGCCCCGATCCAAGCAAAGCTGACCTCAGGGCAGGCGCGGCTGCTTGAATTGTCGGCGCGGCTGGAGCGTGCTGCGGCGCAAACACTGACCGATCGCACCACTCGGCTGGCGGGAACTGGCCAGTTGCTGGACAGTTATTCTTATAAAGGTGTGCTGGAACGCGGCTTCACCCTGGTTACTGACGCGGGCCACAAGCCGTTGACCTCAATCCATCAAGCCACTCCCGGGCTGGGGGTGCGGCTGGTGTTCCACGATGGTGAAACCGAAGCGGTGGTCGGTGGTGGTGGGGTCGGTGGTGGGGTCGTCAAGCGTTCCGCAGCCCGACGTCGAGGCCGTGAGTCGCCGGATCAGGGACGGTTGTTTTGATTGGCACCGACTTCACAACCAAGGATTAAGCGATAATTTAATCGTCTTGCTCAGAAACAATTTCCTAGCTATGGTTGATTCAGACCAAATGCACCTATTTAGTTGATTGATTCCGCCTGCGGCCGAGGCCGCTTATCAACACGCCAGCCCCAAAGGAGACCGGAGTCGATGGCCGCCGGCACTTCCCAGACGCAGAACATTTCCGAACGGATTGCGTTCCTGCGCATTGATGATCAGACCAAGGCGTTGCTGAAGGAATTCAATCTGATTTTGGTGCCGAAGATCGACGGCATGTTGGATGAGTTCTACCGGACGATGCGCGCCAATCCCAAAACTGGGGCCCTGTTGACCAATCCGGACACAGTGGCGCGGGCGCGCGGGGTGCAAAAGCAGCACTGGCTGCGCAACGTCTTCACCGGCAATTTCGATGAGACCTATGTCCAGGAAGTGTTGAAAATTGGTCAAGCCCATGTGAAGATCGGGCTAGAGCCGTTCTGGTACATGGGTTCATACTGCTTTATGCTTAACAAGTTGGTTGAGCTGGCCACAGCCACTTACCGCAAGAACCCGGACAAGCTTAGCCAGATTATTCAGGTGATTAATCGTGTCGTGTTTCTGGATATGGGCTTTGCCACCTCGGTCTATATCGAATTGAACACTGCGGCGATCGTGGCGCGGGAATTGGGTGGTACCGCCGACAGCTTTGAACGCGAAGTGTCGGGTGTGGTCCAATCGGTTTCGGCTTCCGCGACTCTGCTGCGCAATTCCGCCTCGACCATGACCAAAAATGCGGACGACACCAGCCGTCTGTCGGCCACGGTGGCGGCGGCGGCCGAAGAGGCCACGGTCAATATTCAAACCGTGGCGGCGGCGGCGGAAGAATTGTCGTCGTCGATCTCTGAAATCAGCCGCCAAGTGTCGCAATCGGCACAAATCGCCAACAATGCGATGCAAGAAGCGGAACGGACCAACATTACCGTGCAGGGCTTGGCCGATGCCGCCAACCGTATCGGTCAGGTGGTCAAGCTGATTCACAACATCGCCAGCCAAACCAATCTGTTGGCGCTGAATGCCACCATTGAAGCGGCGCGGGCTGGGGAAGCCGGCAAGGGCTTTGCCGTGGTCGCGGGTGAAGTGAAGAATCTGGCCGGGCAAACCGCCAGAGCGACCGAGGAAATTAACGCCCAGATCAACGCGGTGCAAGCGGCGACACACGAGGCGGTCAACGCGATCAAGGGTATTTCCGGCATCATCGCCCAAATTAACAACATCGCTTCGACCATCGCCGCAGCGGTGGAAGAGCAGGGTGCCGCAACCAACGAAATCGCACGCAATGTTCAGCAGGCCTCGGTTGGTACGCGCGAGGTTGGCCAGACGATCGAAAAGGTCAATCGTTCAGCCGGTGATACCGAACGCGAAGCCCGTCACGTCGCCACGGCCACCGATGAACTGAGCCGCCAGTCTGAGACCCTGCGTAGCGAGGTTGGTCGCTTCCTGTCCCGGATTCGCGGGAAATAGCCGCGCAAGCGGCTCGGTTGATCCTGCGCGTACGTGTGGCACAGACCGCGGCACGTTACGCGACATCTTGTTTCTTAAGCCGCAGTCGTGGCACACTTACCGGGGGGCAAGGTGTCCTTCTGCGGCTTTCGGCTTTCGTACCGCCGATGCTTGTCGGCACACCGTGGCAACCTATCCCTTTTTCCATCATGAGGCGGACCGATGGCTTATTCCTCTTTGCGGCGCATTCGCCCAGCGGCGGCAGTTATGATTTTGGTGGCGGCCGGACTCGTTTTCTGGTCGCCTTCGGTTCTGGCGGACGATGCCCCGGTTGCGGCTCCCGCTCCTGCGGCCCCCGCTCCCGTTGCGACTCCTGCTCCTGCGGCTCCCGCTCCTGTCGCGACTCCGGCTCCTGAGGTCATTGCTCCTGCGGCCCCCGCTCCCGTTGCGGCCCCCGCTCCTGTCGCGGCTCCGGCTCCTGTCGCGGCTCCGGCTCCTGTGGTTCCCGCTCCTGCGGTCGTTGCTCCTGTGGCCCCCGCTCCCGTTGCGGCCCCGAAGGTTGGGCCGGCGACCGAAGCCGAGATTCGGAGCGCGGTGATTGGCAATTCGGTTGCCATGAACCATAAGGGCGAGTTGTACAACGAGTATTACAACAAGGACGGTGCCTATACCGAATATTCTTCGAATGGAACTGTCCGTGGCACTTGGTCGTTCCAGAACAACCGCCTGTGTGTCGTCGCTGACGGTGAAATGCACTGCTGGTCCCTGATTGTCAGTGGCCAGACTGTGAGTTACATCGATGAAAGCGGCGAAGCGGACGGCACCGGAACCATTATTCCCGGTAATCCGTTCGGGCTGTAATTCTAAGGCGTTAGCGGGTTAAGAGGACCGTTGGAGGGGTGTTCTACACCCCTCCAACATCCCGCCCCAATATTCAGGCCGACAAATGACGGCCGGGAAACCAGCGCGTGCGCAGGCTATCGTAGCGACCCAAGCCCATCGACAGCAGGTAAAAAATGCCTGCGACCAGAATAATTGCCGGTCCCGAGGGCAGGTCCGCGTGAAACGACAGCAACAATCCACCATAGCCGGCCAGAAACGCGCCGATCACGGCAACCGCTGCCTGCGAACCGACTTCCAAAGCCCAGAACCGAGCCGCCGCCGCCGGCAGCATCATCAGGCCGACCGCCATCAATGTGCCCAAGGCTTGAAAACCCGCAACCAGGTTAAGGACCACCAGCACCAGAAAAGCCAGGTGAACCAAGCCGCCGCCGCCGCGCACCGCACGCAGGAATGCCGGATCGAAGCATTCGACCACCAGCGGGCGATAGATCAGGGCCAGACCAGGCAGCGTGAGGGTGGTGATGGTGGCAATTAAAATGAGCGAAGCATCGTCCACCGCGAGAATCGCACCGAACAGTACGTGTAGCAGATCAATACCGCCCCCACGCACCGACACGATCAACACGCCGGCAGCCAGTGAGATCATGGTCAAGGCGGCAAAACTGGCGTCTTCGCGCAAGCTGGTGGCGCGAGTGATCAGCCCCGCCGCTACCGCCACCACCAATCCCGCGATCAGCCCGCCGCCGCCCAAGGCCGGCAGCGACAACCCGAACAGCACATAGGCCACAGCCGCTCCGGGCAAGACGGCGTGGGACATGGCATCGGCCATCAGACTCATCCGCCGCAGGACCAGCAGCACCCCAACCGGGCCACAGCCCATGGCCAGCGCCAGACAGGCGACCAGCCCCCGACGCATGAAGGCGAATTCGCTGAATGGCGCGATCAGAAGCGCATACGCGCCGCTACCGGCCGCAAGCACGATTTCGTTGAAGCTAGTCATGCCGCCGCCCCTCGATGACATTCGGCCGCATGTTCATCCCAGGCCTCGGCCATGGCCTTGGCGCGCGACAGATTGGCTGTGGTCAGGGTGTCCACGGTCGGTCCCCAAGCGACCAGTTCACGCGCCAGCAGCAACGTATCTGGAAAATGGCCGCGCACTTGCTCCAAATCATGCAGCACCGCCACCACCGTTCGACCCTGGTCATGCCAAGTTTTGATTAAGCCGAGCAGGTCATGGGTGGTGCGTTCGTCCAGCGCGGTGAAAGGTTCATCAAGCAAGATCAACCGCGCATCATGCACGAGGGCGCGGGCGAATAGGGCGCGCTGGAACTGCCCGACGCTGAGACTGCCGATCGGGCGTCGTTCAAATCCAGCCAGTCCGACCGTGGCCAGCGCCGCGCGCGCGCTGCTAACCATGGCTGAAGTATAGGCACCGAAGCTGCCGGTCCGACGCCAATGGCCAAGCAGCGCCGTTTCCAGGACCGAAACTGGAAACGTGCGGTCAATTTCGGCCAGTTGCGGCAGATAAGCGATGTCGGCCGGGGCTAAACCAAAGCTTTCCACTCGCCCAGCCAAAGGCCGGATCAAACCCATCAAGCCCTTAAGCAAGGTGCTTTTGCCAGCACCATTGGGGCCAACCACCGCAGTCAGTGAACCGCTGGCAAAGACGCCGTTGACGTGATGGACTGCGGGATGGCGTTGGTAGCCCAGCGTCAAACCATGAACGCGCAACTGACCGACCCCCTTTGGCTGTTCGGTTGGCACCTCAGTTCCACCAGTCCAGGGACCAGGCCACCGCCAGCCACAATCCAGCGCACAACGCCAACGCCACCAGCACGCGGGTGGTTGCGGGCATCGCCATCAGTGACGGCGGCATCGTTGATATTCCGGTGGTAAAAGGGGAATGAGGCATGAGCGAACCTGTCCGGCGGCACAGAAGCAAAGTTGATATGATATAACGTCCCGGTCGGTGCGTCTGTCAAGCCCGGCCGGGACAGTGGGCTAAATTGGCAAAACAGGGCTGGTTAGCAAGCCATTCATCAGGTTGGCCGTGACAGATCCGGTGTAAGGACTTAGGTTGCGAATGTCGAGTTCGAGCGTTCGGGGGCACGTTAACCAGGGCGATCGGTTCTAACCAGATTGCGTGCCGGATGGGAAATATGGACGATCGTGAAGTTCAACCGCCATGCCAACCGACGCCCGAGCCAGCGGATCAAGGCCCTGCGAAGGTCGGGCCTCTAGGACGCCCGCAGCGGCGGGTGTTGCCGAGCCGGGTGGAAGTGCCGGAGGTCGGGGTTGAACCGGGGTTGCGCTTCGCCTGCCTGCTTGATGGCCGTGGCGGAGCCCGACATCTCAATTGGGCGGAAGCCGAGCGTTGGCAGCCTGCCGACGGTGTGATGTGGATTCATTTGGAACGAGACCATCCCCACACCCGCCAGTGGCTGTTGACCGGCAGCGGCCTTGATCCGGTGATCGGTGAAGCGCTACTGGCCGAGGAGTCACGGCCTCGGGTTGAACTGGTCGATGACGATGAATTGCTGATCGTACTGCGCGGCATCAGCCGGATTGGCGAGGGCGTGGAGTCGGAGATGGGCGCCAAGGGCGTCGATTTCGTCCCGGTCCATTTGTGGATTGATGGCCATCGGCTGGTTAGCTTGCGTGATCGGGATCACCAGTTGGGTGCCCTGCGCGATATTCGCAACGCTCATGCCCTGGGCAAAGGGCCAATTCGGCCTGGTGACTTGCTGGTCAAGATTGCCGACAAGATCGTGAAGGATCTTGAACCTGTGCTTGATAATATGGATGAAGAAGTTGATCGGCTTGAAGATGAATTGTTCGATCACGGCAATATTTCAGAATACGTTCGCGGACATCTTAGTAATTTGCGTCGCCAGTCTGTGCATTTGCGTCGTTATCTGGCCCCACAGAGGGATGCCTTGAACCGGTTGCAGAATGAAGATGTGTCTTGGCTGACCGAACGAGACCGTTCACATCTGCGCGAAGTGACAGATAAAGTCATGCGCTATATAGAATATCTGGAAGCGATTCGCGACCGTGCGACAATCCTTCATGAAGATTTGGCGGGGCTGGTCCATGAACAGATCGCCCGAACCTCCAACCGGCTGACCGCCATGGCCGCACTGCTGTTGCCGCCCAGCCTGATCGCCGGGTTGTTGGGAATGAATGTCGGCGGGATTCCGGGTTCGTCCGATCCCTATGGTTTTTTTGAGGTCGCGGGTGTGGCAGTTGGCGCTTCCGCGCTAGTTTTTGCGGTTCTACGTTATATGAAGTGGGTATGAATCCCCGGCTGATGCCGGTAGAATCTGGTAGAGGTTGCCTCGATGAAGCTCAGAATTTTCCTGTTTATTGGGCTGTTGGTGTTGGGGCTGTTGCCGCTGCTGCTCCTGGCTGGGTTGCTGGTGCCCGGAACCCTGCGTGAACTGGATCAGATTGCGGTAAGTAACAGTCGCGAGGTTGCCGCCCACTGGACCAGCGGGTTTGACGACCGCCTGATGCGGCGCAAGGAGACCGCCCGATTCTTGGCTCTACAGCCTGGGGTCCGTGAACTTCTGGGTGAAACCACCGTTGGCCTCCGTCCCGACCTTCTCCAGACCCAAGAGCGGCTGGTGGGGATGGTCAGGCGCTGGTTCCGCGGCCCGGCCGACATCCTTGCCATTCGCATCATTGATCCGGCGTGGCGGGTACGTTTGAGTTTGGTTCATACGTCGGACGGCTTCGCGCGCGGACCGACAGCCGATGCGGTGGCGTCCGATTCCGCAGCGGCGCGCCGTGCGACCACCGCGACCGACGGTACCGCCGTGGTGGTTTGGAAGCGATCCGGTGATGCCGGAGCGAGCGTGGTGCTGCGCGTCTTCGCCGCCATCCTCAAACCCGATGGTCAGCCGGCCGGTTTTGTTGTGCTCGACGCCGATGTGAACGATTTATTGGCGGGGGCTGCCGGGGTGATTCTGGCCGACCGCGCCGGCCAGCCGCTGACTTTTGCCCTTAATCGAGGACCGACACCGACACCGGGAAGCGGCGAACACCTGTCCTTAGCCGCTGTGGTCACTTCTGAACTGGCCACCGCCGAACTGAAGCCGCTGGTGTCGCAGGCAGGAGGACGAGGAGCCATCGCTTGGGCACCGCTGCGGCTGGATGAAGATCCATCCAATGCGCTGTGGATTGGTGTTCCCTCCGACCAAAGCGAGGGCGAGCGGTGGTTGGCGGCGTTCCGCTGGCAGGCGATCGCCATCGTCCTGCTGGTGGTGATCGGCACCGCCGGCTGCGCCTATTGGAGCGCTGGCACACTGGATCAGTATAAATATGATTTGCTGCTGGCGTTGGGGCGAATGGCGCGCGGTGAAACCAGCGCGCGTTTGCCATGGCGTTGGCCATCCGAATTGCGCGAACTGGCCACAGAACTGGCCACGATCGGGGAAGGCTTTCACCAATCCAGCCATGCCCGCCAAGTCAGCGAATGGCAAATTTTCCAGGAAAAGTCATGGACGGACTCGACGTTGGGATCGATTGCCGATGGCGTGATCCGGGTCGATGACCATGAGCGGGTGATGTTCGCCAATGCCGAGGCCCGCCGGTTATTGGCGCTAGACGACGTTAGCGGCGTGAACGCCACAGCCGGTGGAAGCGGCGTGAACGCCACAGCTTTGCCCCTAACCCTGACCGGGCGGCTGCCTCTGGTTTATGGCGAGCCGCCGGGAGTGGCGATGGACGCCCTAGCCGAATGCCGCAAGCTTGACCGTACGGTTCGGTTTGCTGGCGATGTACGGCTGATTAAGTCCAACTCAGCGGCGATTTCCGTTGAAGTGCCGGTTGAAGTGGTGGTGTCGCCAGTTCATGATTCAACCGGAGTGACCGATGGCTTCGTCCTGATGATTCGGGATGTCACCGTCGAGTACGGTCTGACGCAATTACTCAGCTACCGCAACCGCCACGATGCCCAGAATAAAGGGCACAATCAGGTTCATGTCGCGGCGGAAAGCGACCACGAAGAGGTTCAACGCCGCAGCGGGGCAAAGGCCTGGGCTCAGCGCGTGGTTCAGGCGATCGAACAGGACCAGTTTGTGCTCTACCGTCAGGTGGTTCAGCCGCTCACGGAGCAGAGTGATGATCTGCTGGTCGAAATCCTGGTCCGGATGCGTGACCAGGATGGCCAGATGATCCTACCCGGGGAATTCATTGCGGCGGCCGAACGCTACAACCAGATGCGTAATCTTGACCGATGGGTGGTGGAGCGAACCATTTGCGCGCTGGCCGAACCGATTCGCAGTCACTGGCAGGCGGCGATCAATCTTTCCGCTCAATCGGTGGCGGATGAGAACATGGCCGGGTTCATTCTTGACCGGGTTGCCGCCGCCCGAATCAGTCCCCGGCGGTTGTGTTTTGAAATTCCTGAAACTGCGGTCATCGCCAGCCCGGCTTTGGCGCTGAAGTTTATGTCTGTGCTCAGCGCCCAGGGCTGCCGCTTTACGGTGGATGATTTCGGTAGCGGCCTTAGTTCTTTCGGCTATCCGAGCACGTTGCCGGTCGAGTGTCTTAAGATCGATGGTCTGTTTGTGCGCGATATCGTCGGCGATCGCACCAACCGCGCCATTGTCGAGGCGATGATTCGCGCCGCCCATGCCATGTCACTCAAGGTTATCGCCAAACACGTCGAATCGATCGCGATTTGTGAGGAGATGGTCGCTCTGGGGGCGGATTACGTTCAGGGCTACGCGATCGGTATGTCCGAGCCGGTGTAGAACGAAATTATAGTTCTGAAGTCTTGATTGGGCGGCAGCCCAATCACGTAAGCGATAGATTTTTAGCCTCTCAGTTACCGAGCGGGTGCGGGTTCCGCTTCCGCCCGTGGGCTCCTTGCCGTTAAGCTGCGAGCAAACCACGGGAGGAAGCCTTGATGCCGTCCAA
>CAUYTZ010000180.1:0-3475 GCA_963575695.1 uncultured Gammaproteobacteria bacterium | reverse complement strand
CGACCAGCACGCTGGCCTTGTTGCCGAACACTTCATTGGCCGAAGCCTGGCCGCGGCGTAGATCGCTTTCATCGACCACATCATCGTGCAGCAGCGTTGCGGTGTGCAGGAATTCCACCGCTGCCGCCAACCCGGGGTGGCCTTGGCCGCGATAGCCGCACAGCCGCGCCGAAGCCAGGGTCAACAGCGGACGCAAGCGTTTGCCACCGGCGGCAATGATATAGCCAGCCAGTTGCGGAATCAGCGCCACCGACGAATGCATGCGCTGCACGATTACGCCGTTAACCGCCTTCAGGTCGTCTTCGACCAAAGCGGTGAGTTCATCGAGCGCAGTCAGGGCGGATTTGCGGCGCTTCGGGTCGATAGGGGTGACGACCGTCAACTCGGTCTCCAACTTCTGGTGCGAGTCATCGGCAATGAAACCATCAGGCTTCACCACCGCTTAGTCCTTATTGAACCGAGGGGAGCATACTGGCTTGCCTCGCTAGGTCAAGCCCGGCCTGACCGCAACCGCAATTCTGACCAATTATTCGTCTTACTCAATGCCGCGCCGACACAAGCCACCCTTGCCCGCGCTTTCGATCAGGCCCACATCTGACCCAAGGCCGTTTCGCCCGGCAAGCATCTGCCGGCAGCCATCCGCCGGCAGGTCGGGTGGCTGACGGGAGAAAAGGGGCGGTGGACGGAGCAAGCCGAAATTAATAGACGTTTAACCAAAACGCCCTGATACTTATTCACAGGCTTGGAAAGCCCGGGTTCGTGAACATCGGTAATTGGAAACGGCAATGGCCGTGCCGGTTGCCAACCCAGGCCCCAACCCAGGCCCAGGCCCAGGACCAAACCCAGGACGACGGCGAATGAACCTTACCTCACTCAACCTGTTCAAACTGGCGGCGCGCAAGATGGACTGGCTGGCGCAGCGCCAGGAGGTTTTGGCCGAAAATGTGGCCAACGTCGATACGCCCAAATATAAGCCATACGATTTGAAACCGTTCGACTTCAAGACCGCGTTGGCCCAAACTCATCATCTTCAGCTGAACCAGACCAACGGCGCACACCTGTCGTCACGGCGCGATGAATCCGGCCCCGGCAAGGTTGAAAAGGATCGCCATTCCTATGAAACCAAGCCGGATGGCAATGCGGTGGTGATTGAAGAGCAAATGATCAAGGTTTCCGGCACCACTCAAGATTTCAATCTGATTACAAATTTGTACAAGAAACATGTCGGCTTGATCCGTCAAGCGCTGTCGCGCGGGAGTTGATCGGCACGATCGGGGTTAGGACAGGCTAGGATAGGGATCGTGCATTGGGCTAGGGGAGGTGGTTCATGGATTTGACCAAAGCGATGCTCGTTTCTGCGGCCGGCATGCGGGCCCAGGGAACCCGACTTAAGGTCATTGCGGAGAATGTTGCCAACGCCGATTCAACAGCGGAAACTCCTGGTGATCTACCCTATCGGCGTAAGGTGGTGACGTTCAAAAACGAGATGGATCGCAGTTTGGGTATCAGCACGGTTAAGGTGGAAAAAGTAGGGGTCGATCGCAGCGATTTTCAGCGCCGTTACGACCCAACGCACCCCAGCGCCGACGCCGACGGTTACGTGCTTTTGCCCAACGTCAATTCGATCATTGAAACCATGGATATGCGCGAAGCGCAGCGCTCTTATGAGGCCAACATGGCGGTGATCGAAGCGGCCCGGTCGATGCTGTCCAAGACCGTGGAGCTGATTCGTTCGTAACCTGTTCAGTCCGCTGCACCAGAAGCGATTTTTCGATTAAAGTCGCTTCAAGGGCGTGGCATCAAGTTCGCCCAGCGGTTCGCCGCCTTATCGTTTATGGGAAACCCAGCCGATGGTCGCCAACGTCACCAATGCCCTGGCCGCCTATTCCACCGCCGCCACCCGCCCAGTTTCCGTTGGTATGGCCCCGCGCGAAGGCGATGGGCCGAGTTTCGGCGAGGTGCTGGAGCAAGCGGCCAAGGGTGCCATCGCCACGGTCAGAAAAAGCGAAAACCTGTCGGCTCAAGCGGTGGTGGGTAAGGCGGATTTGACCGAAGTGGTTAATGCGGTAACCAACGCCGAAATGACGCTGCAAACCGTGACCTCAGTGCGGGATAAGGTGATTAGCGCCTATCAGGAAATCCTGCGCATGCCAATGTGATCGGGGCTGGTAATATCTCTTGAATTGCCGGTCACGTCATGAACCAAACTGAAGTTATTGAGCTGTGCCGGGAATCAATTCTGGTTATGCTGGCGGTTGCGGCACCGATGCTGGTCATTGAAATGATTGTTGGGTTGATAATTTCATTGTTTCAAACCGTTACCCAGATCAACGAGCCCACGCTGACCTTTATGCCTAAAATGCTGGTCACGTTTGGTGCGGCGATTTTTCTGATGCCGTACATGATCGCGCATCTGATCGATTTCATGCAGAAGATCGCCGACCGTATCGTCGGCATCGGCCTTGGTTCGGGATAGGCGGGCCGTGCTCAATCAGATTGTAACGGAACAGATTTTTGCCTGGCTGGTGGTGTTTTCCCGAATCGGCTCCGCGTTTATGGTTATGCCGACCATTGGCGATGCTTTCGTGCCAGCACGGGCTCGGCTGCTGATCAGTCTGGCGATCAGTATCCTGGTGACGCCGGTTCTGGTTCCGAGTCTGCCCAAATCGCCCGAGTCGCCGTTTTTGCTGCTCATCCTGCTTAACAGTGAAATCATCATTGGTCTGTTTCTGGGCTTGATTCCGCGAATTATGATGGGGGCACTGGAAGTGGCCGGTATGATCATCGGCACCACCACCGGTCTGGCTAATGCTTCGGTGTTCAACCCGGCCCTAGCCAGCCAGGGGTCGTTGCCCGGGGCTCTGCTCGGTTGGCTGGGGCTGCTGCTCATCTTCGCCACCGATCTCCACCATTTGCTGATTACTGCGGTGGTTGACAGCTACGGCGTGTTCAAACCCGGCAGTCCGCTGCCGATTCATGACATGACCATGACCATCATTCGCGTTACCGGCGACAGTTTTAATTTGGGTGCGCGGATGGCGGCACCGTTTTTGATCGTTGGTTTGATGTTTGCCCTGGCACTGGGCATCCTGGCGAAGCTGACGCCGCAAATTCAGGTGTTTTTCATCTTCACCTCTTCGCAAATTATGCTGGGCCTGGCCCTGTTCGCCCTGACCCTCTCGGCGATGATGACCTTCTGGCTGACTTATTTGGAAGACAGCATCATCCGTTTCCTTGCGCGCGGCTAGAGCGGGTATCCGATGTCTGAAGAACAGGATGAAGCATCAAAAACAGAAGAGCCGACATCGAAGCGGGTTGATGAAGCGCATGGGAAGGGTCAGTTCGCGGTTAGCAAAGAAATAAACAATCTTTTGCTCCTTACAATGATGATTATTATTGTCAATAAGCTTATGCCAGGTATTCTGAAGATCCTTAAGGATAGACTTAGCTTCTATTTGGAGGAGTTCTATCACCT
>CAUYTZ010000179.1:0-2880 GCA_963575695.1 uncultured Gammaproteobacteria bacterium | reverse complement strand
TCCTCGAACGCCAGTTCAGGTTGAGCGTGCAGCGTACGCCGCCACGCGGTCATGTCGTCGTGAAAGGCGGCAATGCGGTTGACGATCGGCATGATTGTCTTATCCGGTAGCGAATCTGTCTCAAACAAAGTGGGGCCAGGGCAAAGCCCTGGTCAGGGTCGGGGGTGCCCCCCTAACTTTCGCTCGCTGGTGATTTAATGGGTTTCGATCAATCCGCAAACCTTTGTGAACAGGATCTCGGCATGCGGGCAGTAGGCGCGGACTTTTTGCTCAGAGATCCGCCCCAGCAGATCGCCCGCATGTTTGATCTTATGATACTCGCCCTTTTGAGTTTTCTCGGTGGCTTTGGCCAGTTTATCGGCGCAGTCGGTCTTCGGCTCTTCCTCCAGATTAGCGCGTTTGGGCAGGGCGTTTCGTTGAAAACCCTGGCCATAGTATTTAGCCAACGCCTCGGGATCGGCCACAATCCAGGCTTCCATCGCCTGGGCCATCAGGTGAATATGGTCTTCCGGCACGCCCGTGAGATCCCAGCCATCCCCGATACGCAAGCGCAGGTGCTCGACGCGGGTTGACGCGGTGATCGGCGCTTCGGCATCGACCAGAAGAATAACGATTTCACTCTCTGAAGCTTGGTTGCGCGCGTTCTGAAAAGCCGCGAAGGTTTGACTCCTGCCGCCGCAAGGAACCAGCTTCCATTGCCAACGCTTCGCACACGCTTGATCTTTGAGCGACGAGAGGAAAGCATTCATTCCCTGGCGCAAAGTCGCCCGCTGCGCGCTCTTGTCGCCGCCGCCTTCAAAATAGATCGATAAACTCTTCACAGGTTGCCTCCAATCTCGCCGATTCGCCAAATATCGCCAAGACTGTAGTCCTTCAGCCAGACCGCCAACCGCCCGGCATCCAAGCGGCGCAAGGTGGTGCCGTGGCCGTTGTTCTCGCACACCACCACCGACTCGACGTGATCGGTCAAGGCCGAGATCAGCACATCCGAATGCGTGGTGACCACCAGTTGCATGCGTTGGGAAGCTTCAACCAGCATTTCGGCCAGCAGCGCCAGCGAATCCGGATGCAAGCCCAACTCCGGCTCTTCGATGCACAGCAGTGTCGGCGGCGTTGGGGCATGAAGCGCCGCCAGCAAGGCCAGGAAGCGCAGCGTACCATCAGACAACCGGGTGGCCGGAATCGGCTGATCCAGCCCGGCTTCGTGCAGATAGAACTGCACCGTGCCGCCCAGAATGCGGGTGGTCAGCCGCCTGAAGCGGGGCAAGAAGCGTTGAATATAGCCGTCCAGCAAGCCGCCGTTGCTGTGATGTATCTCATTCAAGACCAGCGCCAGATTGCGCGCATCGGGCAGAAGTTGATCAGCCTGATCATCCGCCACCTGCGGCCGGCGCAACGGACTGGTCCGGCCAAAACTCCACTCCCGGAAGGTCTGGATTTGGCTAAAAGTTTTACTTGCCTGATTTATATCATTATATCCTTTAATCTGAGAAAATATGGATTGATTATCCGGAATTTCATAATCATCACTAATATCCTCATCTTTCTTGATATGTGATTTCCGAATTATACTACCTTCACAACGATTGGTTGTGATCTCCCGTAACCTGCCTCTTGTGAGGTTTCTTTTGCTCAACACAGATTCAGAAAGGACATGAAAGCGTTGCCCTTGTTGTTCGAGATTCAATGAATAGCGTAGCAGACCATCAAGAGGGGGCAAAGCGATAGCCGTTTCAATCCTGGCAATCTGATCCCCGCCATGCCCCTTCCACAACCACTCCCCAATTCCGCCACCCAGACGGATCGCGGCGGCCATATCAACCGGCAAGGCGCGCAGCAATTCAAATGCTTCAATTAAATTGGATTTGCCCGAGCCGTTGGGACCGATCAGCACGTTCAGCGGCGTCATTTCAAATGCTTCGCTGTCCGGGGCGAAGGACAGCAAACCATTCAACTTGATGCTTTGAAAAAGTTGCTTGTCGATCATCTGTGTTTTGTTCCTTCCTTGCCTCCGGCATCCAAGGGGCGCTGCCCCCCTGGATCCCCGCCAAAGGCCTTTGGAAACCGTTACTTTTCCTGTTACGCTCTTACTCTACCCCACCGGCCATGTAACCCGGCAGCCAGCCCTCATGGGCCGCGCGCAGACGCTCTACCGGAATGGCGTCGAAGTCGTTAATGGTCAACGAGTCGCCACCGGCCGCACCCAGCACCAGCGCCGGCACCCCCGCCTGTTTCGCTGCCGCCAGCAACGCCGTGACATCGTTTACCGCCAACAGGTAACGACTCTGGTCCTCGCCGAACAGGCATGCGGCGATGCCCGTATTGCCCTCAATACTCTGGAGGTGGCAGCCGTATTTACAGAAACCGGGCAGCAGTGCATAACCCTTGAGACCGTGCAGGAAGCACTACAGAAAAAAGTGCTGCTTTATGACAAGGGAGGTGAAGAACACTACAACGTCATTTCAGCATTTATCAAATCAATGCGCAGCAGCGATCCTGATGCCTCCCTTTACTGGCTGGCCCGGATGCTGGAAGCTGGCGAAGACCCTATTTTCATTTTGCGCCGGATGATAATCCTTGCATCGGAGGACATCGGTAACGCCGACCCTAGAGCGCTGCAGCTTGCTGTCTCAGCGCTACAGGCCTTCCAGTTGATAGGACTTCCAGAAGGGCGCATAATCCTGGGGCAGGTTGTTACCTACCTGGCCACTGCGCCCAAATCAAACGCATCCTACCTCGGCATTGATTCAGCCTTGGCAGAGGTCAGAAAAAGCGGTTCACTGCCTGTACCGTTTCATATCCGCAATGCTCCTACAAAACTGATGAAGGATTTGGGGTACCACAAAGGCTACCGCTACGACCATGATTACGAAGAGGGGT
>CAUYTZ010000178.1:0-16650 GCA_963575695.1 uncultured Gammaproteobacteria bacterium | reverse complement strand
CCCATGTCACCCTCCCAGCCTTGTTACGCGGATCCAGAAACCTGGAAGCTTCTGAACTGCGTTACGTTGCCGTCACTACTTAATCGCCAACATACGATCGACCGCACGACGTGCCGGAACCGCCACTGCCGGATCAATCTCCACCCGTGGCGTCAGCGTCTGCAATGAACGAAAAATCTTCTCCAGGGTGATCTTCTTCATGTGCGGACACAAATTGCACGGCCGCACGAACTCAACCTCGGGAAACTCCACAGCCAGATTGTCGCTCATCGAGCATTCAGTAATCAGCAACACCCGCTCCGGCCGCCGTTGGGCAACAAATTCAGCCATGCGCGCGGTCGAGCCGGCAAAGTCCGCCTCCGCCAACACATCCGGCCCGCATTCGGGGTGAGCGATCACCGTCAACCGGTCAAAGTTTTGCCGATAATCCCTGATCTGCGCGCCGCTGAAGCGCTCATGCACCTCGCACCGACCTTCCCAGCGGATGATCTCAATCTTGGTCTTGCTCGCGACATAGCGCGCCAGATAACCATCAGGGACGAAGATCACCTGCGGCACGCCCAGGCTCTCGACGATCTCGACCGCGTTGCCCGAGGTGCAGCACACGTCGCACTCGGCCTTGACTGCGGCCGAGGTGTTGACATAGGTCACCACCGGCACGCCGGGATATTGCGCACGCAATCCGCGCACGTCTTCGGGCGTGATCGATGAGGCCAGCGAGCAGCCGGCCTCGGCGTCTGGAATCAGCACTACCTTGTCGGGATTGAGCAATTTGGCGGTTTCGGCCATAAAGTGAACCCCAGCCAGCACGATTACCCCGGCCCGGGTTTCCACCGCCTTGCGCGCCAACGCCAACGAGTCGCCCACGATGTCGGCGACGCAGTGGAAGATTTCCGGCGTCATATAGTTGTGGGCCAGAATCACCGCGTTTTGCTGTTGCTTCAAGCGGTTGATCGCAGCCACATAAGGCGCGTGGAACGGCCATTCGATTTCGGGGATCACCCGCTTCACCCGCTCATAAAGCGGTGCCGTGGCATGGGCGATCTCTGGAGTGTAGTGCAATTCGCTATCGAGGGGCATGACCTCACCTCTTCCGCTTAACCTGTTCAACCCATTTAACTTCCTGGCAAACCCAGGAGCGGTGATCCGTCGCCCCCTGAATTCGGTCCCTTAACCTGATATGCTCTTCTTGAGCATAAGATAGCTTATGCTCACACGGAGCACAAGAGGGGTCAAGGGAATTCTTGACGGAAAATTTTATCGTTTTTTCTGAACGTCCGGACAAGGCCGCATCAGCCAAGCCGACAACGAACCCGGTTACTGCTGGAACTGCTCAACCAGAATCCGTTCTTCCAAATTACATTCCGGATCGAACAGCAGAGTCAGCGTCACCGAACGATCTTCCGCAACTTCCACCCGCACCGTATCCCGCACTTCGGTCGAATCGGCCACGGCACTGACCGGGCGCTTTTCTGGCTCCAGCACCTCCACGATAATACGGGCGTCATGGCGCAGCAAGGCACCACGCCAGCGCCGTGGGCGAAAGGCGCTGATCGGAGTCAGGGCCAGGATCTCCGATCCCAACGGCAGAATCGGCCCATGCACCGACAGGTTATAGGCCGTGCTGCCAGCGGCGGTTGAAACCAACACGCCATCACAAATCAGTTCCGGCAACCGCTCCACGCCATCGATGGTCACTCGCAGCTTGGCCGTCTGGCGGGTCTGACGGAACAGCGACACTTCGTTGACCGCCAGCGCTTCCCGCTGCCGTCCACCAGCAGTGGTCACAACCATGCGCAACGGATGCAGCGCCACCTGCTGGGCTCGCGCCACCCGTGCGAGCAACTCGCCATTCCTCTCCACCGCCTCCCGATCATAAGGATTAAGCAGAAAACCGACCGAACCCAGGTTAAGTCCATAAACCGGTGGTGGACGATCGGGCACCGCCGCGAGCGAGCGGTGTAGGGCTTCGAGCAAACAGCCATCGCCGCCAAGCGTGACGACAGCGTCGGCCTGATCGAGTGGAACCGTGCCGTACAACCGGCTCAGTCGAGCATAGGCCGACCGTGCCTCGGGCGTGGCGGCAGCAACGAAAGCCAAACGAAGCTGTGAGCTGGGCGGCATCATTGGCGGCTTCCCAAGGGTAGATGGGACATACTAACAGAAACCCAAGCGCGACGGCAGGTGATTCCGATTAGCGGCACGCCGCCGAGAACTCAGCTCCGTCACGGCTCCCGGATTGCAAGCAAAACCTGACCAGGATCGGCTTGCCCCAGTTCCCAGCGCAGAGTCGCCCGCTCTTCCGCAACCACGGTCAGGCCATGGGCCGCAAGCAGACGACGCGGATAACGCGGCGCGTGCCGGTAGCGACCGTGTGCCTCCAGGTGAACATCCGGGGCGACGGCATCTTCCCCGAACACCTGCACCGTGACCGCAGTCCAGCCCCCCGGACGCAGAGCGGCGGCGAGCGCGACGATCAGCGGCTCCAGATCGCCCAGGTAACAGAGCACGTCACCGGCCGCGATCAGGTCGAACGCTTCCGGCCGGGATTGCAAATAAGCGGTGATTTCGGCCACGGTCAAGGTGTCGTACAAGCTAAGTTGCTTGGCTTTTTCCAGCATTTGCGGCGACAAATCCACGCCATCCAGGGTGCGGGCGTAGGGGCGTAGGATCGACGCACACAAGCCGGTACCGCAGCCAGCATCCAGTACCGCCAAGGTGCGGCCCGGCGGCGGCAAGGACCGGCGCAATAGAGCCTCGATCAGGGCCGGGCCACAGTAGCCGGTGGCGGCCAATTGCTCGTCGAAGCGGGGCGAGAAGTGATCGAACAAACGCCCCAGATAAGCATCGGAACAGCGCGGCGGCGGGTCGCGGCCGGTCAGCGCCGCCACCGCGTGCCGGGCCACCGGATCATCCGGATGCGCCGCTAACCAGTATTCGGCTAGGCCTTGAGTCGCTTCAGGATTGACCAGATGCAGGCGATAAGCGGCACCGGCCAGGTTGAGCGACAGCCCGACATCGCCCGGACGCAACTCCAGCCCACGCCGGTAACAGGTGGCGGCTTCGGCATGGCGCCCCAACGCCTCGCGCGCCAGACCCAGATTGTTCCAAGCATCGGGGTTGGTGGCATCCAGAGTGACCGAACGACGCAAGTGAATCCCGGCTTCCTGATGGCGATCTTGAGCCAGCAGCGCCGAACCCAGATTATACAATGCCTGCGGGTGGTCGGGATGGCGGACCAGCACCCGCCGCGCTTCGGTCTCAGCGTCCGCCGGTCGGCCCAACCCATGCAGGGTCGCACCCAGTGCCAGCCGGGCTTCAACCCGCTCGCCATCAAGGCCGAGCGCACGGCGAAAATGATTCAGCGCCGCCTCGCCCTCGCCCAAAGCCTGAAGCGCGGCACCTAGATTAATTTCCGCCTCGATCAAATCCGGTTCTACCGCCAGCACCTTACGATAACAGGCCGCGGCTTCGGCCTGATCACCTTTGGCCTGAAAAGCCACCCCCAGATTGTAGAGTAGCTCTGGGGAGTCGCCACCTGCGGCCAGAGCTTGGCGCAGAGCCAAAACCGCCTCGGTCGCGTGGCCCTGGTTAAGCAACGCTGGCACCAGCGTCGCCAATGCCGATACCGCCTCACTTAGTGTCGGGTCGATCTCCAAGGCCCGAACATGAGCCACAGCCGCTTCCCGTAGCCGCTCCACAACCCACAGCACATTGCCCAAATTGTAGTGCGCACGCGCGTTGTTCGGATCGATCACCAAAGCCTGACCAATCAACGCCTCGGCTTCCTCGTGCTTGCCTTGCTGATAAGCAACCACGCCCAGCAGGTGCAGGCATTCAACATGGCCCGGCCACGTTGCCAGAATCGCCCGATAACCGGCGGCGGCTTCGGCTAGCCTCTCGGCCCGATGCAGGCTGCGGGCATATTCAAAAGCGGTGGCCGACATGGGCGGGTAAACTCGTGGCCGTAAACAGTGTCCCGACCACCCCCGTAAACCATCTTTCCAGTTCGTACAACCATCGGCGGAGAGGCAAGGCCTTAATAGTTTTCAGCATAGCGCTTAAGGCCGTTGACGAAAGTTTTAGCGGAAGGCAGCTTGTAACCGCATGGAAATCTACTGCGTCAACCGGGATCACCCGTGACCGAACCCCCCTCCTCATCCGCTTCGTCGTCCGGCCCATATTCCGAGCCAGATTCCGCCGCTTACGGCTCGGCTCTGAACGATGTGGTTTTAAGCTATCCGGGACCGGCACTGCGAATCGATACCGACAATCGCATCGTCGCACTCAATCAGGCTGCGGAAGGTTTGCTGGCCGGAGACCGTAGCTGGTGGGACGACCTTTCCGGCTGGCTGGGGGCAGCGGCCGGGGGCCTATCCGCCTCGCGCTCGGTGCCGGTACTGACTGCGGCCGGCATGGTGGTGATCGAATGGATGGTGGTACCGTTGCCGGAAGGCTGGTGCCTGCTGCTCGGCCGCGACGCCACCCTGGAACGACAACTCCGGCTGACCCTGACCGAATCTCGCCAGCGCTATAAGGATTTGGTCGAAGTTTCCAGCGACTTCGCCTGGGAAACCGGTCCCGACGGCCGGTTTTCCTTCGTCAGCCCGCGCGGTGCGCTCGGCTATGCCGTGGCCGATCTGATCGGCCACCACCCCAGCGAATTCACCCTACCCGAATGGGGGGATCTGGCACTACCGTTCGACACTCAAACCCCGATCGAACGGGTTGAAGTGTGGTTGCGTTCCGCCGATGGCAGCCCGGTAAGCCTGTCGGCCTCGGCCATGCCGTTGCGCGGTGCCGACGGTGACTGGCTCGGGTCTCGCGGCGTGTGCAGCGACCAGACCGACCAGGTGATTCGCACTCAGGAACTGGCCCGGGTGCGCAATCGGGAGTTACTGCTCGGCCATATCGTCAACACGCTCAGCAACCGGCTGGACGTTACTCAGGCATTGCGCAACGCCGCCGCCCAGACCACCCGGGCATTGAGCGCCGATGGCTGCCGAATTTACCGCAGCGGCGAGGCCGGGGCCGAGGCCGGCATGCGGATGGAAGCCGAATTCGGGGCCCCACCGGAAGACGTGGCTCCGCCCAGCCCGGGCGCACCGACGGTGGATATGGTCGTGGCTCGGCTGGCGACGCCGGAGCCGGTCAACGAGCTGTGGATGGAAGAGATTGGTGGGCTTCAGGTTTTGGCCGCACGCACCCGCTATCAGCAGGCGATCAACGGCGTCTTGTGCGTGTGGCGACGGGCGGACGAGGCCACCTGGGACGAGGACGACCGCAACCTGATGATCGGCGTTGCCGACCGCCTGGGCATCGCCCACGCCCACCTCGCCTATCAGGAGCGACTACGTCGGCTGTCGGAACGCGATGGCCTGACCAGCCTGTTCAACCGGCGGACCTTTTTGGAGCGGCTGGCGGAACAGGTCGAGCGCACCGACGCCGGCCCTTCAGCCCTCTTTTACATCGATCTGGACAATTTTAAGGCGGTTAATGACCGGCACGGCCACCAGCAGGGCGATGCGGTGCTGAAGGCGCTGGGTTCATTGCTGACCTCCGGCGTGCGCCCGGGTGATTTGCCCGGCCGGATGGGCGGCGACGAATTCGTGCTGTGGCTGGGACGCTGCGATGAAGAACAGGCGATCATGGTCACGGAGCGCCTGTTGACCGGTATTCGCGAGTTGCGCCACCTGTCGGCCTCGCCGGAAAAGCCGCTCGGGCTGTCGATCGGTCTCGCCATCCACCGCTCTGGTTATAACGAAACCGCCAAGGCTCTGATTGACCGAGCTGATGGTGCGATGTACCTGGCCAAGTCGCGTGGTAAGGGCGGCTATGCCCTGGCCCCAGACCCAATCCGACTTCCAGCCACAGACACCGCCACAGGCACCGAATCATCGTCGTTTGAAACACAGCCCCAGCCATGACCCATCCAAGATCGACTCCCCCCCCCCCGGAACCGCTTAACTTCGATATCGCAAAACGGCTGCTGCAAAGTCCCGATCCCAAGGAGCGGCTAAAAGTCGCCGCTCATGCCGGTGCCCGTCCGGAGCTACTCTATTACTTGGCCAGCGACGCCACTGGCGATGTCCGGCGGGCGATCGCCGTCAACCCCAGCACGCCGCGCCAAGCCGACGCGCTGCTGTCACGCGACAGTGACGCCGGGGTGCGCGGCGGTTTGGCGCGCAAGCTGGCCCAGTTGCTGCCGTCCCTGCCGCCCGAACGCCTGGGCCAGTTGGAAAAGCTGACGCTGGAAATCCTGGAGACTCTGGCCCGGGATCAAGCGGCCGAGGTCCGTACGATTCTGGCCGAGGAGTTGAAAAACTACGCCGACGCCCCCCATTCGGTGATCAGCACCTTGGCGCGCGACATCGAATTGAACGTATCTGGCCCGGTACTGCGTCACTCGCCGATTCTAACCGACGAAGACCTGTTGGAAATCATCATCGGCGGTCCACCCGATGGTGCCTTGTCGGCGATTGCCAAACGGGCCGGGGTTTCGCCGATCATCGCCGAGGCCATCGCCACCAGTGATGACACCGCCGCAGTCACGGTACTGTTGGCCAACGCCAGCGCCCAGATTCGCGAAGAAACCCTGGACCGGATCATCGAACGGGCTCCCCAGCACGAACCGTGGCATGCGCCGTTGGTGCGCCGGCCGCGACTGCCAGCGCGTGCTGCGGCGCGTCTGGCCTCGTTCGTAGCCGATTCCCTGCTGCGCGAACTTCAGGCGCGAACCGATCTTGGCCCAGCCGTCGCACTTGAAGTGGCCAACGCCGTCCGCCAACGCATTGACCGCAACAGCGCTACGGCAGGACAAGCCGGCGGCTCTCCCCCCAGTGGATCCGCCCCCGGTAGCCCCGCCCCCGGTAGCATTGAGGCGGCGGCGGCGGCGGCTGGCAGCATTGAAGCGGCGGCGGCCGCCGCCGGGCCGGACAAGGGGAAAGAGAAGGGAAAGGAAAAAGAAAAGGTTGGCGAGTCGCCGATCGAACGGGTCCGCCGTTTGGCCAAGGAAGGCAAATTGGACGAGGCGACCATCGCCGCCGCCCTGACCGGGGGCGAACGGCCGTTCGTGTTAGCGGCCCTGGCCGAACGAGCCGGAGCGCCACAGGACACCGTGGAACGGATACTCGGCACCCATACCCCGCGGCCGGTGGTATCGCTGGTGTGGAAGGCTGGGCTGTCGATGCGCTTTGCCCGCGAAATTCAGGTCCGTCTGGCGCAGATTCCGCCGCAGAAAGCGCTTAATCCCCGTGGCGGTAGCGACTATCCGATGAACGAAGCCGAGATGCGCTGGCAGTTGGACTTCTTTGGTTTGGGCGGTGGTGACACCGAGGGTGAAAGTGGCGGAGCCTGATGTTGACACCATCCACTCAGTGGCTAATGATGCGGTGTCATCGTGCCGTCGTCGGCACCGAAAAGGGCACCAGTGCTCCCGCAGGCAGACCCCTGTGGTTGGGTTGGAAGTGAAGCGACGTAACTTGCATCGGCATCGAAAAGATCAGCAGAACCAACACACTTAATTCAGCGGAATTGAAAAGGAACGCACATGGGACGCACAATAGAAATCACTGATGTGATTCTGAGGGATGCGCACCAAAGCCTGCTGGCCACGCGAATGGCGATGGAAGATATGGTTCCAGCCTGTGAGGAATTGGATAATGCTGGGTACTGGTCTTTGGAATGCTGGGGTGGCGCAACTTTTGATTCCTGTATCCGGTTTCTAAACGAAGATCCATGGCAGCGTTTGCGTCAATTTCGTAAATTGCTGCCCAAGACCAAGTTGCAGATGCTCCTGCGTGGGCAAAATCTGCTCGGTTATCGCCACTACGAAGACGCGGTGGTTGAGCGGTTTGTCAATAAGGCGGCCGAAAACGGCATGGACGTGTTCCGGGTGTTCGACGCACTCAATGATTTGCGGAATTTGAAAACCGCGATTGCCGCCGTGAATAAGACCGGTAAACATGCCCAGGGCACCATCTGTTACACTGTCAGCCCGGTTCACACGATTGATGCCTTTATCGATATGGCCCAGCACCTCAAAGACATGGGGGTCGCGTCGATTTGCATCAAGGATATGGCGGCGCTGCTCAAGCCGCAGCCGGCCTATGATCTGGTCAAAGGCATCAAGGACAAGTGCGGCCAGGACACCCTGATTCACGTTCATGCTCACGCCACCACCGGTGTGACTTTGGTTTCACTGATGAAGGCGATTGAAGCCGGTTGCGACATCGTCGATACTTCAATCAGTTCGCTGGCACTGGGATCGGGACACAATCCAACTGAAGCGCTCATCGAAATGCTGGAAGGGACCGGCTTTGAAACCAGAGTCGATAAAGAAAGGGTGCTGAAGGTCAAGACCCACTTTGCCCGCATTCGTAACCGCTATCGCGAATTCATGAGTGATTTTACCGGTGTCGATACCGAAATTTTCAAAAGTCAGATTCCGGGCGGCATGATTTCCAACATGGAAAGCCAACTTAAAGGCCAGGGTGCCGGCGATCGACTGCAAGAAGTGCTGGAAGAAGTGCCCAAGGTCCGAGCCGACAGCGGTTTTCCGCCGCTGGTCACTCCGTCCAGTCAGATCGTGGGCACGCAAGCCGTGTTCAACGTCTTGATGGGTCGGTACAAGGTGATGACCGGTGAGTTTGCCGACCTGATGCTCGGTTACTACGGCACAACTTTGGGTGAAAAGAATCCCGAAGTTCTGGCCAAGGCCGAAGCCCATGCTAAGAAGCCGGTGATTACGGGCCGTCCGGCCAATTTGCTGAAGCCGGAATGGGAAACGCTGCGTACGGAAGCCCTTGCGGTGGAGAACTGTGACGGCAGCGACGAAGATGTGCTGACCTATGCCATGTTTCCACAAGTTGCGGCCAAGTTCTTCAAAAGTCGTCCGGAAGGCCCCAAGAATTTGGGCAAGGACATGCCGAAGCCACAGGACGTTGTCGCCGCCCCAAAGAAGCCGGATGGGGATGCCAATACCGGTGTAAACCCGGTCCGTTTGGCGGCGCCGGTAACTTATGTGGTGTCGCTTTACGGCAAGGAACACAAGGTTACCGTAGCGCCTGGGGCCTGAGACGGTTTTCGGCCGGACGTGATCGGAATTCCGAAGACCGGAATTCGGGGAGAGGCAAACGATGTCGAAACATGGATCGCACGCACCCAAGACCCTTGGCGAGAGAATCGTCGGGCTACGCGCCCGGCGGGCGCGGCTAGAGCTGGGCGGCGGACAAGCACAAATCGACAAGCAACATGCCGCCGGCAAGCTGACCGCGCGCGAGCGGGTGGCCAAGCTGGTCGATGAGGGCAGTTTCCAAGAAATCGGCCTCTTCGCGCAGCACACCTGCACCGCCTTTGGTATGGGCCACAAAGAATTGGCTGCGGACGGTGTTGTTACCGGCTGTGCGAAGGTTGACGGCAAGACCGTGCATCTGGCCAGTCAGGATTTTACGGTATCAGGGGGGGCTGCCGGCGAGGTCCACAGCGTCAAGGTCGCTGAAATGCAGCAACTGGCACTGAAAACCGGTTCGCCATTCATCTTCATCAATGATTCCGGTGGCGCACGGGTTCAAGAAGGCATCGGTAGTCTGTCTGGCTATGGCAAGGTGTTCTATTACAACGTCATGCTGTCCGGGTCGGTGCCGCAGATTTCGCTGATTTGCGGCCCCTGCGCTGGCGGCGCTTCGTACAGCCCGGCGTTGACCGATTTCATCATTCAGACCAAACAAGCCCGAATGTTCATCACCGGGCCACAGGTGATCAAACAGGTCACTGGAGAGGTGGTCAGCGCGGAACAACTGGGCGGCCCTTTGACTCAGATGAATATTTCCGGTGTGGTTCATCTGGTTGCGGAAGATGACGAGGATGCCGTCTATTTGTGCCGGCGGTTGTTGAGCTTCCTGCCTTCGAACAACCTTGAAGATCCGCCCCGACTGCCCTTTCGTGAATCAATCGACTCCGACCCTGACTTGAACGACGCGATTCCGGTCGATCTGAAGCAGGGCTATGATGTGCGCCCGGTTCTGTTGCGGTTGGTTGACTATCAGGATTTCATGGAAATCCAACCCGGCTTTGCGCCGAACATCGTGATCGGCTTCGCCCGGATTCAGGGGCGATCGGTTGGTATCGTCGCCAACCAACCCTGCGTCATGGCAGGTGCTCTCGACATCAACTCCTCCGATAAGGCGGCGCGATTCATTCGTTTTTGCAACGCCTTTAATATTCCCTTGGTTACATTCGTGGATGTGCCTGGTTTTCTACCCGGTGTCGAACAAGAATACGGTGGCATTATTCGTCATGGTGCCAAAATGTTGTTCGCCTATTCAGCCTCAACCGTGCCAAAGATTACGGTAATCTTGCGTAAAGCTTATGGCGGTGCCTATCTGGCCATGTGCGGCAAGGATTTGGGCGCGGATCGGGTGGTGGCGTGGCCGACGGCGGAAGTGGCGGTTATGGGTGCCGAAGGGGCGGCTGAAATCGTCTTTCGTAAGGAGATCGACGCTTCGGAAGACAAGGGTGCCAAGCGCAAAGAGATGATCGACCTTTACCGGGATTCCTTCGCCAATCCCTATGTCGCCGCCAGTCGTGGGTTGGTGGACGACGTGATTGAGCCTTCGGAAACCAGAAAATTTCTGGCCTTGGCGCTGGAAAGCTTGAGCACCAAGCGTGAATCGCGGCCGCCCAAGAAGCACGGTCTGATTCCACTGTGACTTCACGGTCGTCAACTCGGGGGCTTCGTCCCAAATGAAGTCGGTCCAGGGGCAAAGCCCCTGGTCGCCGAAAGCTAGGTTTGGTGAAAGGAACACGAGATGTCCGAGGTGACGGCAGACCAAGCGATGCGGGCGGTCGAAGAGTTGCGGCACCAGATGATGGCGGAAATCGCCGAGTTGAAGGCGGCTCTGGCGACGATTCAAACTGAGCGGTCCGCTGCCGCCCAATCAACCGAAGAAGTCAGCCCCGAGACTTTGGTGATCATGGCAGCGACGATTACCGCTTTTCTGGGGAAAAAGGTCAAAATCCGCTCGGCGAGGCTGGTGCAAACAACCTATGATACTGCCAACCCTTGGGCACAACACGGCCGGGTTTTCGTTCAAGCCGCCTCTCATGATCTGCGTCGCCTGCGCTAGATGGGGCCTACGCGAGATGAAGGGTTGAGTTCCGCGATTCAGCGAAAGGAGTTTCCACCTTGAAACTACAAATCGGCATCGATGGAAAAAACTATGAACTGGAGGTAGAAATCGTTGAGGAGGATTATGCGCCGCGCCCGCGCGGTTATCTTCCCCCCCACGCGCCGCCTTCAACTTTGCGCTCGCTTCACGTCCCACCAAGCGCACCCGCCCCAGCCGCAGGGCCGGCGACACCACCGGTGGACGAAGCCCATGTCTGCCGCAGTCCGGTGGCTGGGGTGGTCATCAGAATCAAGGCTCAACCCGGTCAACAGTTGCAGCCGGATGACCTGATCATGGTGCTGGAAGCAATGAAGATGGAAACTAATGTCACGGCACCGGTGGCCGGAAAGGTTAAGGCGATTAAAGTCGTCGAGGGCGATGGCGTTAAGGTTAACCAGGTTCTGGTTGAGTTCGAATAGATCTGTGCTAAGACATGCCCGGCGGCTCATGGTAGTTCCGGCACAATCGTAAACGGCTGCTCGCAACTGGCGGTCCAGGCTGTTGTATCCAGTGGACGCAGGCCGACGGCGGCTTCAAACAGGCAGGTAACCTGTCCATTGGGACTTTGGCGCGGCAGCACCTCGGCCCGCACCACCGCGCGCGGTGCCGAGCGCGGCACCGGCGCATCATCCCGTGCGGCGCGAGGGGCGGTGACAACCTTCGGGTCGAGGGCAGATGGACTCGGGTAACCGGGCTTGGCTCCAGGCAACACCTGGGCCTGCCCCGCTCCGGCGGCGCTCACCAGACAAACAAGCGCGATCACACCGACACCGCGCCGCCAAGCGATCTGGAGCCGGTTCATCTAAGCTCCTTAAACCGTTCGGTGGCGGCAATCAGCGCCGCACGAATTCCCGGTTCCATGGCCGAGTGACCGGCACCAGGGATGATCCGATACTCGGCCTCGGGCCAGCGTTGGCAAACTTCGTCGGCGGTAACGATTGGACAGACGATATCGTGGCGACCTTGAACAATTATCGCCGGCAGATGACGGATAAGTGGAATCCGGTCGAGCAGCAACGAATCCGGCTGAAACAAATTGGCACGGAAATAGTGGGCTTCGAGTCGCGCCAGCCCCAGCGCATGAACATCCTCCCCAGCTACCGTCGGCAGGTCTGGATTGGGCACCACCGTCGAACAACTGCCCTCATACAGACTCCACGATCGCGCTGCCGCCATACGAATTGCTGGGTCAGGATGATCCAGCCGCCGCCAGTAAGCTTCGAGCAGATCGTGGCGTTCAGCGGCCGGAACGAAACTGGCGAAGCGTTTCCATGCCTCGGGATGAAACAGGCGCATCCCGTTCAAAAACCAGTCAATCTCCGACCGCCGCATGAGAAACACACCGCGCAGTATCAGGCTCAAACACCGTTTCGGGTGGGTTTGGGCATAGGCTAGCGCCAACGTGCTGCCCCAAGAACCACCGAAGAGAAGCCAGCGCTCGATCTTCAGGCTGAGTCGCAACCGCTCCAGGTCGGCGATCAGGTAATCAATGCTGTTGGCCTCGACGCAGCCCAGCGGAGTCGAGCGACCGGAGCCACGCTGGTCAACCAGCACCACCCGGTAATGATCCGGATCGAAAAAGCGGCGGTGGGTGGACGATGATCCGGCACCGGGGCCACCGTGCAGGAACAGGGCCGGAGTTCCGAAGGGGTTGCCGCATTGCTCCCAATAAAGCACATGGGGATCGTCTACCCGCAGCATCCCGGTTTGATAGGGTTCGATCGCGGGAAACAAATCGGTACGGGGCATGCGGCGCGACCCTGAGTACGCCGGAATCACGGCGCAGGCTGATCTTCTACGCCCGATTTAGGGATACGGACGTGATATGACAACCGGAATGTTGAGAAGGTTGAAAAACGCATCTTTTGAAACGGATAGTCGGGACCGGGCCGTGCCTGGCACCAGGAATTGGAAACGGCAATGAAACTGATTATCATGCTTGTGCTCGGGCTGGTGCTGCTCGGTGGAGCCGGCGGTGGCGGTTATTATTTCTATACCACTTATTATGCGCCTAAGCCTGAAGGCGAAGAAAAAGTCAAGGAGCCGCCCAAGCCACCAGAGGAACCGATAATATTTGTTAAAGTTCAGCCACTTGTGGTCTCACTGATTGGTACCAACCGAGTTACGCAGATTATTAGCGTGGTTGTGTCCGTGGAGATGCCGGAAGCAAAAAAACTGGACGCAGAAAGAAAGCGCGCATTTCTTTACGATGCCCTCTTGAGCGCGGTTTACGCTGCGATCGGCGATGGTCAAGCGATGGCCGGAGAGATCCTGATTCCTTCGGTTCTGAAGGCCAAATTGGTTGTGGCCGCACGCAGAGTTTTGGGCGAGGAAACGGTACGGGATGTCTTAATTCAAACCGTTTTGCAGCGCAAACTGTAAGCCGTTAACACCACTGGCCTATACTGGCCTGGCCGTCTGGCTTGCGAGCGAACAAAAATCTGATGGTTTTTGGTCAACCTGATTGCTGCGACGGTTGCAATAGCGGCGCTACTTGGGCATGGTGGGCCGATTGCGACACCCTCCGGCCCGGCGTGACCGTCGCCGGCATGGGCTGTTACCAAGATCAACAAGATTTAATTGGGGGAAGCCGATGACCATCGGAATTCTATTCGTCCTCCTCTGCGGTCTGGCGGCGCTCGCTTATGGCGTGCACACCGGAAAGCAGTTGATGGCGATGAGCGCCGGTACCGAACGCATGCAGGAGATTGCCGGTGCCATCCAGGAAGGCGCTGGGGCCTATCTTAATCGTCAGTACAGCACCATTGCCATCGCTGGCGTGGTGATCCTGCTGCTTCTCGGCGCTGTCCTCGGCGGCTACGCCGCAGGGGGCTTTATCGTCGGCGCAGTGCTGTCGGGTGCCGCCGGCTACGTCGGCATGAATGTGTCGGTGCGCTCCAACGTGCGTACCGCCGCAGCCGCTCAGAGCGGCCTGGCTCCGGCGCTGGACGTGGCCTTCAAGGCCGGTGCGATCACTGGCCTGTTGGTGGTCGGTTTCGGCATCATCGGCGTAACCGGCTATTTCTGGTTCCTGTCCGTCGTCGGGGTTCCTCAGCGTGAAATGCTGGTGGCCCTGGTCGCACTCAGCTTCGGTGCTTCGCTGATTTCGATCTTCGCTCGTCTGGGCGGTGGCATCTTTACCAAGGGTGCGGACGTCGGTGCGGATCTGGTTGGTAAGGTTGAAGCCGGAATTCCGGAAGATGACCCGCGCAACCCAGCGGTGATCGCGGATAACGTCGGCGACAACGTCGGCGATTGTGCCGGCATGGCTGCTGACTTGTTCGAAACCTATGCCGTGACCATCGTTGCCACCATGTTGCTGGCTGGCATCTTCTTCACCGGTGATACTGCCAAGAGCATGATGCTCTACCCGCTGCTCGTGAGCGGCGTGTGCATCCTGGCCTCGGTTGCTGGCACTTTCTTCGTTAAGCTCGGCCCGGACAACGCGATCATGAAGGCCCTCTATCGGGGCGTCATCGCCACTGCCGGTATTTCCGCAGTGCTGATCGTGATCGTAACCGGGAGCATGTTTGGTTTCGGCAAGCAGCTTGTGATGGAAGGCGGTGGCTCCATCACCGGCTTCAAGATGATCCTGTGCTCGATGGTCGGTCTTGCTCTGACCGGCTTGCTGATTGTAATCACCGAATACTACACTTCGACCGAGTACCGTCCAGTGCGCAGCGTCGCCAAGGCTTCGGAAACGGGCCATGGCACGAACGTGATTCAGGGTTTGGCGGTGTCGATGGAAGCCACGGCCGCTCCGGCGGTGGTGATCTGCATCGCCATCATCCTTTCCTACAAGCTGGCCGGCGTATTTGGCATCAGCTTGGCGGCAACCACGATGCTGGCTTTGGCCGGCATGATCGTGGCGCTTGATGCCTATGGTCCGGTCACCGACAACGCCGGCGGCATCGCCCAAATGGCGGGTCTGGACAAAAGCGTCCGTGTAACCACCGATGCCCTGGATGCGGTCGGCAACACCACCAAAGCGGTCACCAAGGGCTACGCCATTGGTTCGGCCGGTCTGGCGGCGATCGTGTTGTTCGCAGCCTACATTCAGGATCTGGGCCACTATTTCCCCAACCTGTCGGTTAAGTTTGAACTGCAAGACCCGTATGTCGTGGTTGGCCTGCTGATCGGCGGTATGCTGCCGTATCTGTTCGGTGCCATGGGCATGACTGCGGTCGGCCGCGCCGCCGGTTCGGTGGTGGTGGAAGTCCGCCGTCAGTTCAAGGAAATCCCGGGCATCATGGAAGGAACCGCCAAGCCAGACTACGGCCGCGCGGTTGACATGCTGACTCAGGCCGCGATCAAGGAAATGGTCATCCCGTCGATGCTGCCGGTGTTGTCGCCGGTGGTGTTGTACTTCGTGATCAATGCCATTGCCGGTCAGGCGCACGCCTTCAGTGCCCTGGGCGCTATGCTGCTGGGCACGATCGTGACCGGCCTGTTCGTCGCCATCTCGATGACCGCTGGCGGCGGCTGCTGGGACAATGCCAAGAAGTACATTGAAGAAGGCCACCACGGTGGTAAGGGTTCCGACGCCTACAAGGCGGCGGTGACCGGTGACACCGTCGGCGACCCCTACAAGGACACCGCCGGTCCGGCGGTCAACCCGATGATCAAGATCACCAACATTGTCGCCCTGCTGCTTCTGGCCATGTTGGCCGCACACTGAGCACAATAGTCGGTGAGGTTGGTTAAATAAGAACGGGGGGCTTTGGCCCCCCGTTTCTTTTGGTTGATGGCGGCAGCCAAGTTTGTTCTAGTGTAGATGTTCGCAAAAACAGGAGGAAATGATGCATTCAGATTCGACGCCGCTATTCGCCGATGGCCATCTTAGCCATCTTCTATTCTCTTTTAAAGGTCGTGTTAATCGTCGTCGTTACTTTGTCGCAAATATTTTACTTGGTGCCGCCACTATTCTAGGAAGTATGTTGTTGATCGGAACTGCGGTAGAAGACGGCGGAGATTCCGCATATCTTTCGGGAATCCCGGCCATCATTCTTTTGTTGGTGATGTCATTTTCGGGTGTGGCGCTGATGGTTAAGCGGTCCCACGACCTGGATAAATCTGGGCACTTTGTTTGGTTAATGTTGGTGCCGCTGATCAACCTGTGGCCGAGTTTGGTTATGCTGTTTCATCGTGGAACCCAGGGTGAAAACCGGTTCGGACCGGATCCTCTCGCCTGAGGCTAAAAATGTATCGCTTCCGCGATTGGACTGCCGCCCAAACCGGGAAGTTGAAATAAAAGTAAAAAAAGTAAATGGGATGGGTCCGGGAAGGGGCTGGCCCCTTCCCGGCGGGGTGTGGGGCGGAGCCCCACAAGACCTTGTTGCTGGCTCTGCCCCAGACTCCGCCAGGGGCTCTGCCCCAGACCCCGGGGGGGGGGGGGGGGGGGGGGGGGGGGGGGGGGGGGGGGGGGGGGGGGGGGGGGGGGGGGGGGGGGGGGGGGGGGGGGGGGGGGGGGGGGGGGGGGGGG